>JBKPBY010000205.1:0-11722 GCA_046727075.1 bacterium | reverse complement strand
CTTTCTGCACCAATCGACCATGCGGCGCGGGATATCGCCAAACCCGGTACACAGATCAATAATGCGGACCGATTCGCCGGCTCGCGCCCAACGTTTCAAAACCCGGAGAACCAACGCATGACTTCCAAAATAGCGGTTCAGTTTTTCCAGATTCTGCAAGTCGATCAGCAGCTCGGACGAAACCGGTTGCGGCCGATCCATCAGCTCCAGGTTGCGTGGATCAAAGGATCGCTGGGGATAAAGGAAATTTGTGTACATCGGCTAAAGCTGCGTCGCAGCTTTAGGGTTTTCAGTTTTCGGTTTCCAGTTTTCGGTTTCCATGTTCGAACTGAAAACTGGAAATTGGAAACCGAAAACTGAAAACCTCAGGCGGCGTCAGCCGCCACGAGAACCTTCCTGACCGTTCGTTCGTCAGTAAACAGAATATCGATGCACTTCGTTCGCAACGCCCCCAGCATATCATGTGAGTGACGATTTATCGTGACTTTCGGGCGCGAATCTGTCTGCAAAATCCGCCGAACGCCGAACGCCGAACGCCGAACGCCGAACGCCGAACGCCGAACGCCGAACGCCGAACGCCGAACGCCGAACGCCGAACGCCGAACGCCGAACGCCGAACGCCGAACGCCGAACGCCAAACGCCGAACGCCAACCGCCGAACGCCAACCGCCAACCGCCAAGCCATGCCCAAAAAACCAGAGCTTCACCGGATCCTCCTAATCGGTTCTGGACCTATTATTATCGGGCAGGGGTGCGAGTTTGATTATTCCGGGGTTCAGGCCTGCAAAGCCCTTAAGGAAGAAGGGTACGAAGTGGTCCTGGTAAATTCGAATCCAGCGACGATCATGACCGACCCTGAGTTCGCTGCGCGAACCTACATCGAACCGATTACAGCCGCAGTCGTCGAACGGATCATCGAACGCGAGAAACCGGACGCGTTGTTACCAACTTTAGGAGGTCAAACCGCTTTGAACACCGCGATGGAGCTTTATCGCACCGGTGTTCTGGCCAAACACAACGTCCGGTTGATCGGCGCAAACGCTGACGCAATCGCTAAGGGCGAAGATCGGCAGCTTTTCAAGGAGTCGATGCAAAAGATCGGCCTGGATGTCCCCCGCTCCGGTTCCGCTCACGACCCGGAGGAAGCCCGACGGGTTGCTGCCGATATCGGCACCTTCCCATTAATCATCCGGCCGGCATTTACTCTCGGGGGAGCCGGCGGAGGCATCGCCTACAATCGACAGGAATTCGAAGAGATCGTCCGGCGAGGACTTGATCAATCCCCCGTTTCTGAAGTGTTGATCGAGGAATCGTTACTCGGCTGGAAAGAATTCGAAATGGAGGTCATGCGTGACCGGGCAGACAACTGCGTCGTGATCTGCTCCATCGAAAACCTCGATCCGATGGGTATTCATACAGGTGACTCCATCACCGTCGCGCCGGTTCAGACGCTTACCGATCGCGAATACCAAATCATGCGGGACGCTTCATTTGCCGTGATTCGCGAGATCGGCGTAGAAACCGGCGGATCCAACATCCAGTTCGCCGTCAATCCGGCGACCGGCAGAATGGTGGTGATCGAGATGAATCCCCGAGTCTCGCGTTCTTCCGCGCTCGCCTCAAAAGCAACGGGATTTCCGATCGCAAAAATCGCCGCAAAGCTCGCTGTGGGCTACACACTGGATGAAATCCCGAATGACATCACACGCGAGACTCCAGCGAGCTTCGAGCCGGTTATCGATTACTGCGTCGTTAAAGTCCCACGATTCGCCTTCGAAAAGTTTCCGCAAGCTGACCCGACTTTGACCACGCAAATGAAAAGTGTCGGAGAAGCGATGGCGATTGGACGCACTTTCAAAGAGTCATTACAGAAGGCGCTGCGATCGCTTGAGATCGGTCGATTCGGGCTTGGCGCAGACAGCAAGGATCGCGAGCCTCGCACCAGCGATGGCGCTTGGGACAAAGAGGAAATTCAACACAAACTGGTCAACGCTTCTTGGGATCGAATCTTTTACCTTCGATACGCCATCCTCGCCGGATTTTCGCTGGAGGATATACATCAGTTAACCGGGATCGACCCATGGTTCCTCGAAAACATCCGGCAGGTCGTCGACCAGGAAAAACAGGTCGCCAATGGGTCGCTCAGTTTGCGACGGGCCAAACAGTTCGGTTTTTCCGATCGTCAGATCGCTTACCTGACTGATCAGACCGAGGCAGATGTCCGCGAGCAACGCATCCGTCAAGGCGTTCTCCCGACCTACCGGCTGGTGGATACCTGTGCAGCAGAATTTGAGGCGTACACCCCGTATTACTACTCCACATACGGAGACGAGAACGAGACACGCGACGGAACGCGCCCGAAGATCATGATCCTCGGCGGAGGCCCAAACCGGATTGGTCAGGGAATCGAGTTCGATTACTGCTGCGTTCACGCAGCGTTCGCGCTGAAAGAAGAAGGGTTCGAAACGATTATGGTTAACTCGAATCCGGAGACAGTTTCGACCGATTACGACACAAGCGATAAACTCTACTTCGAGCCGCTGACATTGGAGGACGTACTCAATATCTATGAGCGAGAACAGTGTAAGGCGGTTATTGTTCAGTTCGGTGGCCAGACCCCTCTTAACCTGGCGAACGCGCTGCAGGCTCATGGCGTCAACATTATCGGTACACAACCGAAAAACATCGAGATCGCCGAAGATCGAAAACACTTTGCGGCTCTTCTCCAGCGCCTCGGCCTGAACCAGCCGCCAAACGGCGTCGCCACAACCGAGGAGGAAGCTGTGAAAGTTGGCGCCAGGATCGGTTACCCGGTTCTAGTGCGCCCCTCATTCGTTCTCGGCGGTCGTGCGATGGAGATTGTTTACCAGGAAGAAGATCTGCGCCGATATATACGCACCGCTGTCGAAGCAAGTCCGGAGCGCCCGGTTCTGGTTGATCGCTTTTTGGAGGATGCAATCGAGGTAGATGTCGATTGCATATCGGACGGCCAGATAACAGTCATCGGCGCGATCATGCAACATATCGAAGAAGCCGGAATCCATAGCGGCGACAGCGCATGTGTTATCCCGGCCTTTTCGTTATCGAACAAAGTTCTGGGAACCATCGAATCCGCAACCAAAGCGATGGCGAGGGAGCTGGATGTACGCGGCCTGATGAATGTCCAGTTCGCGATCAAAGACGAAGAAGTCTACGTTCTGGAAGTCAATCCTCGTGCCTCCAGGACTGTGCCGTTTGTCAGCAAAGCGATTGGCGTTCCGCTGGCCAAGATCGCAGCCAAGGTCATGGCGGGAAAATCCCTGAAAGAGCTCGGCTTTACTCGCGAGATTGTACCCAAGCATTACTCGGTCAAAGAAGCAGTGTTCCCGTTCATCCGATTCCCTGGAATCGACATCATTCTGGGGCCCGAGATGAAATCGACGGGCGAAGTGATGGGAATCGACGAAGACCTCGGCTTAGCGTATGCGAAATCGCAAATGGCCGCCCAGCCACCCTTGCCAAGTGCCGGAAATGTTTTTCTCAGCGTAAAAGACTCCGACAAGGCAAGCCTGACAAAACTCGCCCGGGAATTGGTTGATCTAGGATTCAATTGCTTTGCCACCAGCGGCACGGCCGCTGCCTTAGCAAACGCTGGAATAAAAGTAAACCGCCTCTTCAAACTTGCCGAAGGTCGGCCCCATGTTCTTGATATGATGAAGAACGATCAGATTGATCTGATCATCAACACCCCGAGCGGCAAGACTCCACGAAATGATGAGATCCGGATTCGCAGCCTTGCTGTCGCGAACCGGATTCCAACACTCACGACAATCAGCGCCGTCGAAGCAAGCATCCGAGCAATCCGTTCTCATCGGACCAAAGGCATCACAGTAAAAACGCTTCAGGAGTACCATGGCGCGTAGCGTTCGGCGTTTGGCGTTCGGCGTTCCGAGTTTGGCGCTTGGCCCGATGTCTCCGCCGAACGCCGAACGCCGAACGCCGAACATTACCCTATGCACAGCATGACAGGTTACGGTCGTGGACAGGTGGCCCGCGGCGGAAGAACGATTTCGGTAGAGATCCAGTCGGTGAATAAACGGCAGGCCGACATCCTGATTAACCTGCCATCAGGACTTGAGTCGATCGAACCGGAGCTTCGCGCAAAGACCGATCAAAGTCTGCATCGTGGCCGGATCGTGGTAAATGTCACGATCACCGGTTCAGGGTCGAGCGATCAGCCGATATTGAACTACGAGATCGCTAGAAATTATCTCGAGCGTTTCCAGAAATTAAAAAATGAACTGAAACTGGCGGGAGAAGTGACTATCGAGACAATCCTGAGATCTCCCGGAGTGATTACTTCTTCTCAGGAGACGACGTTTGATCATTCGGTCCACCAAGCCGTCGTGACCGCGCTCGATCATGCGTTGAAGCAGCTTCTGGAAATGCGCGCAAAGGAAGGCGCGACGCTTCATAGGGATCTGACTAAACGGATTAAGTCGATTCGAAAAGCCGTTGCGTTAATTCGTAAACTGCGTCCGCACGCTATTAATCGTTATCGCGAACAATTGGTAGAGCGTATCCAGAAGCTCAAGGCGGACGTAGCGGTTGATGACGATCGTCTGGTACGCGAAGTCGCCTTCTTTGCTGAACGCTCTGACTTCTCAGAAGAATTAACCCGGCTCGACTCCCACCTCGATCTGTTTACCGAGACGACCAACAAGCAAGAATCAATCGGACGCACTCTCGAGTTCATCAGCCAGGAGATCGGCCGGGAACTGAACACCCTCAGCGCAAAGGCCAATGACGCCGAGATCTCTCAAGTGGCGGTCCAATGCAAAGCCGAATTGGAAAAGATCCGCGAACAGATTCAGAATGTCGAATAGGTTAACCGTTTTCAGGAACCGAAAACTCAAAACTCGCCATGGTCGTCATCCTCGGTATCACCGCTTCGATTGCTGCTTATAAAGCTGCGGATATTGCTAGCCAGCTGACCAAACGGGATTGTTTCGTACATGTTGTCATGACCAAAGGAGCGATGGAGTTCATTACGCCGCTTACTTTACAGACTCTTTCGCGCAATCCGGTCACAACCAATATCTTCGATGAGAAAGAAACCTGGAACCCTGGGCATATTGAACTCGCCGATAAAGCAGATCTGCTGCTGATCGCTCCAGCAACCGCAGACATCATTGCCAAGCTCGCTTATGGCTTTGCCGATGACTCACTCACCGCCATTGCTCTCGCAACAAAAGCGCCTCTCTTAATCGCGCCGGCGATGAACGGCAAGATGTGGCTGCATCCGGCTACCGTTGCAAACGTCGAAGTTCTCCGACAACGCGGCGCCGATTTTATCGGCCCTGAAGAAGGTATGCTCGCCTGTGGATACGAAGGCATCGGCCGCCTCTGGCCAGTGGATGAGATCGTTGCGAGAGTAATGAAGTACGACCAGCGGCTTCGCCGCTAGATCGACCGTCTTCCGTCGACGGCGGACCGGAGACGGACAACCCCGGCGGCGGCAGCGGCCGGGGTTAAAAAAGGAGGAGATTCATCATCCCCTCCTTTTACTACAGAATTTCCGGCGAATTACTTTTTCTTAGCGGCTTTCTTTGCTGGCGCTTTCTTCTTAGCCACAGCCTTTTTCGCGGGCGCTTTTTTCTTTGGGGCGCCTTTTTTTGCTGGCATTAGTTATCCCCCCTTTCATTCCGCAGTTGCGGAGGATAAGAAAAACGAGTCATTACAATTCGCTTGACTAGCTAACATTCGTTCAATCGTCAATGAGAATTTCTAATATTGTCGCGATTTTTCGCGCCGACCATCCAGCTCCCACACCTGTTTCGCGCGTCAAAGATCCCGTTACCAGACTTACTTCGGTTTCTCTATATCACTCGCGAATCCGCTTAAACACTAGATCCGAGAGCTTCACATCCTCGACGATCAACACAGATACTCACACGCAGTTTCACACTCACACTCTTCTCATTGATCGTCCGCCTTACTCAGCTGATACTGAATGAACGATGAACCAATATCTCGAAGTAGCGATCAAGGCAGCTCATGAAGCGGGTAAACTACTTCGCGCCAACTTTGAACGTCCGTTGAAAGTGAACGCAGCTGAGGCCCATGACATTAAACTGGAGCTCGATGTTCTGTCCGAAGAACTCATCACGGATCTGCTGTTGAAGCGGTTCCCCGAGCATACGATCCTCGGCGAAGAAGGATCGGCCAAACCAACCAATAGTGAGTTTGAATGGGTGGTGGACCCAATCGATGGAACCGTCAACTACTATTACGGTATCCCCCACTACTGTATTTCTATCGCTCTTCGTCAGAAACAACAGATCTTGATCGGCGTGATCTATGATCCGATGCGCGATGAACTCTGGCAGGTGGAACGCGGCGGAAAATCGTATCTCAATGAACGAGCAATTGAGTCAAGCAATCGGACCGATCTCGCTGAGTGCGTCGTCTCGGTTGGAATGGCGAAGACGCTGAACGAGGTCGAAATCGCCCTGCAAATTTTTCAAACCATGATTTCGCGAGCACGTAAATGCCGAATGATGGGCAGCGCCGCGCTCGATCTCGCCTACGTTGCTACCGGTCGTTACGACGCTTATATCGAACGAAGCGTGAATTGGTGGGATATAGCAGCGGGCGTCCTGCTCGTTCAACAGGCAGGCGGCAAGCTCCTGATCTCGCCAAGTAAAGTGGCAGAGGGAAAACTCTCTGTAATCGCATGGAACGGCAAACTTGATGAAAAGGATTTAACCCAGGCCTATCCATGAACTTCGTTGGAATCGGATACGACGTGCACCGCCTGGTGACCGGAAGAAAATTGATCCTTGGAGGCGTTGAAATTCCGTATGATCGCGGATTGGACGGACATTCCGATGCCGATGTCTTAACACACGCAATTTCGGATGCGCTTCTGGGCGCCGCCGGCGAACGAGACATTGGCCATCATTTTCCGAATACCGATCCATCGATCAAAGGAATCGACAGCCAGGAAATCTTGGGCCGAGTTCAAGCGATTCTAACCGCCCGGCAACTCGCGATCGTTAATATAGACTGTTCGCTAATCGCCGAGGCGCCCAAAATTAGCCCCTACCTGGCAAAAATGCGCGCCAGAATTTCCGAGACTCTGCAAATCCCGGTCAAACGTATTGGGATCAAAGCCACGACCAACGAAGGTATCGGCTTTATCGGGCGAGGCGAAGGAATCGCTGCCATGGCCGTCGCCTCAATTCAAGAGGTCGAACCTCGCCTTTCCACCGAACCCATACGCGGACTCGCGTAGAAAGCGTTTGGCGTTTGGCGTTGTGCGTTAGGCCAAAGGCACGCGCTCATGCGTCTTGCAGGATTCGCGACAATTTGTACTGTTGAGGGCCGCTGACTTTTGACGATGTCTATTGCTTTCTACAACACTTACAGCCGGAAACTAGAGGAATTCCAGCCCATCGATCCCCCCAAAGTTAAATTATATACCTGCGGTCCTACCGTCTATTCCTTTGCGCACATTGGGAACTTCAGGACTTACATCTTTGAAGACCTTCTCCAGCGGCACCTGGAAACGCGGGGCTATGAGGTCGAGCGCGTTCTCAATTTAACGGATGTCGACGACAAAACGATCAAAGGATCCCACAACGCTGGTGTGCCGTTGCCGGAATTCACCCAGCAATTTAAAGACGCGTTTTTTGAAGACATCAAGACGTTGCGGATCAAACCGGCTCAATATTTCCCGGCGGCAACGGATGCTGAGAACATTGCCAAGATGATCGAAATGATCCAGATCCTGATGGAGAAGGACATAGCCTATTTGGCAGAGGATCAATCGATCTATTTTCGCATTAACCGGTTCCCGAACTACGGTAAACTGGCCCACCTCGATCTGGACGAACTGCGCCCCTCCGGCCGAGTCCGGAACGACAACTACGAAAAAGAGAGTATCGGCGACTTCGCTCTTTGGAAGGCTTGGGATGAAGAAGACGGTTCAGTTGGCTGGGACAGTCCTTGGGGCAAGGGCCGGCCCGGTTGGCACATCGAGTGCAGTGCCATGGCCGCCCGCATTCTGGGCCCTCAACTCGATGTCCACTGCGGCGGCGTCGATAATATTTTCCCACATCACGAAGCTGAGATTGCACAATCCGAGGGTTGCACCGGTCACCAATTTGTTCGGTACTGGCTTCATAGCGAGCATCTGATTGTTGAAGGACAGAAGATGTCGAAGTCGCTCGGCAACTTCTTCACGCTGCGCGACCTGTTAAATAAAGGATATACTGGCCGGGAGATCCGATATGCGCTGCTTCGAGTCAACTACCGTCTGCCGCTGAATTTTACTTTCGATGGTCTAGCTGAAGCTCGTCAGTCGCTCCTCCGGATTGACGAATGGCGGCAGCGTTTGGCCGATCTCGCTCACGACGCGACTCCTGATCAGGAGTATGCGCCCGCAAAATCTGACGCCTTCTTTGCGGCTCTCGACGACAACCTGAATATCTCAGCTGCATTAGCCGAACTATTCGATCAGATCCGGGCAACCAATAAGCAGATGGACCAAGGCGCGCTGAGGCCCGCACAAGCAGCTGCTCTGCTTAAATGGTGGGATGGACTGAACAACGTTCTCCAGCTTCAAAAATCGGAAGAACCGCTTCCTGCCAAAGTTCAGGAATTACTGGCGAAACGTGCTGCTGCCAGAACAAACAAACTCTGGTCCGAGAGCGACGCTATCCGCGCCGAAATCGAACAACTCGGCTGGACAGTAAAAGACACCAAAGAGGGCCAAAAGGTGACGCCCGTCAAAGTGCACTGAGTGTTGACTGCCTGGAGGGCGCTCCGTCGCCGCCTTGAAATCCAATGCTCGATTGTTCCACGACGGCGGCGATCCGGCGGCCGCAGGACCACCTTCCAGCACCAACATGCCCATGCTGTTTCCGGGACAGCAGAACCCTCACTAAGAACGCGGCTTGCAAACACTCGCCCTCACACTCACACTCACACTCGACTCCACTCGCACTCAAATGTTCTCTCCATCCAACTTCCTGGACCTGGATCAAACCGAACACCGAACGATCTTCGATCACAGTACACAGGTCTGGGATGTATTAAGACAAATCGGCAGCTATTTACAGTTCCGGCTGAAGCCAGCGGTACAAGGGCAAGTCGTTGGCAAGCCTTTCATCAGCGATAACGTCTACATCGGTACCGGCACAGTCATTGAACACGGAGCAATGGTTAAAGGCCCGGCATGGATCGGGAACGATTGCCAGATTCGAAGCGGATGTTATATCCGCGATAACGTCATCATCGGCAACGGTGTAGTCCTCGGAAACTCGTGCGAATTCAAAAATTGCATCATCTTTAACGACGCCGAGATTCCCCACTTCAGCTACGTCGGTGATTCAGTGATTGGTTACAAAGTGCACCTCGGCGCCGGAGTGATATTGTCGAATTTCCGATTGGACCGAAAAGAAGTCACAGTAAAAGCCGAATCCCAATTCATTTCGACCGGTCTCCGAAAATTCGGCGCGATCGTCGGTGATTTTGTAGAGATCGGATGTAATGCCGTGGTGAGTCCAGGATCGCTGATCGGTCGCCGCTCGCTGATTTATCCGCTAACTCACGTTAGCGGCGTCGTGCCCGAGGACAGCATTGTGAAACTGCGGCAAGAGCAACTTCGGGTGGACAGGCATTGACGGAGATGCGGATTTGTTTGTCCCGAACGGGACAACAATTCTCAGCCAGGGGTGATCCGGCCTTGGCCGGAGAACCCCTGGAAAAACCAACGATACGGGCGCGGCCCTTCGCTTCACCCTACACTATTTTGACGCGCAGCTGCGCTGCTAGTCCTGCGCGTTGACCATCCGTCCTTTTCTCCGTAACGACTCTATATACATCTGTTCGATCGAACGAATCTGTTGTGCCGCTGAGAACCGGTGTTCAATTAACTCTCTCGCAGCGCGCGCCTGTTCAAAAAGTGCACGGCTATCTTGGATGCGCGCATGAATCTGCCGGGCAACTTCCCGATCGTCGGCTGATGGATCCAGCAAGAGCAGTTCTGACGGACTGAACTCCTCCCGGATGCCGTCGACCGCTACCGCCGCAGCCGGAATTTCTTTTTGCATGGCCTCCAGCAACGCCATCGGCATCCCTTCGAAATCGGACGTCATCAGGAAAAAATCAATTTCACTAAAGAATCTTTCTAACGACGGCTCCGATCCTCGCCATTCGATTATCGTACCCTCTCGCTTAAGCTGCGTTTCCAATGGTCCAGTTCCCGCGATCGTAAACTGATAAGAAGAATCAATCTCCCGGAGAATCTTTGCGACGCGTATAAACTTTTGAAAATTCTTTTGCGGCACTAAACGTCCAGCGCCACCAATTCGTTTACCGGCAGCTGCTCCGCGCCGGATGTTGGCGGCAGGGGCCTGCCGCTCTGTAGCATCATCAACTTCGGGAACACCATTCGGTATCACCTCGATTTTCTCCGCAGCAACTTGTTCTGCGGACACAAGAAAATCTTTAACGCTTTCGGATACAGCAATGATCTTGTCAGCACAGCGATTGGCCGATCGATCGATCCAGGTCACAACTGGGGAATTGAACCGAAAAGCATCGTTACACTGGTCATGCGAAATCACCACCGGCACACCTAAAAGCCGTGCAAGCGGCTTCCCCAGCCAATTCGACGCGAACAGATGACAATGCACGACCTGATATCGGCCCCTGAGAATCCGCAGAGGTAGCAGCAACAAATAGATCGGCAAAAGCCGGTGCGACGACAAACTAATGAGGCGGACGCCGAGGCGTTGAAACCGTTCGTAGAAAAGACTGCTTGGGGTTGCGTGCATCGCAGCAACATGAACGTCAAATCTTTCGCGATCATGTGACTGCAACCATGCCAGTAAGGCTGTCTGAGCTCCCCCGAGCTCAAGGCTGTCGATCAAATGCAGCACCCGAATCCGTTGATCGCTCATGTGACAGCGCGCCAGCTGGTCCGTAACCGGCGACCAACTGCCAAAGAACCACATCGTAAGAAAGTGAGGAGCCACTTGGGATCCTTTTTGATCGAGAGCGCCGCCGAGTTCATCGCTGCCGACGCGTTGCCCATGACCGCAAAAGTCATGACGTTCGTTGCCTGCAATTCACGCCACCATTCTGAAAGCACAGCTTTCTGCGCAGGATCCAGATGGCGCGCGCGCCGGATCTCTTCAATGATTCCGAGCCCATCCGCAGCCGCTCGCAGCATTGACGCGCTTCCAGCGTTCATCGTCAGCGAAGTGGCGTGCCATCGATACCGATAAAAAAGCTGCGACGTCGAAACATCATTGACGCCGCCTAACACAGATCGAATCAGGAAATGGCGATCCGAAGCGACCGGATATCGAAGATCAAACGGTCCGATCTTCTCAAAGATTATTTTCCGAAAAAAGCGGGCATTAATAATCGGCAACCCGAGCGTCACATTCCGCCAACACAAATGGTATCGACCCGGATCAATATACCGATGCATCAGAACTTCTTTTCCTGAATCAAGCCGTTGAAAGATCTCGGCGCCACCGGAAGCAACCAATGCGGACGATTTAGCAAACAGGTCAGCGACCGCTTCGAAGACGCCTTTCGGATAGAGATCATCGGAGTTTAGGAACGCTATCACGTCGCCTAAAGCGCGACTGATTCCCTGATTCCACGCGTCGTAGACGCCATTGTCTGGCCCCGACACTACACGAAGATGCGGATACTCTGTCAA
>JBKPBY010000204.1:0-16821 GCA_046727075.1 bacterium | reverse complement strand
AGTTCTAAAACCCTGCTCCAAACCCCTTGAGCGCAAACAGTCGGCACCTCCAGGCGCCCTCCCAAAGACATGAAAATCAGCTAACACCCTTTCCGGTCACGCTTGACATTACCATAGGAGGGTCACGATTTATCGTGACTTTCCAGCGCTAATGGGCCCGCTAAAGGCGCCATTGCCCAGCCGCCCTACAAAACACTTTTCATAGTTGGCTTTTCGGAGTGATGGGCTGATTATTGGAAACTCGGCCCGTCTCGCCGGATTGCCGGGTCAAACCTTCCCCAAACCTCGAGGTCTTATGAACCAGCCAAGCATCGCTATCCTGTCATCCGCATTGGATTTTCATTCCAGAGCCGTCGCGTGGGGCGCCCGTGAAAGCGGAGCATCTGTAACGGTTTTGGACACCTACCGCGGCATCGGCACAGTTGGGAGCGCTTTTGCCTTGAAAAGTGGAAGAGCCCGAATCCTCGGACTCGATCCTTTCAGCGTCATTTGGGATTGCCGGACTTATGGCGATCCCTCCCGAAGCTCAGCTATTAACGAGCACGCCGAGTTTATTCAGAGAGATAGGAATACATTTCAGTCGCACATCCTTGAATGTTTGGAAACGATCGAGGAAGTCAGATGGATCAACAAGCCTTCGCGCGAACAGCTTGCCCAAAACAAGCTCCTGCAGCTAACGACCGCGCTTACAGTTGGCTTGCGCACTCCGGACACGGTCGTTACCTCCGATCCTGGAGTCGTCAGAAACTTTCTTAAAGGGCGCTCGGCAATTGTTGTAAAGTCGCTGCCACCTGATCGGTGGAATTATTGCGACAAAACAATTCGGTCTGCTTTCAGCAGTGTGCTCGAAGCCAAAGATTTCGCGGAATTGCGTGAGGAAGATATTTCCGCACACGTCGCCATTTATCAGGAGCGAATTCGAAAGCGTGCCGATGTCAGCGTGGTGGTCCTTGGCCAACGGGCATTCGCTTTCAACGTGATTCAGACAAAGGGTCCTGGTATCGATTTTCACCTTCTCGAGGGGCCTGGCACGATGAAGGTCGAACCGATTGCGCTGACAGCGCGCGAAGAAGCACGGGTTTGTGGTTTGGTGAATGCGTTGGGATTGGAATTCGCCACCGCTGATTTCGCGGTGGATGAGAACGGCCAATACGTGTTTCTCGACCTGAATCCGTCCGGTGAGTGGCTCTTTTTAGAGGTCATTTATCCGGACGCGCAGTTGCTTCCCCGGTTTTGCTCCTACCTCTGCTTCGGAGACGTTGAGGCTGGACCTGCTTTTCCGTCACTCGTCGACTACCAAAGATCTTCGGATTACGAGGCATTGAAGCGTGAGCTGGATGGCGGCAAAGAATTCCGCGAGTACGAAGAGAGCCACGTCAACCCGTTGGTAAGCTTCTAACTAGAATGTTGGCGTAACAGCCGACACCAGGCCGGTTGGAATTCCCGCGCTTCCCACTTGCCCTTTTTCCTTCCAAACACACCGGCTATGAGTCCCCCCAACATCGAAACTAACCCACCCGTTTCATCGCTCGGCAGTTCTCTCTTGGTACGAGCCAACGAAGGCCGGACGCTGCGTGCGTTTGGCCACAGTTTTTTACTGAACGGTACCTGGACCGACTTGTCCCCCGGCGATTGCGTTTTATTCCCCTCGGGGCTCGGTCCACGGCTTCAAAAATAACGCGGCCTAGCTCTTTCCCCACCGAATACGAGCCGCTAGGCGCGCGATTTCGCGACGTTGTTCAGCAGAAAGCTTTTGAGAGCGGGCCTTTCCGCCTTTAAACCCCCGTGGCGGCCTGGATAAATCCCGCATTTACTTTCCCGAGCGTATAAGATTAAAAGGACGTCCCACTCTGATGAATCACCCCCTGCTCCGCTCGCTCGCTGCCCTGGCGTGCTTCGGTATTTTCGGCCTGTCCCACACTTCCGCCGCACATAAGCCGAATGAATCGGACAAACCGAATTTCAGCGGCACCTGGATACTGAACCTTAAGGCATCGACTTCATTCGAACCCCTGATGAAGCAACTCGGAGCCAGTTTCCTCGAACGAAAATACGCCGACTCGACCAGGCTTAAAGCCACCTTGCACCAAACCGAACATGTTCTGACGGTCGCTGCCCGCGGCCCCGCCTTCGCCTTAAATGAAACCCTTTACCTCGACGGACGCACCGACCCAGGCAATCTAAAACTCTTGGGAGCGACTTCCCTCAAGACCAGAACCGCCTGGTCCAAGGACCACAACCGGCTCATCGAGACTCATCATATTAAAACCAAACAGGGAAAAGAGGGCGAACTGATCATCGAAAGGCACCTGATAAACGAAGGGAAAACCTTGGTGGCTACTTACACCCTAAAGCTTCACGCAGAACCAGACACAACCTCTGCCCGCCAAACCTGGCAGAAGCAAGCTTAAGTTTAATCGCTTGGGGTCTATCCCAAGCTCCAGGAAATCTTAACCGACTGGAGCAAAAATTAGGAAGAAAAATTCCGCGCCGAAGCCCGCGGCTTGACTTGGCTATCCGACGGACATCCACCTGGGAAGCGGGTAGTCGGATCCTACTGCTGTCTTCACCGACGGTTTCCTTACACGTGGCATTTTTACCCCATTCTTACCCGGCGGTGAAGGCAAAAGAATCGATTCCTTGGTCGGGGTTCGATTCCCTCACCGTGCATGGTATTGAGAGACAAGCACTTACTTCGGAACTCTTCAGCGGCTAATACCAGTAGTAATAACTCATCCAACTGCGTCCGTGGTTTCGGGTCCGAGTGATTTGGGCCTTCGGGATGTTTTCCAAAGAAATTGGTCGCACGAACAAATCTTGTGACCATGGCATCAGAACCACGAGGCCCCGATGTCCGGTGGGTGAACAAAGCTTGCGCCGGTGACCCATTATCACCAGGCCGGCTTATTGGATTCCGGTTGCCGGCTCAGCTGGTAGAGCGGTTCATTCGTAATGATCAGGTCGTCGACTCGAATCCGACTATCGGCTCTCTTTACAGGTTTTTGGCGCTGCTTTCGAAGACGTAAAGCCAATTATCAATCTTAGACTTCAATTGAAGATCCAGAGAGTAGGGGAGACGGAGAGCCGATATAGGCTGATGCGATGGATCAGCAGGTCCACAGCCTCGAAGGCGCCCGCGCGCGCGGAGAACCTGGCACCTGAACGGGAGGCATTTGGTGGGCTATCAAGGCGCCCGCGCGCGCGGGGAGAACCTGCATATACGCCAATTCTGGGGCCGTTTAATTGCAAAAGACGCTGCGTGCACGTGGAAAACTTCTACGCGGGGGGCAGTAGCCATTACCGCCTGCAGATAGGCGTTAACGCGGACTTAAGCTACGCGCCATTCCGCCAACGCCGCGAACGCCTCATTCTTACCTAGATCTGGGTCAATGATCAATTCCAGAGATACGGCGTGATTCAAATCAACTTTGTAATCTTCCACCTCCTTTGTTGAACTTCTGGGATTAAAATTCCATTGCTGCCGAACGATCTCTTTTGAAGAACCTGTCTGGCTATCTGCCCAGCGCAGCGTGAATTGCTGTGTTCGCTCAACTCGTGGCTCGGAAAAACGGAGCCATATCCGCCGCAGGTCTTTTGGTTCATCAAATAGGAGCCGAATCGTCTGCTCACCTGTTTGGCTAGCACGCCAACCAATACTTTCCCCGCGCTTGAATGCCGATTCGATTGGATATCGGGAGTCTTCAGAAGAGACTTCCACCCGAGCAATATCTTCAAGATTCAACCATTCTTCAGACGGACCGGGAGGGTTTGGTTGAGTTGTGTTAATTATATGTTTCCGCATACTTGGAGCTTCGCACGACAGGCCATTAATTCTAAATATTCAGAACACCGAACAGGAGCCCCGAGAACAGCAAACTAGTGTACGTATCGCATATAGTGATGACGTCGCCGCGGCCCAGATGGTTGTGTTGAAAATGGGCCGGCGGCTGCGTTGCTGGGCGGGTGCACTGAAAACCGCACCTGGGTCCAGCAGAGGCGGACCAAAGTTGCTGTGGTACAGGGGCCTCATATTCCTTGGGGTAGTCCCCATTGTTGTTTAGGGTGTCGTGGCGCCAGCTTCGGTGCTCAGCTCGGTTGCGATGACAAAGTTGACCAGTTCAAACGCTCGCTCCTTGAGGTCGCCTTTCAGCCGAATGGTGTAAGGAGGCTCTTCGTCAATGCTCAGCACGACCTTCCGGAATGTTGGCCGCCAGGCCGTGCAGGGGGAGGAGTACCCCGTTATCCATGCTGGGATGGCCAACCCATTCATAACCGCAGCGTGTGACCATCTCACTAAAGCCTTCTAGCCAACCCAAGCCGCCACGCCAATTTAATTCGATGAATTCCGGATTTACTACTTCGCTGACTGGCGATCTCCAGCCAATTCGCACATTCCGACCACGGCCTCCACGACATTCATCCCTCGCGTAGGAATGACTGAAATCTTCATTGCTCCAGTATCAATATCGACGATACAAACGCCTTCCTGCCGACCGCCGTGCAGGGTGCGCAGCCGAACAGAGAAAGGCTTGGCGGACTTCAAGTCGAGGTCTTGGCTGTTGATCTCCCAGTTTTGTGGGTATCGAGCAACACTCGTTTAATCTGAGGTATTTCGTTTGCTTTTACACTGCACACGGAGGCGCTGACAGTCACAAATTGCTAGCAATGCAAATGCGATCTTTCCATGATTGACTGTTTTCAAAGCCGGATCCCTAATGTAACACATGGACCTGAAATCGCTCCAAAGTACGACCCTCGCAATCGTAATGGGCGGCGGTGCCGGTACCCGTCTTTTCCCGTTGACTCAGAAACGCGCCAAACCCGCGGTGCCGCTGGGCGGCAAATATCGTTTGGTGGACATTCCGATCAGCAATTGCCTCAACAGCGGTTTGCGCCAAGTCTACGTTCTAACCCAGTTTAACAGCGAGTCATTGCATCGCCACATTACCGGCACCTATAAATTTGACACCTTCACTAATAGCTTCGTAGAGATTCTGGCCGCCCAGCAAACGCCCGAGGGCGCCCGCTGGTACCAGGGCACGGCGGATGCGGTGCGCCAAAACCTCCACTACTTTTTAGAACGCCCGTATGAATATTACCTCATCCTAAGCGGCGATCAGCTCTACCGCATGGATTACGGAGCCCTGCTGCAAGCGCATATCCAAAACGATGCCGACATTACCCTGGGCACCACTCCAGTCGACCGCCAGGCAGCTTCGGGCTTTGGCATTCTGCACAGCGATGCCAAACGACACATTTTCCGCTTTGAGGAAAAGCCCAAGGACCCCAAGCTCTTGGACGAATTACACATCCCACCCGATCTGCTGACCGAGTTGGGCCGTCCGGTCGATGCCGAGCTCTACCAAGGCTCGATGGGCATCTACGTCTTCAACCGCCAGGTCTTAATCGACGCGCTAGCCAGGAATCAGGACGATTTCGGCAAGCACATCATCCCGGCCTCCCTGCAGAAGTACAAAGTCTTCGCCTACATCTTCCAGGGATACTGGGAAGACATCGGGACGGTGCGGGCGTTTTTCGATGCGAACCTGGCTCTGACGGATCCGGAGCCGGCGTTCAATTTTTTTGACCACGTTAATCCGATCTACACCCAGCGGCGTCTCCTGCCGGCAAACAAGGTCAGCGGAACGCAGGTTCAGCGGGCGATCATCACCGATGGCTGCATCATTACTGACGCTCAGATCGACCGTGCGGTCATCGGGATTCGGAGCGTGATCGAAAGCGGCACGACGATCCGCAACTCGGTCCTGATGGGGGCAGACTTTTATCAGGCAGAAGCCTGGGAATCGAAGCCCGGCACCCTGCCGCTTGGCATTGGACGCCATTGCCGCATAGAGGGTGCCATTATCGACAAGAACGCGTGCATCGGGGACGGGGTGGTGATTACGTCGGAGGGCAAATCGGAGAATGCGGATGGCGAAAACTATTTCATTCGAGATGGCGTGGTCGTAGTTCCGAAAGGCGCCGTGATCCCGGCGGGAACTTCGATTTAAATTGAGGAGATAACCCGAACATGAGGCACAATCCTCCTGAAAGTCATATTTCAGAAAGGCATACATTTAGGCCGCTCTCGTTCTTGCGTTGGCAACATATCCTTTTATACAACCGGGTCGAACGTGTACGATTTTTGATCGAATACTGGGTCGGCATCCCCATTTTGTAGAGGACTGCTTTTCTCAGTTTTGGAAAATCTTACACGACCGGGCGAAGGGTTTAACGACTCCTCCAACCAATCTCCGTCCGACTCTAATGATATGTCCATCTTAACCGCACCTAACCCTGAATTACTCCTCCGAACATGAGAATCCCGACCTTTTTCCTGATTGGAAATCTAATCCTTATCGGCTTGCTTGTGGCAGGGGTCCTGGCGACACCGACCTTGGCCGAGACCAAAAAACTTGACTCGGTGGCCCTGACTGTGGGCGACCTCGGAAATCCCTTCTTTGTACAGATCGCCCATGGCGCGGAAGCCCAGGCTAAGCACATCAACGGCAAGGTGAAATTTACGGCTCTGTCGAGCAATTACGATGTAAACAATCAAACCAATCAAATTGACAACTTCATTTCTTCGAACGTTAACCTGATCCTGTTAGGTGCTGCGGACAGCAAGGGTATCGCCCCGGCGATCATGCGGGCCAAGCAGGCGGGTGTTACGGTTGTGGCCGTTGACGTCGGAGCAGAAGGCGGCGTGGACGCCACGGTCACCTCGAACAACAAACAAGCCGGCACCAAAGACGGTGCATATGCAGCCGAGCGGCTTAAGGGCAAAGGTCAAGTTGTTATCGTCAATGGGCCGCCTGTGACGGCGGTAACTGATCGGGTGGCCGGCTTTCTGGAGGAGATAAAAAAACATCCCGATATCAAGATCCTCTCCCAAGACCAAAACGCCGGCGGCAGTCGCGATGGAGGGTTGCGGGTCATGAGCGACCTATTGACGGCCTTTAAGCAAATCGATGCGGTTTTCGCCATTAACGATCCGACCGCGATCGGTTGTGACTTAGCGGCCAAGCAAGCCCAGCGGAAGGAGTTCTTTATCGTGGGAGTCGACGGCTCGCCGGACATCGTCCCTTTTCTGAAAGATCCCACAAGCTTGATCGCGGCCACCGCTGCGCAGGATCCATACCTAATGGCGGAAGAAGCCGTTAAGATTGGTTACGACATTATGCAGGGCAAAAAGCCCAAGGAGGAACTGACCCTCATCCCGGTGGGTCTAATTACTAGGGAAAATGTCGATCGGTACGCAGGCTGGACCAAGTAAAGGGAGAAACCGCCAATTCAAGCGATACCCGCTCGCGAGCGGTTCAAACGCTGGGGCTGTCCTCCGAGGATGGCTCGGCCTTTAGCTTGGCTCTAAACTCCTGAATAATTTCTTGAGGCAGCAGTGGCGTCGCTCCGTCATGCGAGGCGACAATGGCACCAAGGCGGCAAGCAGTTTCCAAAACGATTCGAGGGTCTGCTCCCCGCGTCAGCCCGACCATCAGGCCGGCCATGAACGCATCTCCCGCGCCGACCGTATCCTTGACAACCACTTTTGGCGCAGGAGCGGAAACGAGGTTGCCCCGATCCCATAGCGCAGCGCCCGCAGCGGCCATTGTCACGCAAATTCGAGGCGTGTTTGTTGCTTCCGAGAGAGCGGCACACGCTTTGGCAACAGCGTCTGCATTGGCCGGCGGATTTGGGGTTACCTCGCCGGTTCGCAGCCAGGAAGCGATCTGGCCGACTTCGTCGTGATTCAGCTTGATGACATCAGCTTGGGCCGCCAGTTCGACGATCCGCTTCGGATCGGCGAATGGAGGACGCAAATTAACATCGAAGAATTTCAAGGGACCCTTGACTCCAAGCAGACGATCCAACTGCTCCAGATTGTATGGCGAGCGCGTTGCCAGCGAACCGAAGATAAATGCGCCCGCTTTAGCCACGGCCTGGAAGGCCTCCTGGGAAACAATGATCTCGTCCCATGCCACCGGCTGAACGAGTTCGTAGGTTGCATTGCCCATGCCATCCACCGTTGCGATTACAGTCCCAGTGGGAAGGCCGGCTCGCGCACGTCCCACAAATTCGACATTGACCCCTTTATTTCGAGCAACCTCGAGGATCTCATCGCCGAAAGGATCCTGGCCAACCGCCGAGAGTATCGATACGGAGACTCCTAATTGCGCGATGTGAGCAGCGACGTTAAACGGAGCGCCGCCGGCGTGTCTGCCGGAGGGCAGGCAGTCCCAGAGTATTTCGCCAAAGGCGTAGAATTCTGTGTTCATGATAAGAGATGGGGAATGTGAGGTAAAACTGTCAATTTGCGTCCAATAAGGAATAACAGGGCCAGGAGCGTTTGCAGGCCAACAAACGTTTGGCTTTTCTAAGCTAGAATGGTGTTTATTGAGAAAGAAACTCTTTTCTTGAGATGAACGTTAGTTTTGATCTAAATCACAATAGGTTAGCCAGCGATTTGAAGTTCGCCGCGGTCGCGGAGGGTCTGAACACCCTGTCGCGAATCGACTCGAAAGACGCGTTCAATCGTTATTGCCGAAAAGCATGTTTGCTCTGGAATGAGCATTTCGGGAATGCGCCCGTAGGAACGACCGCGCTTTTTTCTGAACTTCTTGAGCGCATCAACCGACGTAGCGATGGCACCATTCTAACGCCTTGGGGAGGTGTGGTCATCGTTCTGCATGAGCATCCGCGAGTTGAAAAGTATCTGGTAATCCGTCGAGGTGGATACCTCGCTCTTGAGAAGCACAAGCAAAAGGACGAACACCTGGAGGTGAGGGAGGGCGCGGGGCTCATCTTGTCGCGGCGTGCGGCCGACCAACCCCTAACAGTCGAGGCGCTCGCTCCTGGAAACCAGTTTCATTTTGAGCCTGGAATGGAGCATTGTCTGATCGGAACGGAGAACCTGCTCGTGTTTGAGAGATCGATCGATCCCAAGGGGATGGACCAGGACCTCGTGTTTATCTACGAACCGGACACTGGCATCTCCTGACCGCTTTCCTCCCCCAGCAATCGAAGCCGGCGTCAGTGCCCGCCTGTAACTGACACCCCGACCATGCCCTCGGAACCGCTAAGTCTCGGCCACAAAAACGCATAAACCGCAATAAACCCAAAGCACACCATCGGCACAATAAATGCGCGAGAGAGATCGGACATATCGGCGATAGCTCCCATCACCTTTGGCAGAATAGCCCCGCCCATGATAGCCATGACAAGAAAGGAGGATGCCCTTTTTGCCCGCTGCCCGAGCCCGAAAATGCCCAGGGCAAAAATGGTCGGGAACATGATGGACATAAAAAAATAGGTCCCGAAGACGCAAAGCCCGGAAAACCAGCCCAATTTCAAGAAGATTAGCAGACAGAGCACCGTATTGATGGCGCCGTAGAGACCTAGGAGTTTGTCTGCAGCGAATTTTCTTAAGAGAGCAGTGCCGATGAATCGGCCTCCCAGGAAGAGCAGCAGGCCCATCGACACCAGATTGGAGGCACCTTTATTGTTGAAAGCGATGGCACCGGTCGTGCGGATTTCAGTCAAGCTGTTTATCCAGTGCTGCAAGAAGCCGGGGTGCTGTTGAATAGCCGCGTCCAATGAAGGCGGAATTTCGGGCACCTGAGAAGTCATGTAGTTGATAAAGAAGCTGAAAATGCCGGCTTGGGCGGCTACGTACAAAAATTGAGCAACGACCGCCATCACGAAGTGTGGGTGCGACCAAATGGAGTGCGAAACCCCCGGGGTCGAATCGTCCATATGAAAGTCGTCCTTGGCTTTGATGTCAGGAACATTGGCAAAATAGAATATGACGGCAAGGATGATGACCACGACCGCGACACCGGCATAAGGAACCCAGAGCGTCTCGCTCCCGGTGCTCGCTCCTGCGGCATTTTTGGAATAAAAAAACATGCCGCCGGCGATTGGGCCGAAAATCAAGCCGATGCCGTTGCAGGATTGGGCGAGATTGATGCGAGTAGCGCCATATTTCTCCGGCCCTAGCACCGTGGCGTAGGGATTAGCGATGGTTTCGAGGAAGGTGAGACCAGCCGCTATGATGCAGACGCCCAGCAAAAATGCCCAAAAAGAGCCAATGTGCGTTGCCGGGACAAACCAGAATCCACCCACTGCCACCAACAACAGACCCGCGATAATGCCGCCTTTGTAACCCAGCTTTGCCGCCAGCCATCCCGCTGGAAGTGCCATCAGGAAATAACCTAGGTAATGCGCAAACTGGACCCAGGCAGATTCCGCCAAGTCAAGGTGTAGCACTTCCTGAAAGTGCTTATCCATCACGTCAATCATTCCGTTGCAGAATCCCCACAGAGCAAAAAGCAAGATGAGGAGGCAAAAGGTGAAAGCGACATTTTGTCCGTCTTCAGTGACGAACATGTTTCTTTTGGCAGTTTTATCAGTGGTCATTTTTTCGAGGGATTAGGGGACATTAGCCTGACTTCCGCGTTTTGATGGCAAATTGACTGGGGGCTTGCGAACCAGTTTTCCAGGTAATTGCTGGCTATGCCCTGATGTTCCGCAAGACCAGGTAAATAAGTTTGCTCGCTGCCTCATAACTCGGGAAGTGCCCTCGGTTTTTTGAGTACTTTGCGTAGCTAGATGTGCAGACTCTCAAATCGCATTTGTCGTGTAAAACAATCTTCCGAAATCTCGGTCGGCTAGGCGAGAACAAATCACGGATTTACGGCGAGAATCAAAACAGACTTTACCCCAGAGTCGCATGCAGTGTAGCCCATTAAAAAGCTGCGACTCCGATCTGTCCGAAATACCGCTTTTTCTGGGAGCCACAAGGCCGGTCCGCGCGTTACGCGCGGGCCGGCGGGAAACCGCGGAGGAATGTGATTCATTTCCCGCCGAGGGAACGACTGACGATCTCCTGAGCCTGACCCACTATGGCGGTGAGGTGATCGGCGCTTTTGAGGCTTTCCGCGTAGAGTTTGTAGATATTCTCGGTCCCGGACGGACGGGCGGCGAACCAACCACTCACCGAAACGACTTTCAAGCCACCGATTGATGCATTGTTGCCTGGTGCGCGTGTCAGCTTCGCCGTGATCGCTTCGCCGGCGAGTTCGGTAGCAGTGACCGCTTCCGGTGACAATTTCTTGAGTGAGTTCTTCTGATCGGGTGTCGCAGGAGCGTCGATGCGGGTGTAATAGGGGGTGCCGAACTTGGCAGTTAGTTCTTTATAGTGCTCGCCTGGATCCTTCCCGGTGCGCGCAGTGATTTCTGCGGCAAGCAGGCCAAGGATTAGGCCGTCCTTGTCTGTGCTCCAAACCGAGCCGTCACGTTTCAGAAAACTCGCTCCGGCACTTTCCTCTCCGCCAAAACAGCACGACCCATCGAACAGGCCGGGCGTAAACCATTTAAAACCTACCGGCACCTCCCACAGTTTGCGCTCGAGGCTGGCAACGACTCGATCTATCAGACAACTGCTGACGAGTGTTTTACCCACAACGGCGGTGAGCGGCCATTTCGGACGGTTCGTGAGGAGATAGCGAATTGCTACCGCTAGATAGTGATTGGGATTCAGAAGACCTAAGGAGGGCGTGACTATTCCGTGCCGGTCAGCATCCGGATCGTTGCCGAATGCGATGTCGAAACGGTCCTTGAGCTGGACAAGTCCTGCCATGGCCCAAGGGCTTGAGCAATCCATCCGGATTTTTCCATCATGATCGACTGTCATGAAGGCGAAAGTGGGATCGATCTTGGGATTCACAATGGTGATATCAATGCCGTAGCACTCCGCCACAGGCTGCCAATAGGCCGCTGATGCACCTCCAAGCGGATCGACACCGATTTTCACACCGGAGGAACGGACGGCTTCGAGGTCGATCACCTTAGCAAGGTCTTCTACGTAGCCCCTGACAAAATCCTCGGCATGCGTCGTCGAGACCTTGATGGCATCATCAAAATCGATACGTTGAACGCCTTTTTGACCGGCGCGCAGCAACTCGTTCGCGCGGTTTTGAATCCAATCGGTGACATCGGTATCGGCCGGTCCTCCGTTCGGTGGATTGTATTTGAACCCGCCATCGGTTGGCGGGTTGTGCGAAGGGGTGACGACGATGCCATCTGCAAGTCCCTCCGACCGACCCCGGTTGTACCCCAGAATGGAGTGCGAAATGACCGGCGTTGGCGTGAAGCCGTCATCTCTTTGAATATAAGTCTCGACACCGTTTGCGGCCAGCACCTCCAATGCGACTCGCTCTGCGGGTCGAGAAAGTGCGTGAGTGTCTTTGCCCATAAAAAGCGGCCCAGTGATTCTCCGGCTGCGCCGGTATTCGCAGATGGCCTGAGTAATGGCAAGGATATGCGACTCGGTAAACGTCTCATTTGAACTAGTGCCGCGATGCCCGCTTGTGCCGAAGCTGACGAGCTTGTTAGGGTCGGAGGGATCGGGCTTTCCTTCATAGAATGCAGCTTCGAGTCGGCCGACGTCGATCAGAAGCTCTTTCGGTGCGGATTTGCCTGCATAGGGATGTGTGCTCATCGGGAGGAACGGTTAGAATCAATGAAGTTCGGGTCAATATGCCAGGATAAAGCGTGTGTTGCTATGGAGACGCGAAGGCCCGAAGTCAGTCCAGGAATTGCGGAATCGAAGCTTTTTAGACAGAGACCAAAACCCACCCGCTTGGCATCGTGTGTTATTCCAAGTCAAGTCGTCAAGCGTAGCTTCATCTCTTGGGCGAAGCTGAAGAACGGACCTAGAGTGGCTATCGCACAAATGGTCCATCGACCAGGTGCATGTTCAATCTTGCCTTCCTGCTCCAACGCCTTTAAGGCGGTGCGAATTGTGGTCACGCTGACGTAGAGCTCTCTGGCTAACTCGCGCTCCGCCGGAATTTTGGGCCTATTTGGCGATGCTTGGCGCGGGAATTCGGGCGCGTCGAACCAATTCGGAGTCATTGAAAAAGAGGGGCTGAACACCGCGAATAGCGGGGTAACCGGCAACGTAAACGACCATTTCACCGGCTTGTGTGATCATGCCATTTGTGTCTTTGAGTGCGCCTCTCATGCGCATGGATTCGTCGGCCGTCATCAGGGGTCGTGAGATCTCGTGTGTCGAGTGGGATACGTTTGTCGTCCACCCGCCGCGACTAGAGGTTGTGACCTGTTCTTTGACTACCGTCGATTGGCCGGTGAGCTTAGAGAGATGTTCTGCTGTTTCGATTCGGTTCGGCGGGAACGCGCACTGGACATGGCAATTAGAGGTGATTGCCTCATCGCGTGTATAGTGCGTGTGGAGTTGGTTAATATCCTGGCAGATCAAGTATGCTTTGATGCGTGCTGCGCGTGGCCCACCGTCACGGCCGACGGCTTCCTCGCCATCTCATGCCGGATCAGGTGGAAGCCGTATTGGCGGCCGTGCGCACCAGTCCTAAACACGGACAGCGCGATTACGCAATGATGCTGTTGATGGCTCGCCTTGGATTGCGTGCGCCCGAGGTGATCGCCATTCAGCTTGACGACATCGACTGGCGAGCTGGCGAGCTTTTGGTCCGCGGCAAGGGGCAGCGGCACGATCGTGTGCCGATCCCGCCCGACGTTGGCGAGGCGCTGGCCACCTACATCCGGCGCGACCGTGTCTCGACGTCGCGATTCCTGTTCGTGAAGGAACGTGCACCAAATGATCCGTTCAAAGATGGTCAAATACTCAACGCCATCATCAAGGACGCTTTCGTCGCGACTGGACTGAAGCCGCCCTGTCCTTATGTCGGCTCGCATGTGCTGCGGCATAGCCTGGCGACGAACATGGTGCGGAACGGGGCATCGCTTGCCGAGATCGCCGACATGCTGCGTCACCGCTCGCGCACATCGACCATGATCTATGCGAAGCTCGATATCGACGGCCTCCGCTCGATCGCGCAGCCCTGGCCGGCGGGAGGTGCGCAATGAGCCTCCGTTACGATCTCGAACACTATTTGGCCGTCCGGCGTACGCTGGGATATGATCTTGGCACGACAGAGCGGGTGCTGCGCCGGTTCGTCGACTTCGCCCAGGCTGAGCAGGCGCAGCACATCACCACCGCGCTGTTGCTGCGCTGGAAGGATGCCTTCGGTCAGGCGGGACGACAGACGTGGGCCGCGCGCTTCGGCACGGTGCGGCTGTTCGCACAATGGCTGAATGGGCTGGATCCTGCTCACGAGGTGCCACCGCGCGGCCTTATCCCCAGCGGCAGTCGGCGCCAGAGCCCTTATATCTGCACTGATACCGAAATCGCTGCGATCGTCGATGCCGCCGCCGAATTACCGTCGGCCTATGGCATGCGGGGTCTCACCTGCTCGACGTTGTTCGGTCTGATCGCGGCAACCGGCTTACGGATTGGCGAGGCGCTCGGCCTCGACACCACAGACGTCGATTTGCAGGATGGAGTGCTGCGTCTTCGTCGCGCCAAGCTCGGAAAAGAGCGGCTCATTCCGCTCGCCGAGAGCGTTGCCGCCCGCCTAGGGGGCTATGCGAGCGAACGCGACCGGTTGCTGGGCCATACGCCGGAGCCGTTCTTCGTCACCTGCGACGGCGATCGGCTCGGAGACTGCGGGGCTCGGTACAACTTTGCGCTGGCCTGTCAGCGGATCGGATTGCGTGACGCGCAGCAATATCGCCGTCACGGCCGTGGGCCACGCATCCACGATCTTCGTCACAGCTTCGCGGCACGAACGATCATCGGCTGGTACCGCACGGGCAAGGACCCGGCGCGCGAGATGATCAAGCTCACGACCTACCTCGGCCACACCAGTCCCGAGAACACTTATTGGTACATAGAGGCCGTCCCGGAACTGCTTGAGCTTGCGTCGCAACGTGTTGTCGTCGGGTCCGAGCATATGGAGGCGCATCCATGACCGCCACAACGTTCCCAGCGCTGCTTCAGCGCTTCTTCATCGAGCGCCTATGCACGCAGATGGAAGCGAGCCCCCACACGATCGCAGGCTACCGCGACACGTTCCGGCTTCTCATTCGCTTTGCGACCGAGAAACGGGGAAAGGCGCCGACGAAACTTGGGATCGAAGACCTCAATGCCGATCTGATCGGGGACTTTTTGCTGCACATCGAAACCGCTCGCGGCAACGGCGCGTGCAGCCGGAATACACGGCTGGCCGCGATTCGATCATTCTTTCGCTATGTTGCGATGAGCGAACCCGCCTGGCTGCTTCACTGCCAGCGGATTCTGGCGATGCCTAGCAAACGCTACGTCAAACGGGCGGTGACTTTTCTCGACGCGAATGAGATCGCTGCACTGATTGCGGCACCGGATCAATCGACATGGACCGGCCGCCGCGATCACGCCATTCTCTTGGTCGCACTACAAACCGGATTGCGGGCTTCGGAGCTGGTCAACCTACGCTGCCGCGACGTGATGTCAGGCACTGGCGCACACATCCGCTGCATCGGCAAGGGGCGAAAAGAGAGATGTGCGCCGCTCCGACGAGACACCGCGAAGATAATCAACGCATGGCTGCAGGAACGGCGAGGTGATCCCGATCAACCGCTATTCCCCTCCGTGCACTGCGATAGGCTCAGCCGGGATGCCCTGGAGCATCTGGTCCGCAAGCACTGCCTCACAGCCACGCGATCTTGCCCGAGCCTGGGCGGCAAGCGGGTCAGCCCCCACACGCTGAGGCACAGTACAGCGATGACATTGCTCCAGCACGGCGTCGATCAGTCCGTGATCGCGCTCTGGCTTGGGCATGAATCAGTCGAAACAACGCAAATCTACCTCCATGCCGACATGCGGCTGAAGGAACAGGCATTGTCGCGCATCACCGCCCCGGCAGCTAAACCTGGCCGTTACCGACCAAACGACGAATTGTTGGCGTTCCTAGAAGCACTTTGATTATGCCGAATACCACGTAGCCGCGTCAGCGCGATCCGCCGCATGGAACGGCCATGCGGCGTAATCCGGGTCACGGCCATTGGACCGGTCATCAAAGCCGACTCAATCGCGACCTGAAGAATCTCTACGGCTCGCCAGGATACGCTCGTGAAGAGCTCCGAGCGGAGATAGCCGGCCTCATTATCGGCTCCGAAATCGGTATCGGCTACGATCCCAGTCAGCACGCTGCGTATGTTGCCAATTGGATCACAGTTCTCGAAGAAGACCCGTTAGAGATTTTTCGAGCGGCCGCCGATGCCGAAAAGATCCAGAAGTACCTCTACGCACTCAAACAGGAGCAATCTATCCCCGAAGGGATTTCTTTGGCGGACGCGATCAAAGAGTATGAGCGGCGCGTGCGCGGGCCAGACTCGCGCAAAGTATTGGAACAAGAAAATCCTGCTTTGGTAGCGGCGCGTGATGCGGCCGTCGTTCAGAAGAGGACAGAACGTCTGCAACGGGAGCTCGCTAGTCAATCAGCCAAGCATCGGATGTGGCGTTGATTAGTCGCGAGCTAGTTCCACAACCCTTTCATGAACTCGTTGAACCGCTTGCGATAAAAGCTCGATCGCGCCAATCCCAACGCTCGGCAGCCTCGGGAGGAAGCGCAAGCGGAGCAAGACCAAGCAACGGCGAAGGCGAGGTTGCCCAGCTTCCGAGGAAGAAGCGACGCTCCGTGAGCTAACTGAGCTAGCCGCTCCGGTTCGTCTCTCAAACTATTTGACCTGTCCGTAAGCGTCGAATCCTTTGGGAGAAAGCGGATGGACCAGATCGGCAGCGCTTTTGGAGAGTCCAGCGATGACGCGCGAGGCATTTCGGTAAGCGCGAATCCGGAACTCGTTGGCGCCTTCGATTTCCAGTAGGTCCGCCACTTCCTCGAACATCTCGGCAATTTCGGAATTATGAACAGGCATCGAACGAAAAAAGGAATGGTTATTTGC
>JBKPBY010000203.1:0-14657 GCA_046727075.1 bacterium | reverse complement strand
CCACAAAAGAACTCTCCTGGATCGTCTCTATCAAAAAATCGCCGATGATCTCGATAAACTCCTTGATGCCCTCGGCCTCAAACGCAAAGCCGCTTAAACAACGAGAACAAAAATCCCGTCAGAATAAGCATAACGGGCTAATAGACCTCTAAAAAAGCGGTCAAGACGGATATGATTCGTGACGGGACGGCCGCGTGTTCTGCGGCGAGGGTAAGTCTCTGCTTTTTAGGAGTCAGCACCGACCGATATCGCGTTTCGCCGCAGTTATTCACAGGCTTTCGCTACGAGTTTTGAGGCTCTCCGCTACGCCTGATGAATAACCTGCGGATCACCTATACAGACCGATACTTTAAAAAGGACCCGTACGGGTCTAACCCGGAGCTCGAACAGTGACCAAGGGCGCTGTGTGGTCAACCCTCTTGCGGAGAAGGTCGTTACTTGGGAAGCGTATTTTTGTAGATCGTGCCATCCTTCATAATGACCAGAAAGTTTTTGCCGGGGTCTTCGACGAGTTTGATATTTTCCAGGGGATTGCCGTCAACCAGCAGCAGATCTGCTAGTGCACCCTCTTCCACTACACCAAGCTTGCCCGGATACGGGTTGATAAACCCGGAGAGGGCCATGAGCTCGCCATTGTCTGCAGTAGCCATCTTGAGCGCTTCGGCAGGCGTATACCAGCGGACCATCTTCGCAAGATAAGCTCCCTGTCGGTCAGCGGCCTGCGCGTCGAACAGAATATCCGTACCAAAAGCCGTCTTGATATTGTACTTCTTCGCCAGCTTGTAGGCGTTCTCCGTTCCAGCCCACACCTGCAGTGCCTTCTTCTGCGATACTGGGCTCATTCGCGCAAATACGTCCGCATCATACGCTAAGGGTTGCAAGCTCCACCAGATGCCTTTATCCGCCAGTAGCTTTGCAGTGGGCTCGTCGATAAGGTGACCGTGTTCAATGCACTTGACGCCGGCGGCGACCGCTTGTCGGATCGCAGGCGGGGTATAGGCGTGTATAGTCACATAGGTGCCCCAATTGTCGGCCGCCTCTACCGCAGCGCGAATCTCCGCTTCGGTGTACTGGACCGATTCGATCGGATTGTACTGTGAGCTGATCCCGCCCCCTCCCATTAGCTTGATCTGACTTGCGCCCTGTCTCAGCTGTTCTCTCGCGCGCAGCCGAACCTCATCGGGGCTGTCGGCAATCGCTGCGACGCCTTCAACCTCGGACTGGCTCAGTGGACCACCCAGGGCCCGCGGAACCTCGAAGAAGAAGCGAAAGTCTCCATGGCCGGAGGTTTGTGAGATGAAAGCGCCCGAGGGATAAATGCGCGGACCAATCATGACCCCTTCGTCAATGGCACGCTTTAGCCCGAACACGGGCCCGCCACAGTCGCGTATAGTTGTGAATCCCCTCATCAGCGTCGCCTCAGCCTGTCGCGCCGCCAACAGTTGAAGGTATGACGGGGGGGAGGTTATCAGGAGCTGCAGAGGGATCGCCGCCATGAACGCATGCCAATGCGCGTCAATCAGGCCGGGCATCAGTACCCGCCCGTTTGCCGCAATGACGCGGACATTATCATTCGTATCGACAGTGATCGGGCTCGTGGATATGCGCTCGATGATGTTGCCTCTCACCAGCACATTGGAGGGAGCCGAAAGCGTGGTACTCTTGCCGTCGAAAATGCGGACGTTCTGAAATAGGATGGCCGCACGGGTGGCGAGAGGAGTGGGAGATGGCACCGGACCCGGCTCATCTAAAATTGCATCCCCAACTTGTCCAAGGCTGGATTGGCAAAGCCCGACTAAAAATGCCACCAACACCAGTCCAATTTGTGCCGAAGCACTTTTTGAGTTCATCGTATGTGATCCTTTCCTGCCGTCTGGTGGCTAAGCGCTACCGCGGCCGCGGCATCGAGCGGCATCGAGCGGCATCGAGCGGCATCGAGCGAGATCGAGCGAGAGGTGAATAGCTAGTGTGTGATCGCCGCATATCGCGGACTCGGTACTGAGAGAAGGTGAGGATTTCTGTCTGTTGCTCAAGCTGCAGCACGGTAGAGCCTATTAAGCTCTTTTCGGCACGCTTCGCCGAATTCCTTCACAGGATCCTTGATGTCTAGATAGGCGGCGCGGCGAATGTCCTCCTCGGTCATTCTTGGGCGCCGGTAAGACTCAACGATCCCCTGGATCGTACTTCTCGCAGCCTGAACGACTTCTTCCGAAGCGCTCAGCCGGATCCGGTTCTCCAGGCCGTAAATGGGCACCAATGCACTTGGTTTTACCATCTCTTGCTCTAGCGAATCAGCCATTAGGCGAGCTGCTTCATTGATGAATTCGGCATAGAGATTCTCTCGTTGAGCAAATTGTCTACTCAAAAAGTCTCGTCGATACTGAGCCCGCTGGTTGGCGTAGGTCGTGACGAAAGACGTAAAAGCTCCAACCAGCGAACCCATCACCGCAGAAAACGCACTTATCCAAGCACTGTTCATATGATAATCGGAGCGATCGATCGCCGCGGGCGTTCACGGCTGGCCTGCATCGGGCAGTGGGCTGCGGCGTGGAGCGCACGCGCGATGACCGAGCGCGTCGTCAGGATTGCGTTTCCTGATTACGAGAACGCGACACTTGATTGGGAGCCGACGATCCTGCCTCATTAATCTTTCTTTTGAGTTAAGTAACGACTGAGCCAGTCCTCGAAAGAAGTCGCGCCGATCCGCGGATTAGCGCCGGGGGTGAGCGATTGATCGTTTACTACGATGCCGTAGTAGCGCGCATCGACATCTGTGATCACTTCGCGTGGATCCTTTGTCGCGCGTAGGAAGCGTCCGACCAGTTCGTCCAGACCTGTCCGTTCCGGACCAGCTATCTCGATCATGCCGTTCACCGGCGCGCCGAGTGCGACCTCGGCCAGGGCGCTAGCGACGTCATCGGCGGCCATGGGCTGCCAGGGCGCCGGCGGCAAATGAACTGTTTGGCCGACGGTGCTGAATTGGGCGATGCCGCCTATGAATTCGAAGAATTGCGTTGCCCGAACGATCGTATACGGAACCCCGGAAGCCTTGATCAAGTTTTCCTGCGCCATTTTCGCGCGGAAATAGCCACTGGCAAGAAGGCGCTCAGTGCCGACGACTGACAGGGCAACATGGTGCCCCACCCCAGCGGCCGCTTCCGCTGCCGAGAGATTGCGTCCGGAGGTTTCGAAGAACTCCAAAACGGCCTGGTCTTCCCAAGCAGGCGCGTTCGAAACGTCAACGACAACCTGAGCACCTGTAAGCGCTTTGGCTAAGCCCTCCCCAGTGATGGTGTTGACGCCAGAAGAAGGGGACGCCGCCACTACCTCATAACCTTGCTGCCGAAGGTTGTTCACGAGCTTTGCGCCGATGAGGCCGCTGCCGCCAATCACTACGATCTTCATATGTTTATTCATAATTGCCAAATGGCATGTGTTATTTTTTCCGAGGTTAGTTTCTGCTTCTTGATCTGCGGAATTACCTGCTGCGTCATGTAGAAGAAGCTGGCGACGTTGGTATTCATCACCAGATTGTAGTCTTCTTCGGAGTAGTCGGTGAACGCTTTTGCCATATAGATTCCGGCATTATTGAACAGATTGCATGCCAACCTTTCGTTACCATTGTTTGGGCGTGTCCGTGAGGCTGTTACGGACAGAACGGAGCCGTTGGAAGCCACAAGAATCGAGTAATAGATCTTACAGCGGGAGTGCGAAAGCAAACCGGTTTACCCTGATTCTGGACGCGATCGCTTCGGCGGCATCGAGCGGCATCGAGCGGCATCGAGCGGCATCGAGCGGCATCGAGCGGGATCGAGCGGCATCGAGCGGCACCGAGCGGCATCGAGCGGCATCGAGCGACATCGAGCGGCATCGAGCGGCATCGAGCGGCATCGAGCGGCATCGAGTGAGAGGTGCGCTCGCCTCGGTCAAGACGATCGACGTCGGAAACTTTGGATGCTCAAAATCGTCGGCATCGAGCGGCATCGAGCGACATCGAGCGACATCGAGCGACATCGAGCGACATCGAGCGGCATCGAGCGGCATCGAGCGACTTCGACGATAGACGGCGTTTGCGGTCGGGAAGCTGTGTCTAGAATCAAAAACGACACGCTGCTCATGCGGATTTAGCGATCAGTCCCCCATCCGTTTCTCGCTCGATGCCGCTCGATGCCGCTCGATGCCGACGATTTAAGGGCGGTGAGCCAAAGACTCTAAGAACTATGGATGTCGACGGAGAGCAAACCGGTCTGTGAGTTCCACACCATCAGCGAATCGGTCCAACCCCTTCCAGAATAAAACTGTCGTTGATAACGCCAGAACATTTCAAGGCTTCAGAGCCTCACTTTTTGCAGATCGTTTTCTGCCTCTGATTCCGAGCCGCAACGCATCTCAGTTAGGTGAACCTCACACTTCCGGACCAAGCCGGAAGCTCACTGGTACCGCGGCATCAGTACCCGACCAAGTGCGACCAGGTCCAAAGGCGTAAACTCTACTTCCGGCACGATTGGACGTTCGTTAGCTTCCGCGGCCCACCCGAGGATTGCCGCCAATGATGCGTAGGTCATTGTATCCATAATAGCTGGATCCCCCTTTCCAACATAGTTAAGACCAATTACCGGCATCGCGGTATTACCCTATGGCGTGAGATCGAGCGGCATAGGGATCGAACGGGATCGAGCCGACATCGAACGATATCGAACGACATCGACGATGGAACATCGTTTGGCGATCGCGAAACTTTCTCTAGAATCAAAACGACACGCTGCTCATACCGATTTAGCGATCAGTCCCGATCCGTTTCTCGTTCGATGCCGCTCGGTCCCGATCACTCCGATTCGTTTCTCGTTCGATGCCGCTCGATGTCGCTCGATCCCGCTCGATGTCGACGATCCCCATGCCGCTCGATCGCGCTCGATCCCGCTCGATGTCGACGATCCCCCTGCCGCTCGATGTCGACGATCCCCCTGCTGCAGAGTTGGCTTGGACCAACGCGCGAAATGCGTTAGATGGATTGAGATATCGAACGCATTGGCTGCCGTTTGATACCGCGATGAATCCCGAGTTGATTTTGGTCCTCGGCCTGCTGCTTACCTGTGTGGGGTTGTTCGTGGCAAATAGGCCGCGAATGGACGTAGTGGCCCTTCTGGTTATTGTCATCCTGCCGTTGTGCGGCGTGATCAGCGTCTCAGAAGCGTTCGCCGGTTTTAGCGATCCGAACGTCATGCTCATTGCCGCAATGTTTGTAATCGGAGAAGGACTGGTGCGGACCGGAGTTGCCTATCAATTGGGCGATTGGCTGGTCAAGAAGGCTTGTGGCAATGAAGCGCGCCTGGTGATGCTATTGATGCTGGCGACCGCTGGTCTTGGTTCGGTGATGAGTTCCACCGGGGTAGTAGCTATTTTTATCCCGGTAACGCTTGGGATTGCTGAGCAAATGCAGGTGCGGCCAAGCCGATTAATGATGCCTCTGAGCTTTGCCGGGTTGATCAGTGGCATGCTTACCCTGGTAGCCACTCCTCCGAATCTGGTTGTGGATAGCGCCTTAAAGCACAATGGGTTCGCGGGATTGAGCCTTTTCAGTTTTACACCTTTTGGCCTGGTGGTGTTGGTGGCGGGTATCGGTTATATGCTGGTCGCCCGTCGATGGCTGACCATCGAGACAGACGAAGGCCGTTCAGCGAATTCACGACGTGGTCTGCCCGACTTGATCCGGGAATACCACTTAGCTGGGCGCGAACATCGTCTTCGAATACGGCCAGATTCTCCGGTGATTGGGAAAACGTTGCAGGACTTGGGGCCACGGCGCCAACACGGAGCGAATGTAGTGGCAATTGAACGGCAGCGCGCATTTCAGCGCGATGTTCTTAATCCTACAGCCCATACTGAACTGAGAGCGGATGATGTTCTGCTCGTGGACGTTCCCGCTCCCGACCAACTAGACTGGCCGTCCCTGCTTTCGAAATTCGGTCTTGAGGCGTTGCCTTTCCGGGGAAGCTACTTCACAGATCAATCACATGAAGTCGGAATGGCTGAGGTGATGCTGCCACCGGACTCAGGTCTAATCGGAAAAAGCTTACTAGAACTAGCTTTTCGCCGAAAATACCGCCTCAACGTGATTGGACTGCGTCGCAGCCAGGATCCGCTGCGGGGGCGGTTGTTGGAAGAAAAGCTCCGGCTGGGCGACATCCTGCTCGTCATCGGCCCTTGGAAGGCCATTCGCCAGTTACAAACTCAGATCCACGATTTTCTGGTAGTACGGTTACCGGCGGAAGTGGAACGAGTGGCGCCAGCTTTAAGGCAAGCGCCCTATGCTTTACTCTGCCTAGCGGTGGTGATCGTTTTAATGATTACGGGGATCGTTCCCAACGTGTTGGCTGCTCTAATCGGGTGCTTATTGATGGGACTCTTTCGTTGCCTTGACCTAGAAAGTGCCTATAAGGCGATTCACTGGCAGATCTTGATATTAATCGTCGGAATGATGCCCTTCGCGCTGGCCTTGCAAAAGACTGGCGGAATCGAGTTGGCGGTCAACGGCTTGCTGCGAACGTTTGGCGAACGTGAGCCGCGCTTGCTGTTAGCCGTCTTGTTCGCGTTGACCTCACTGATCGGCCTTTTCATCTCGAACACAGCAACAGCGGTGCTGATGATCCCGGTCGCTCTGAGTGTTGCCCATCATTTAAATGCTTCTCCATATCCGTTTGCTCTAATCGTAGCCCTAGCTTCCTCTGCAGCGTTCATGACCCCGATTTCGTCGCCTGTGAACATGCTGGTGTTAGGGCCGGGTCAATACCGTTTCGCTGATTTTGTTAAGATGGGCGTCCCGTTTACATTGCTGGTGATGCTAATTAGCGTTTTGCTCGTTCCAGCGCTGTTTCCGCTACATTCGTCGATGGAGCGGTGAAGTCGTTGGCATCGAGCGGCAACGAGCGAGATCGAGCGGCATCGAGCGAGAAAGGGAGGGGGGATCGGGATCGAGCGAGATGTGAATTGACTCGCTTCGTAAAACGACATTGACGCCCGGATCGCCGGGGATGTAAAACTCGGCTCAACAGTGGCGACTCGGGACGTCAGCACACTGCGGATCGTGTTGACGCCTGGAAGAGATGAGAAGCGCTCGAGCCGGCACGCACTAAGGAGGCGCCTCTCATGGGTAACCAATGCATCGCGCAAACGCCCTCGGCGTACTGTTTTCCTTTATTGATTAAGGGGTTGCTGGAGTCCGGGGTCACACGCGCCCCGGAGCAGGAGATCGTGTGTGCTAACACGACTCGGCTCACCTACCGGGCGTTCGCCGAACGAGTCGGAAGGCTCGCCTCAGGTCTCGCCAGCCTGGGAGTAGGGCCCGGCGATACGGTGGCAATCATGGATTGGGATACCAACCGGTATCTTGAATGTTTCTTCGCCGTGCCAATGATGGGCGCGGTGCTGCATACCGTGAACGTCCGCCTTTCGGCCGAGCAAATCCTGTACACGATCAATCACGCCGAGGATGACGTCATTCTGATCAACAGCGAATTCCTTCCACTCCTGCAGCAGATTTGGGAAAGGGTCGACGCCGGGAAAAAGCTCGTCCTCTTAAACGACACTGGAAAGCCAACTCAGAGCGTTCAGACTTCGCTTTCTTTCAACGCCGAATACGAGGCGTTGCTTGCCGAGGCCAAACCCTGGCGCGATTTCCCGGATTTCGATGAGAACACCCGGGCTACAACGTTCTACACGACCGGAACCACCGGGCAGCCGAAAGGTGTCTACTTCAGCCACAAGCAGCTCGTATTGCACACGCTATCGGCGCGTGCCGGCATCACTGCAATCGGGCACGGTTGGCTTAACGATGGAGAGGTCTACATGCCCATCACGCCGACGTTCCACGTTCACGCCTGGGGTGTCCCGTACATTGCGACCATGTTGGGCCTAAAACAGGTTTATTGCGGGCGGTATGTAGCCGACTCTGTCCTTGCACTCTTTCAACGCGAAAAAGTCACCTTTTCGCACTGCGTGCCAACCATCTTGCGGATGCTGCTGGACAGTGCCAAGACAAAGGGCGTCAATCTTTCTGGCTGGAAGATGCTCATGGGCGGTGCGGCTCTGCCGGAGGCGCTGGCCCGAGAAGCGCTGGAGCTTGGCCTCGACATATTCACCGGCTACGGCATGTCGGAGACATGTCCCATCTTGACGCTCTCCGGTCTCATGCCGAAAATGGCGAGCTGGACGTTCGAGCGTCAGGTCGAAAAACGGTGCAAGCCCGGCCGGCCCATTCCCTTGGCGCAGATCCGCATCGTCGACGGCGAGATGAACGACCTGCCCCACGACGGAAAAACCTCAGGGGAGCTCGTGGCCCGTGCGCCTTGGCTAACCCAAGGCTATTTGAAGGATCCCAAGGGTTCAGAAAGGCTCTGGGCAGGCGGTTGGTTGCACACGGGCGACGTTGCGACGATCGACACCGATGGCTACGTAAAGATCACCGATCGCCTTAAGGACATGATCAAGAGCGGTTGCGAGTGGATTTCCTCGCTACAGCTTGAGGACTTAATCCTCAGACACCCGGGCGTGGCTGAAGCGGCCGTAATTGGCGTGCCTGATCCAAAATGGATCGAGCGGCCGCTCGGGCTCTTGGTTGCAAAGGCCTGCCAGGAGGTCAGCGAAGAGCAAATCAGAGCCCATCTTCAGGGCTTTGCCGAAAAGGGCATTATTACCCGCTACAGCGTCCCGGATCGGATTGTCTTCGTAGAAGCCTTGCCCAAGACCAGCGTCGGTAAACTGGACAAGAAGGTGATGCGCGAACGCTACGCCCCGGTACGCGAGATCCTTGGTTAACAACATCCCTCTACACGGTGGCGGGATCAACTGTCGGGATTGTCGCAGTCGTTCCATATGTAATGATTGCGATGTTCCCGCCGACAAGTTTGAACACTGGCCACGGGCCGATTAAATTGCCGATCTTTCCATGAGCACACAGACCGGAGAGCAAACTGCACCTTCAGATTTTATTCGCGACATCGTCGCGGATGATTTGAGCGCCGGTAAGTATTCATTTAGCCACACCCGATTCCCGCCAGAGCCAAACGGCTATCTCCATATCGGCCACGCTAAATCGATCTGCCTCAATTTCGGGATCGCCCGTGAATTTGGAGGGGTATGTAACCTCCGCATGGATGACACGAACCCGACGAAAGAGGAAACTGAGTACGTTGAGTCGATCGTCGAGGACGTAAATTGGCTGGTCGCCGGCTGGGCAGACCACGTTCTCGGGCTGAAATCAAAGGGCAAAACTTGCGACATTCAGGAGGTCGACGGAAAGCGCGACTTTTTTTTGTCGCCGATCGTTGGACAAAAGGCTGCTCTAAATTCGGCAATCGACCAAGCGCACGCCGAAAGCAAAGGGGAGCCATTTTACGCCTCGGACTATTTCGAGCAATTTTTTGAATACGCAGTTGAGCTCATCGCCAAAGGCAAGGCGTATGTGGACGACCTCTCGCCTACGGACACTGACAGCTACCGCATTAGCGGAAAGGAAAGTCCATTTCGTGGACGCTCGCCGGAGGAGAACCTGAACCTCTTTCAGCGGATGCGCGCAGGCGAGTTTCCCGACGGTCTGTGCACGCTTCGGGCAAAGATCGACATGCGGTCGCCGAACGTCTGGATGCGGGACCCCGTGCTCTACCGGATTCGGCATGCTGCGCATCACCGCACTGGCAACCGGTGGTGCATTTATCCGATGTATGATTTCGCACACTGCTTGAGCGACTATATCGAAGGTGTGACCCATTCCATCTGCACGTTGGAGTTTGAAGTGCACCGTCCTCTTTACGATTGGATTCTGGAGAACCTCGATTTACCGCGGAAGCTACCTCACCAATACGAGTTCGCGCGCCTGAATCTCACCTATACCGTGCTGAGCAAGCGCAAGCTCATGCAGCTTGTTGAAAAAGGGCTCGTCGCCGGATGGGACGACCCACGGATGCCCACGATCTCCGGACTGCGCCGCCGCGGTGTCACAGCCAGCGCTCTGCGTGCCTTCGCCTACAACATCGGCATCACCAAATATGACGGCCTGACCGACGTCGCGGTACTCGAGCACGCCATCCGCGACGAGTTGAATAAGACGGCGCTTCGGCGTCTAGCAGTCTTGCGCCCGATCAAGGTGATCCTGACGAACTATCCGGTAAGTCAAAGCGAAACGCTCAACGCGGTCAACAACCCGGAAGACCCGAACTCTGGTACACGTGGAGTTACGTTCAGGCGCGAGCTTTATATTGAACGTAATGATTTCATGGAAGATCCGCCGCCGAAGTATTTCCGACTACGGCCCGGCGGCGAGGTACGTCTCAAGTATGCGTACATCATCAAGTGCGAAGAGGTCATCAAGGACGCAGCTGGCAACATTTTAGAACTCAGGTGCACAGCGGATCTCGACAGCAAGAGCGGCGGCGCGAACGCGAATCGTAAAGTCAAGGGGACAATCCACTGGGTCAGCGCAGCAGACTCGATCGATGCTGAAGTGCGTCTCTACGATCGCCTCTTCCTAGAACCCGATCCCGAGACCGCAACCGACTTCGAGCGCCATTTGAATCCTGCCTCATTCGAAGTCGTTGCAGCTAGATGCGAGCCAAGCTTGCGGGAGGCGCGAAGCGAAACCAGGTATCAGTTTGAGCGCCTCGGCTACTTCGTCCTGGACAAAGACAGTACGTCTGAGCGCCTCGCTTTCAACCGGACGGTCACGCTCAAGGACTCTTGGGCGAAGGAAGCACAGAAACCATCCGGCGCGCAGAGTAACCTGCGGCCCAGCTGAGCCGCCGTCGCGATACGATCCCTGGGCCGCGCATCGATCTCGATCATCTCCCTTTGCTTCAGCAGATGCGGAGCGACCTAGAATTCCGCATTCCCAGGCGTACGCGCAAACGGAATCACATCTCTAATATTGGATACCCCCGTTAAGAACATCAGGAGCCGTTCGAAACCCAGACCGAAACCGGCATGGGGGACGGTGCCAAAACGACGCAGATCCAGGTACCACCAATAATCCTCCTCACGTAAGCCGCGCGAACGCATGTTTTCCTGCACCACGCTCAAACGCTCCTCGCGCTGCGAACCGCCGATGATTTCGCCGATGCCCGGCACCAGCACATCTAGTGCGGCCACCGTTCTGCCATCATCATTCACGCGCATATAGAAGGGTTTAGCCTGCCGGGGATGATCAAACACGATCACCGGCGCCTGGAAATGCTCTTCGGCCAGAAACCGTTCGTGTTCCGACTGCAGGCTCAAGCCATCCGTGACGGGATACTCAAAGCTCCGGCCGGAGGCGTTGAGAATGGAGATCGCATCGGCGTAAGGAAGCCGCTGGAACGGGCGTTCAGCCACGAGAGTGAGCCGTGCGATCAGTGCTTTGTCCACAAACTTGGTAAACAGGCCCATTTCATCCGCGCAGTGCTCCAGAGCGTGGCGCACCGTTCCCTTTACGAACTCCTCGGCAAGGTCCATATCCCCCTGCAGGTCGCAGAACGCCATTTCCGGTTCGACCATCCAAAACTCAGCCGCATGCCGTGAGGTATTCGAATTCTCGGCCCGAAAGGTGGGCCCAAAGGTGTACACTTTTGACAACGCGCAGGCGAACGTTTCGGCTTCCAGTTGCCCGCTGACCGTCAGGTACGTGGCCTTGCCGAAAAAGTCGGGTTCGTCGGCGTTGTCCCTGCCCTGTTTTAGCGTGGTGACGCGAAACAATTCGCCGGCGCCTTCGCAGTCGCTGGCCGTAATGATCGGCGTCTGGAGGTATACAAAATCCCGCTCTTGAAAAAACTGATGCACCGCATACGCCAAGCGACTCCGAAGGCGGAAAACCGCGCCGAACAGATTGGATCGCGGGCGCAAATGCGCGATGTTGCGAAGGAACTCAACGCTATGCCCTTTTTTCTGCAGGGGGTAAGTCGCATCGGCTCGTCCGACGATTTCCACATGCGCGGCGCGAAGCTCCCATTTTTGGCCGGCGGCGGGGGACGAAAGTAGCCGGCCCGCCACCCGCACCGAGCTACCGGTCGTCGCGTGGAACACCTGCTCGTAACCCGGCACATCCTGGTCGACGATAACCTGCAGATTGCGTAGGCAGGAGCCATCGTTAACCTCAAGGAACGAAAAGGTTCTGGCGTCTCGCCGGGATCGAATCCAACCTGCGATCTCAATGTTCGCCTCGGCGCTGGCCGCAAGGGCATGTTTGATAAGCGTGATCATAAAACCGGGATGGTGTCGCTAGAGGCTGACAGTGAAACGCACCGGTATCTGCAGATCCACTTTTGGCTACAACGACTAGCCTGTCATTGGAAATAGACATGGTCTGCCGACTCATGGTCTGCGGACTCATAGTCTGCGAACTCATAGTGTCCAGAACCTCGGCCCGGACTCATTTTCGCTGGCCGTTCTTTCACTACGAGGGCGGGAACTTCTCCAACATTCGGTGAACCGCTTCTGCGATTTTCTGTCGGTTTGCTTCTACGCCGCCAACCGTTCCAGTGGCAACTCCGCGCCAAAATGCTCTATTGGTTCTCGCATCGACAAAATCCACTACCAGAGTTCCAATGGTAGAACGCTGCACGTAACTGGTGGTAACCGGAGATCCGCGCCAGAGAGCATAAGAATTCCAACGGGGACCACCATAGCTCCAACGGCCCCAGTCCTGGTAGGTTTGCATGGATATCTGTTCCCGGGTGGTGACGTGATATGCCACATAAAAATCCGGTCGGGCCGCGCGGCGGAGCCCTCTGGTCGCTACTCCCTGATCGAGCGAGGACTCGATTTGGGCTCGGATGCTCGGACTAAGCGCCAGTACGTTCTGCGAAAGGGGACCCAAAGCATACGTTCGGTATCTGGCAAAATTAGTTCCCGGATCGTGATCGGTGCGTACTGTTACAGTTGAGCAACTCGAGAATGCCACCATCGCGAGAGTCAGCGCAAATCGGGCATTTCCTTTCGCCCAGCCGGGGTGGCCCGATAGGAAATTTGTGGGGGTCATACTGGCCCGAGTCTAGAAAATGGATAAAGCAGAGTCCAGGGGAGTTTTCGTCCTCCTAGAACTAACGTGGATATCTCCGATCCGATCAGACCAGAGAGCAAATCACTAGCGGATTTCGCTCAAAGATCTCCGGAGTCTTCCCAGCGAAAGGTTGGCGACGTTCATACTCTATCTGCTCTCATTCTTGTTCCGGGAATGCGCGCAGGTACTGAACGGGGGGTTGCAGGTCAACCTTGAGCGCTTGGGCCGCCTGCAATGGCCAATAGGGATCACGAAGCATTTGGCGGGCTAAGAGCACAATGTCGGCCTGGGCGGAGCGAATGATTCGGTCGGCCTGCTGTGGGTCGGTGATGAGGCCCACAGCTCCGGTGAGAACATTTGTTTCCCGCCGAATCCGCTCCGCGAAGGGCACCTGGTAGGCAGGCCCGACGATAACTTTCGCATCTGGAATTAGACCGCCGGAAGAACAGTCAATCAAATCAACGCCGCGACTGCGCAGATCTTCGGCAAGCTTGACCGAATCATCGAGGGTCCAGCCTCCCTCCTTCCAATCCGTCGCAGAGATACGGACAAACAATGGCAGGTGCCCAGGCAAAATACTGCGCACGGTCTCGGCGACCTCGAGGGTAAGCCGGATGCGATTCTCGAACGAGCCGCCATAGTCGTCCGTACGCTGATTCGACAGCGGCGAGTAGAATTCGTGGAGAAGATAACCATGCGCAGCGTGGATCTCGACCACTTCAAATCCAGCGGCCAGCGCGCGGCGGGTCGCCGCGCCGAAGGCCTCCACGATCAGGTGGATCTGTTCTGTGCTTAATTCGGCGGGAACAGGGTCGCCGCTGCGAAAGGGTACAGGGCTGGGTGCGACAGTTTGCCATCCACCTTGCTCGGCCGGGATTGCAGCCCCACCCTCCCAAGGAACACGGCAACTCGCCTTTCTGCCTGCGTGGGCAACCTGAATTCCGGGCACAGCTCCCTGCTCTTTAGTAAACGCAGCGATTTGCGCCAACTTGCCGATATGTTCGTCTTTCCAGATGCCCAGATCGGCAGGCGTGATGCGCCCCTGGGGTTCCACGGCAGTGGCCTCCGTTATCACCAGGGCCGCGCCACCGACGGCGCGACTTCCGAGGTGTACCAGGTGCCAGTCCCGGGCGAATCCATCACGACTTGAGTACTCGCACATCGGAGAAACGGCGATGCGATTGCGAAAATTGATGTCACGAATTTTTAAGGGTGTGAATAGACTTGGGTCCATGGGGACAGAGTAGCATCGAGCGGGATCGAGCGACATCGAGCGGGATCGAGCGGGATCGAGCGGGATCGAACGGGATCGAGCGGGATCGAACGGGATCGAGCGAGATCGAGCGGGATCGAGCGACATCGAGCGGGATCGAGCGGGATCGAGCGACATCGAGCGGGATCGAACGGGATAGAGCGGGATCGAGCGACATCGAGCGGGATCGAGCGGGATCGAGCGCGAGCGAGCGAAGAACAACAATTGCGCGAAAGGGTTTTCCAATTTATATTACACTGATGAATAATGTTTCGATGTCTATGCGAAAACGCATGAAGCAGTTTGCCGTGCAGATTTTTGAGTTGATCGACAAATTTCCCACCAACCGAAAAGGAGGCATTATTCAATCGCAGCTTGCCC
>JBKPBY010000202.1:0-10288 GCA_046727075.1 bacterium | reverse complement strand
GCGCATCCCGAAATTACTGGCTGGGCGATGATTGGTGGATGGCCTCTGTTCACCGATAACGCGCTGAAGTTCGCGCCGGGCACCGTCAAAGTTGTTGCGGTCGATGCGCTTCCGGCACAGCTCGGTTACTTGCGCGACGGCCATGTGCAGGTTCTGCTGGCGCAACAGGTCTACGAATGGGGCACAACCTCCGTCGATCTTTTGTACAATAAGGTCGTGGAGAATAAGGCTCCTCCTTCCAGCTTTGTGAAAGGCGAGCTTAATCCAATTACCAAAACGAATGTCGAAGAATTCGCCAAGAACTGGGAAAAGTGGCTGCCTAAGAAGTAAATAGAGAATTCAGGAGATAGAATTCAGGAGACAGGAGGATGCTTCTGTCTCCCTAGGGTTTTGGGTTCCGAGGTCCGGGTTCCGAGTCCCCTTTTAGCACTAGCACCAACACTCGATGGCATTCCTTGCTGTTAATAGTATCTCGAAGAGTTTCCCCGGGGTTCGCGCGCTGGACAACGTTTCTGCTGAATTTGAGAAAGGAGGTGTCCATGCGCTGATGGGCGAGAACGGCGCTGGCAAGAGTACCCTCGGTAAGATTGTTGCCGGTGTTTATACGCCTGACGCGGGAACCATTACGATCGAAGGGAAGGAAGTTCGGCCGACCAACCCGCGCATCGCTCAGGGGCTGGGAATAGCTCTGGTCCATCAGGAACTGGCGTTCTGCCCGAACCTGTCGGTTGCTGAAAATCTCTTGCTGGGCCGGGCACCGTCTAAGTCGGGATTTGTGGATAGACCAAGCCTGAGAGAGAAAGCGCAGGCGTTAATACACGAGATTGAGGCCGATATCGATGTCGACCTGCCGCTGGCCCAGCTCACGACTGGACAAGAACAAATGGTCCAGATTGCCGGGGCGGTCGGGCTGAATGCCCGGATCATCATTTTTGATGAGCCAACTAGTTCGTTGTCGGTGAATGAGAGCGAGCATCTTTTTGCTCTGATCGGGCGACTCAAAGCCCGGGGCGTGACCATGCTTTATGTCTCACATCGGATGGACGAAATCTTTCATCTTTGCGACTCCGTGACGGTGCTCCGGGACGGCAAACATGTTGCGACCGAGCCGATCGCGCAGACAAATCGTGACCGTCTTATCCGCCAGATGGTGGGTCGCCAAGTCTTGTTGACGCGCCCAAACCATTTGGATCTGCAGCCAGGCGAAACGATTTTGAAAGTAGAGAATCTCACTTCCACAGGAAAGTGCGAGAATGTCTCTTTTGAGGTGCGACGCAACGAAATCGTGGGAATGGCCGGACTCGTTGGAGCCGGGCGCACGGAGGTGGCGAAGTGCATTTTCGGCCTGGACAAGCAAGCTACTGGAAAAGTTTGGGTAAAAGGCAACCCGGTGAAGCTTGGGAATGTGAATGACGCGATGGGACACCGGATTGGATTCCTGCCGGAAGATCGGAAAAAAGAGGGCTTGGTATTACCGTTGAGTATCACCGATAATGTTTCTTTGCCGCATCTTGATCACTTCACAAATTTTGGATTTGTCGATCGCCGCAGAGAGATAACTGAGGTGGAAAGGCTGACTAAGAGGCTTCGCGTCAAGGCGCCGTCGATCGATTCTATCACGGCCGGTTTAAGTGGGGGGAACCAGCAGAAGGTAGCGATTGCAAAATGGATGACACGAAGTTGCGATTTATTGATTGTCGATGAACCGACTCGCGGTGTCGATGTGGGCGCGAAGGCCGAGATTTATCAATTGCTGGACGAGGTAGCATGCCAGGGTTTGGCGATCCTGATGATTTCGTCAGAGCTACCGGAACTCCTGAACCTTGCGCGGCGTATCATTGTCATGCGTGAAGGATTTATGACCGGCGAATTGAGTCACGAGCAATTTACGCAGGAGAATTTATTGCACCTCATGGCGTGAGGATTTCGCACAAAGTGCGAAATCCTACAGCAACCGGAGACGCAGCATGTCTAATGCTCGTTGCGAACAGAGTCTCTTGAATGTCTTGCGGTCGGTTGGGAAAAAGATCTCTGTTATTTCTGTCGGCTGATCAGGACTCGCCAGACCGACGTAGGCGGTTCCAACCGGTTTTTCTGCGGTCCCGCCGTCGGGTCCTGCAATTCCGGTGATTGATAACGCGAACGTAGTACCGGCACGAGTCCGGGCTCCTTCCGCCATGGCTTTGGCAACTTCCTCGCTCACTGCTCCGACCGAACGGAAAAGCTCCTCAGGCACACCCAGGATCCTGCTTTTTGCTTCGTTTGAATAGGTCACGTTCCCTTCCAGGAATACCGCGGAAGATCCCGGGACATCGGTAATCCGATTCGCGAGCAGACCGCCAGTACAAGACTCGGCCACCGCTAAGGTCGCTTTCTTTTGGGTCAACAGTTCAACAACGACTTCCTCGAGCTCTTTTTCCTCGGTTGTGACAATATGTGATCCCAGCTTTACCCGGATCACCTCTTCGCCTCGCTCAACGGCGCTGCGCGGACCAATTATTCGAAGATCGACTTCGCCCATTCGCGCACAATATCCGATTTCCAGACCGGCGATCGCCTCCAGCTCTTTGCCAACCATGTCTTCGACGTACGATTCGCCGAGACCGGCAACGAGAAATACTCGTGCATGCAGATCGTGCGTGCTGGCTAGGCTCTGGAGAATCGGGGACGCGTAATTCTTAAACATCGGATACAACTCACGTGGTGGCCCAGGAAACAGAAAGAGATGAGAGAAACGCCCTTGAGCCGGCAGATAAAGTCCTGGAGCTGTTCCCCAATCATTCGGCAATACGGTTGCGCCCTGGGGTACGTAGGCTTGGCGGATGATGTGCTCGGTCAAACGGATCCCGCGTTTTTCAAATCGTTCTTTGATTTTCTGGAAGATCGTGTCGTCGTAGTAAAGTGGTCGTTCTGTCAGCTCTGCGACAATCTCTCGGGTGACATCGTCGTTAGTCGGTCCCAGGCCACCGGTCACCAGGATCAGCTCACATCGCCCCGACGCCTCAAGAATCGCGTCACCAATCGCGTCTCCATCAGGCACCGTCGATTGACGCTGGATTCGGAAGCCGAGTGAAAAAAGCTGTTGTCCAAGATAGGAGAGATGCCTGTTCAAGACACTGCCAACGAGCAACTCTGTTCCCGTATTGATTACTTCAACCCGAGTAAGTGAATTAGTACGCATGACTTTCAATAAGAACTCAGAACTCAGAACTCAGGACTCAGAAGTCAGAAATTCAATCGTCCGCTGGCCCACGGCTTCAATATTCTCTGAACGGGACGTTTTACACCAATCTTCCTTTCTGAGTGCTGAGTGCTGAGTTCTGAGTTCTTATTTCGGATCGAGCAATCGAATCCAGTGCGCGACCATTTCGTGCAGGGCATCGTCTTCTTCTCCTTCGAAGATGTACAAAAGATTGGCCAGAATCCGCATCAGGATCAGTTTCGGTTGAGCCGGTTCGAGATGCGCCGGCTGCAGCACCAGTTTCTGGTGGGAGAGAATTTCGGCGCAGTCACGACTCGTCAGAATCCTGCCTTCATGGAACGGATCAAAAAGAATGGTGCCGTGCCGGACAACAAAATGCCCTGGTAGATTAATTCCTTCGACGACAAGCGACGCGCGCCTGGCAACGATCATGTAAAGAATCGATAGCGAGATCGGAATTCCTAAACGCGAGTCGATCACGCAAGGCAGAAGCGAGTTGCGGGCATTGTAATAGTCGTCTGCGTTTCCGCGAAATCCGAGGTCCTTCGCGAGAAACTGCGCCATGGTCATGACTCGTCCGACATCCGAGTTAATTCCGGAAACTCGTTCTTTCAAATCTTGGCCCCAGGAATCGATGCTCTTCAGATACGGTCGCACGTCGGTGCCTGGAAGGAAGATCTGGGCCAAGTACCAGCAGGCTTGTTCGAGTTGGACGCTGTCCGGAACCAAACGGCAGATAGATTCGAAACCGTCTCTGGCTGTCCGCGTCTCGATCTGGGATAGCACGTCCCGGATATGTACAGCGACTTGCTCGTCATCGATCGTAAGCAGCTCTCGCAGATCAGGGATGCTTTCAGCGCCTCCTTCCGCAAGTTGTTGCTTTGTCAGACTGACCGTCTCTGGATCGTCGTCCTTCAGCAATCGAATGATGGCTTCTCGTTGTTTGAACATTGCTATGGCCGAGACAAGACTTTCTTACGCCTTCAGACGCGGCGCGTCACTCCAAAGATTTTCCAATGCATAGAATTCTCGTTTCCGTTCATGGAAAATGTGGACGAGCACATCGGAATAGTCCATCACCAGCCATTGGCTGATGAGCGAGCCTTCGGAAGCCAGAGGGGAGATGCCGGCTCGTTCTCTTACCCCTTCACGGATTCCGCTCGCGATCGCCTTCAGATGCGGCTCCGACGTTCCCGAACCGATCACGAAAAAGTCTGTAAAAGACGAAATCCCGCGCAGATCGAGAATCACGACGTTCTCGGCCTTTTTGTCCTCTGCCAATCGGACGCAAAGACGCGCTAACTCCTCGGCTTCAATAATTGCTCTCCTTGGTAAAGTTTATTGTCTTGGATGTACTGAAAGACTCTCTCAGGAACCAGATAAGAGATAGGCAACTTATTCGCAACTCTCTTTCTGATCTCAGTTGCTGAGATATCGAGCCGGCGTCGGACGAGTGGATAATCCGTGCGCAACGGAACGTCGGAGCGACTGAGAATCACAAAGCGGACCAGGCGATTTAGTTCCTCGAAATCGCTCCATCTAGACAGCGTTGGCGCATGATCTTCTCCAACCAGGAAAAAAAGTTCGTCCTTGGGATGCGACTGTTTGTAAGCGCGGGCGGTATGAATGGTGTAAGAGGGCGGTTTACGGTTGACTTCAAAGGGATCCATTTCGAATTCGGGCTGATCTTCGATTGCCAGCGCAATCATCGCGAGACGGTCTTTCGCCGATGCAGCGGTACCGCGCTTTTTGAAAGGTGATCCCGCGGCCGGTACAAAGATGACTCGATCCAGATTGAGATCTTCCAAAGCCTGCCTGGCCAATAATAAATGACCAATATGGATAGGATCGAATGATCCCCCGTATAAACCGAGTCTGCTCATTGAGATGCCATAAGTAGAGAATACAGAATTCAGAATACAGGAGACAGGAGAGAGCAACTCAAAAAGTAGGGGATACGGGAGATAGAATGCAGGAGAGAGGAGGCGAACACCTCAGAAAGACGTTGAACAATTATCTTCGTGAGCGTCAGTGTCAGATCGATGTCTTCCGCCAAACGCCAAACGCCAAACGCGAAACGTCGAACGTCGCCTGCCAAACGCCGGACGTCGCCGCTAGGTCAGATTTTACTTGTTGGGGTGCCCGGTCCTGAGCTTGACCCGGAGACTGCAAAAGTCTTCCGAAAAGTTCAACCGGGAGGGTTCATTCTTTTCGGCCGGAACATCCGGTCCTCGCATCAACTTCGCAAACTGATCGATGATCTGAGAGATTTGTCCCGGATCGAACCGATCATTACGATCGATCAAGAAGGCGGTCGCGTTTCTCGGTTGAAACTGATTGGCAATGAACCTCCCAGTGCTCAGCAATTGCGTGACAAAGGCGACCCGGTATTGATTCAGCGGCATGGTCAGCTTACCGGCGATCTGCTGCGGCTATTCGGATTCAATCTCGATCTTTGTCCGGTCCTCGATATTTCTTTTGATGATAATGCCGATAACTCACTGCGAGGACGCTGTTTTGGGACTTCGGTGCAGCAAGTGATCGATTTCGCTGGCGCATTCAATGATGCATTGTTGAAGACAGGGGTCCTGAGCTGCGGCAAACATTTTCCCGGGTATGCTGCCGCCGACCTTGATCCGCATCACGATCTTCCAAAAATTGACCGCTCTCGTGCTGAGCTGGAGGAGACGGAGCTGAAGATATTCCGGACATTCTCCTCGCGAGTCAGCAGCATGATGATCTGCCATGGTTGGTACCCGGCTCTTGATGCGGACAAGATTCCCGCCTCGCTGTCGCAGTCGATCGTTACCACTATCCTGATCGAAGAATTGGATTTCAACGGCCTTATCATGACCGACGATCTCGATATGGGCGCTATCCTGAACCAGTTTGGTTTAAAAGAAACAATCGAGCGCGCGCTCTGCGCTGGAAACCAAATGGCCCTGATCTGTCATCGAATTCAAATGGTCGAAGAGGCGGCGTCGATAGTCGAGGGAATGCCAGTCGAGCAGCTTGAGCGTGCGTTGGGCGGCGTATCGCGTTTCAAAGAGAAGCTTGTTCCGCCGGACGAGTTTTCGGAGGAAAGATTCCGGGCTCTGGATGATCAGGTCTGGGAGTTGCGCGTAGCGACGCTCGGTGCAGAACGCGCGAAGGAGCGGAGCTCGGAGACAGGCAAAAGGTCGCCGGTGGAGACCTATTGATGGGAACGCATACAAGAGAGCGTAGACAAGATAGAGGATTTCATCAGGTGCTGGATTCTCATCCTGTCTTCTGTATTCTGTTTGCTGTCCCCTGTTATGCTAAAAGAGATCGAGCAACTGCTAGTCCTTCAGGACCGGGACCAAGACATTAGGGCAATTCAGGCAGAGCTAACGACGGTTCCTTTAGAGCAGAAGCGGATCGATCAGTTGCAAGTCTCGAGCAAAGAGGCTCTCGAACAACCTCGCCAAAAGCTGCGCGAGGTTGAGGTGGAGAAGAAGAGGCTCGAGATCGATGCCCAGTCACGACGCGATTCGATCGCCAGATACAAGTCCCAACAATTTCAAACTCGAAAAAACGAGGAATTCCAGGCGCTTGGTCATGAAATCCAACGTCTGGAAAAAGAGATTGAACAAATCGAGGACAAAGAGATCGAGGCGATGGAACAGATCGAGAAGCTACAGGCTGCGGTGGTCAGTGCCGATAAAGGATTCAAGGAGGCTAGCGCACTTGCAGAACGACAAGTTTCCGGCCTGAAGCAGAGACACTCGGCGCTGGAGCAGCGCCTTCGCGAAACCGAAGCTGAGCGCAAGCAGGTCGCCGATGGTATCGATCCCGATCTCCTATTCCGGTACACGCGGTTGTTTGCCAGCAAAGGCGGCAACGCGGTCGTTCCGGTCGAGCACGAGGTTTGCATGGGCTGCCACATGAAGAATACGTCGGCGCTGGTGCATCGCGTGAAACTCAATCTGGAAATTCTCCAGTGCGAACAGTGCGGGCGGATTCTGTATTCCGGCAATTAGTTGCCGAACGGTTCTATCATGCCTGGAGAAAGACGCGGGTGCGGTTGTTGCGGCATATTCTTGGCTTTGGTCGCTGCCGTTTTCTTGTTGTTGCTGGTCGGCACCGGAGTAGTGCTCTTCAACATCACCACTAAATTAAACAGCCTCTCGTCTAGCACTCCGGCTGTGTTACCTGCGGTGGCCGGTGGTTCCCAATCGTATAGCGAAGCGAGGCAGAAGTTTGATCGCTTTTTCTCGGACCCAAACGAGCGAAACCTGACATTGTCGGAGGCCGAGCTGAACGCGCTGCTGGCCAACGCTCCGGAGCTAAGCATCCTGAACCGTGGGGTAGTCGTTGAGCTCAAAGAGAACACGGCCGAAGTCCATTGTAGTGTGCCCGTCAATTTACCGTTCCTTTCCGGCAAATACTTGAACTACAACTTCCTCGTCAGGCCCTCTCTCCGGGGCCAGGTCGTAGAGCTTCAGGTCTCAAGAATCGATCGCGATGGCAAACCGCTGGGAGACCGTGAGCTTGCGGAGTTCCAACAACAATTCTTGCCAAGCGTTGATCAAGCCTTGTCTCGCGCCAACCAACTTGAATTGGATCGTTCCGTGCGAGATGTCCGTGTTGAAAACGGTAATCTAGTCCTGGCGAGGTGAACAATTCCTAGCCACAAAGATTACAAAGAACACAAAAGGTTAACCTGAATTGTCCTTTTTGTGGTCTTTGTGGTTACTCTTCCTCGGCTGCGTGGCCGCCTTTCACGTCTTTCCAAGCCACCAGAGCGCAAATCCCGCGTTTGGAGCTCTCGGCGAATTCCCAGAAAGGCTGAATCTCTGGTGACCAGGAGCGTTCTTTCGCGCGCGCGACGGACTGGCTGGCGTTCAATCCGCTCCGATAAAACAGCTCGAATGCCGCCTTTGCTTCTTTGCGCAGCGACGGACCAAACCCTGCCCGTCGCAACCCGATTATATTCAATGCGGAGACGGAGTTCTTTCCGGCGGCGATGGTAAAGGGTGGGACATCTTTGCCAACGCCTGAGCCGCCTTGCAAGAGGGAAATAGTGCCCATGCGGGTAAATTGGTGAATGACGCTTCCGCCCCCGACAAAGACCCGGTCATGAATCTCAACATAACCTCCCAGCAGGGCGTTGTTGGCGAGAATAACATGATTCCCAATCCTGCTGTTGTGTCCCATGTGCGCGCCAACCATTAAAAAGTTGTGTGATCCGACAATTGTTTTTGAACCTTCCTTGGTTCCCCGATGAATCGTAGAATATTCGCGAATAATATTGTCGTCGCCGATCTCCACGCCGGAATTCGTGCCTGGCAAAAAGCTAAGATCTTGCGGAAAAGAACCAATCACCGCGCCGTAGCCGATCCGATTGTTCCTACCTATCAAGACCTGACCCGAGAGAATGGCGTGCGCCTGAATCGAAGTTCCTGAACCGATGTGGACCGGTCCCTCGATTATGACATAGGGACCGATTTCGACGTCAGCATCGATCTCAGCGCTAGCGTCGATGACGGCTGTCGGATGAATCATCGGACATGGTTAACCGAAAATTGGAAGGGTAGAAACCGAAGATTTCGCCGATTCGACGGATTTTTCCACCGGACGCCGCCACGCCGCCACACCGACAGACCGCCACGCCGACACACCTCTTCCTATCCCTCGACTGCCAGTTCGCCGTGCACTCGATCTCGACCTCGGCTTTTCGGTATCAAGAAGATCATGAGAGCCGCCACGATGAGCATCACTAGATTGATCACCGAAGAGAGAACGAATCCGTGTGCGTAATCTGCCGGCGTTGCGCCCTGTTTTGGGATCACGCTGAAAACGGCAGCTCCTATAACGGCGATACCGACAGAGTTGGCAAGCTGCGGCATGGTGGATGCGACGCCGGATGCTGCCCCGGCGTCTGCTTCCGGTACTCCGCTCAAAACTGTGTTATAGAGCGGCGCCGTCACGATACCCCGTCCGATCCCGTACAGGAAACAGGTCAGTAAGAAAGTTACCGTCAGATGAGTGGGTGTCTGGCTTGCCTGGAGCCCGAGAGCAATGATCCCAGCCGCGAGCACGACCGCTCCGACGTGCAAAGAACCGCGCCCGAGCAGACCATTTAACTTCCCTGAACACGCCGATCCCACAAGGAAGGCAAATGAGAACGGAACAAACGCGAAGCCGGCGTGCATTGGATCAAGACCGAGGCTGAACTGCCAGTAAAGGCTCAGGATCAGAATCATTGATGTATGGCCTGCGAAATAGATGCAGGTCACGATCAGGCCAATAACGAAGCCGCGATCGTTGAAAAGCCTGGGCTCAACCAGCGGCGATCGCTGTAACATCGATTGGCGGCGTTCGTACCAGTGAAACGCGGCAAGCACTGGCAAAGAGGCGCCTAAAGAGATCCACGCCCAGAGCGGCCAACCGCGTTCCTGACCTTCCATGAACGGGTAAGCGAAAAGGGCAAGACCAACCGTAAGGATAGCCACGCCGCCCAAGTCGAGTTTAGGCGCGTGGTCTGCCCGTGATTCTTTGAGAACGAGCAACGCGGCAACAATTGTCAACACACCGATCGGAAGATTGATCAAGAAAATCGGCCGCCACGCGAGGCCGAATAGGTTGGCATGGATCAGGAAACCACCCAGCAACTGGCCGACGATCGATCCGAAACCGATCATCGCACCGTAGAGACTGAACGCGAACCGTTTAGCCGATCCGGCGAAATTGACGTGAATAAAGGAAAGGGCCTGCGGGAACATTACCGCTGCAGCGCATCCCTGGATTAGCCGCCAGAAAATGAGCCAGCCGGCCGTGGGGGCTAAGCCGCAAAAAGCCGAGGTCACGGTAAATCCTGCCATGCCCAAGATGAAGGTCCGTTTGCGGCCATAAATGTCCCCCAGGCGACCTCCGGTGATCAGACAAACCGCGTAAGTCAATCCGTAGCCTGCAATCACCAATTCAATCTCGCTGAACGAAGCTCCCAGCGAAGTTCGAATCGACGGGACGCCGATGTTAGCGATGAAAAAGTCGATGACGCCGAGGAACGGACCGACCAGAATGATTGCTAGCGCAACCCATCGGCTGCCGAGGATACGCGAG
>JBKPBY010000201.1:0-10633 GCA_046727075.1 bacterium | reverse complement strand
TATCATCACCAGATCGGCGCTCACCACGCCAAGGGCAATCTGCCGGTTGAGGTACCAGCCTTCATCGCTGGGGCGTGCTGGGCCAAGCAACTGCTCAAGAGCTGCGAAATGGAATATGAAATATGACGTTGGGATTCAGTCGGCTTCTGGTTCCCATTCCGTTCTGGATGCTCTTGCCACTTATCCTTGCTGTGAGCATCCCTGGCTCTGGCTTTAGGCCAATACTCCAGCAGCCGTAATCTCCACCTATGCAAACTAATAATATGAACCCCGGACCAGTTGGAGCCGTGTTACCAAATAAGCACGGCGAGATGTCTATTTGTGTCAGCTACGTCCCAAATGGTCCCGCACCCAAGCCGCAGGCAACATCCATGTCGGCAAGATGCTCGACGCGCATCTAACCAAGCAACCAATTCCGATCAAGAAAGCAGACTTACCCAAGTGAAAAAAGAGAATAGACCGTTCAAAGACTGTTACCACCGCATCATCGTCGCCGCTGTTTCTAGTGCAATTTTACTAAGCTCGTGCGCCCAAGGCGGAAGGGTAGCCATGGGTAACAAGTACGCAGCCGTCGCCTCTAAGAGCGTTCAAATTCGAACGCTTCCCGGGCGGGATAATGTTGTGCAGCTGCGCAACCAGCCCCGAATCAAGGGTGAAGTTAACCAGCTTGCGCGGGCGCCCTGTGGGCTTGCGCCCAGCACCAACTCGCTTGCCGCCTCGACTCATATCGGAGCCTAACATAGCGGAAAGTCCCCTTATCTGTACCGGCTTTAAATGCTGCTTCCAGACGTTATAGATCGGGCACTGTGAGTGATTGAATTCGAAGGGCGCAAGAATTAAAAACACACCTAAATCGCCGCTATTGAAATCGCCGCTCTTAATTGGGCGGCCTTTTTCGCTTTGGCTGGCGTCTGCGCACTGACGTCGCGCATTATCCACACGACATCGGGCGGAGTGAGCTTTGGTCCGTGGCCTTCCAGCGCGTTCGATTTACCGACTACCCGTATACTTATCCACTTGCACACGAATCTTCCAAGTATCGCGCACACGGGTATACACACGTATTAGATAGCCCCCGCCGTGCATCGGGCGCCCGGGGTAAACAGTCACGCTCCATCCTCCAATTGCGCATAAATCGCCGCCAAAGGCATAGACATAACTGAGTTTTGTTATGTGATCGGAAGGATTCCAACGTTGAAACCAATCTGTGTAATGTTTCGCGATGCTGTCCCGACCGGAAAAGACTCCCTCCGGTACCACTAGAGTCTCGTTAGCGGTAAAGAGCGCTGCGACTGCGACTGCGTCGTGCTTATTAATTGCCTCGTCAAACTGCGAATTGGTCGCGTCGAGTTGCTGGTGGGGGCTCGCGGGAATGGCGCGATAGAGAAAGGGAGTGGCCTCTTCTTTTTCTTGGGCAAAGGTCGGCAAAGCAAAGCTGATTGCCAATCCTACTAGGGCACCTAGTAAGCGTGTTATCATTGTTTCAGTTCTCCGGGAGATTAGATGTTTCGTCGACGATTTCGCCGTGTCGCCTGGGGCAAGAGGGGTCAATGCCTTCGGCCAAAGATTTCTGAGCGACAATGCAGATTTCACGCCTTGCCCTATTCGAAGTCAATTTAAAAGAAAACACGATGTGCTGCATTGCAAGAGCGCGAATGCGCTCCCCTAATCGTCCTCCCCATCGAAACTTACCGCTTCGGAACCGAATAACCTTCGAACGCCGCCAAATGTTATCCCAGCTAGTTCTCTAGCCGTAATCACACCGCTCTGCCCAGGCCGGTTCAACATCACCGCCCCAACCAGCGCATCCGCTCTATCCGGACTCTCCACTCCTATTGCCCTCATATCCGCCTTGCTCTCTAATCTCTCTCGCCCCTTGCTGTCATAGAGTTTCCGCCGACTCGTTAACTGCGCCACAAGCTTCTCGTCCGCATCTAACAATACTATCTTACGGTGTTCTATTAACTCCCCGACCACGCTCCACCATTCCGCGCTCAAGTTAGCATACAAGTTAGGCTTGCTAGCCGGACTCCCGTTGTTCACACGCTTCAAATAATATCCCTCCTCCGCCATCCGATCCATTAACTGATGCCCATACCCCTCATCCCCGCCGATCTGGTAACCGCTTAACCCAAGCTGTCCTCCTGATCCAATAATCCCAACAAATCCTTTTTGAAACGGGGACACTTCGCTTTGGCATCGTAGGCGATCGGAATCAGGTTCCGGCTGATATGTTGCGGCGAAAAATGGAAGTAATTTCACGCTGCCGCCGTTGAGATCGAGCACACCGTTGGCCACGTGGACGAAGCCAGCCAGGTTCTCGAAAGCTTCCTCTTTCTGCGTCTGCCCTTTTAAGCGAGCAACGACACCACTCAAGTGACGATGACCGCTGAGTTTGACCAAGTGAGGATATGAATGGGTGCCAGCAACTTCGCACATCCTCTCCCCTAACCGGTCCAAGATCAGGTGGACGGTGAGGGGATAGTAAATCCCGTTCTGGTACTCGTAGAACTGGTTCTCTCGCGGTTCGAAGAGCATGTCATGCTCGTTGCGGTAGATAGCGGCCCAAAACCGCTCGTTTAGTCTTCCGGCTGGATCTCGCGGCGTGGGCCAATGTGGTTCGCCATAGTGTTGCTGGACTGCTTTGAAAATGGTGGCCGGATCCGGTTTGACGTAGGAGGGGTTCATAAACGGACTGCCTTGGAGGGATCGAGATAGAAAACCGTTTGTCTCTCTCCACTCTGGCGCGTGCCATCCGGCATTCTCACAAATTGTGAGCGCAGCCAGCTGGGCCTCTGTGCTGCGTCTTTCATTAACGACTATTACCAGCGCCAGCGTGATAGCGACCTCAAGCACTTGACCGATCAGCAGATCTCCCAGCTCTTCAGAGAGATTTCCGATAAGCCAGATCCAGTCCGTGACCAGTTAATCAATGAGCAAATCAAACGCTGGGTGGAGGCAAATAAACAAAAGGAGCAAGCTCGCTCTATTGTCCAACCTGCTGCAACGCCTTGGTCACCTGGCCACGTCGAATTAACTCCGCCAGTTCACGTCGAGCGTGCACTTCCTGTACGGTTGCCGGCGCATGCCGCCCTCCCCTAGCCAGGGAGCGCTTGCTTGTCTGAGGGAAGACTCTAACAGCGACACCCCCTGATTAGGCCTGATACCCTCGTGAGTCCTAGCCCGCAGGGATCTCGACTCACTTGGACTGGTCGATTCGCTTTTCGCGCCTGCGGTGGGCGGCTTCCATGGCATCCTGAATTCTCTTGGTGCGAGTCTCGGGTTTGGCCGCGTCGTCAATCCGCCGGATGATGAAATTCTGCTTGCCGGGCGGCAGCGACTTGAAGTCGTCCGCCACGCCCTCGGCGCGAAGCGCCTTCATCAAGTCCGTGGGGATCGTCACGTCCGCGCGATCGAGGACCGTGAACCGCACGCGAACGCGATCGCCCGTTTTGGTCTTCGTTTCCTTACGGACTTTTGCCTTGATGCGAATGTAGTGCTGCCCGCCTCCGGTCGGAAAGAGACTCGCCTTGAAGGGCTCTGAGTCGTTTACGCGAGCCATGACCAAGACCGGGCCCTTCGTTCCCAAGGCTTGCGTGACGCTCGCGGGCACTGGAACGGCGCAATAGTCCATTCCTTCGGCCCAGTTCTCTAACTTCGCTTGGAACGACAGTTGCTTGCCTGCGGTCGGGGAGCGCTTCATGGGATATAACGGACTGTTAGACTACTAGGAATTTGCTTCCGCTCCCCTCGCGCCGCAACCGCCCAGGGCGCGCATCGGGGCTGGGGAGTGAGGGGGTCTGACCCGCGTCCTCTGTAAAGAGCGCGGCGAGGCGCTCGTGTTCGGGAAAGAGGTCGAACTGCGCCCACGATCGACCGCTACGGGCGCACCGCGGCCTTGGGCCCGGGAAAACATGGAGGAATGAGGCAGGAGTGCTGGCTAGTGACGCGGGGGAGCAAGGCGCGGGTGGAACGGGTGCTGGCGGCAATAGCCAAAGCCTACGCAGCATAACAAAAAAGGTTTAACTTTTAGCCCAGAGTCCGAACTGAAGCAGGGATGCCAAGCTTTTATTTTCTCTGAACCCCGATCAGTTCCGAGAGCTAGACATGAACCAGATCGTTCAGGACATGGCCACGGGTCAACCGGCGGCCATTGTTTGGAACGCTGGTATCCGCAGCAAAACGCCTTTTCCGCCCGGCAGCAGGGCGTTCATGGTTCGAACAGGTAAAGAACCACGAGGAGTTTTTGCCTACGGATCAATTCCGACAGGTGAACTACTCGACGATTGGAAAAATTGGGGTAAAGCCCAAGGCGGAAAGGTCCCGCACGTCGAAATCGAACTGGAAAAGGCCATCAATCCCGACACGCAGCCCGAGCAAGTCATTTCACTTCAACTCTTTTCACTTCAACTCTTCAAAGAGCGTCATTATCCGTACAACGAATGGAATCCTCCAGCTAGTGGCACTCCAATTCGAGATCAAACAGCCGACCAGCTTCGAGCCCTCTTTGATGCTCGTCAGAACGCTGGGTCGATTCCAACGACACAAGAAATGCGAGACCTGGACCCGTATTTGGAGCCCAAAGACTTAGCCGCTCCCGAAGGTCGGCTCCTTTGGAAGATTCACTTGGAGAGGGAACGCAATCCGGCATTGGTGAAAAAAAAGAAACGAACGGTCTTACGTGCCACAGGCAGTTTGGCATGTGAGGTCTGCGGTTTCGACTTTTTTAAAACTTACGGCCAACTAGGACGTGAATTCGCTGAGTGTCACCACCGGACTCCGCTATCTCTTTTGGCAGGAATCAGAGACACTAGATTAGAAGACCTAGACATCGTCTGCGCTAATTGTCATCGGATGCTGCACCGGGGCAAGCTCACAATCGCTGAGCTACAAAATCTTCTGGAGGCTCAAAACTTAAACTGCAATTGATATAGTCGGGTTTAGCGACCTGCGTGATTTTTGCAACCTTGCGCTACCGTTGCTCGAACACCCGCCGCTCAACGGCCCGGACTCACACATTCGTAGCAAACCGCGCAAAACCCACTCAGGTAGCAGAGTGCAGCGGAAAAAGCTTAAGCCCAGAATCAGTCCGCCGATTAATGCTGCCCCGTGACTAAATCTAAACCGTTGGAAGACTACCGACAGCGCTGGGTCGAGTGGTACCAGGCCGGGCGCAAAGGACCGCCACCGAAGCTAGCCTTTCCTGGACCAATCACCGGATTCGAGGACGGAGAATGAACACGAGCCGGTGTCTCAAGACGGGCAAGATACGGTACGCTAACGGAGTGGCGGCCCAAGCAGCCACGATCTCGATGGTGCTCTACGGCGGACACGCAGCCTATATCTACAAATGCCGCTGGTGCCGGTGTTTTCACGTGACGCGGAAACCGCTCAAGAAAACGCACAGCTGACCGGGCCATTGGATGCGTGTGGTAGCCAGAATCGTGGAATAGCTCTGAAAGCTCTAGCCGCACCAGCCGCCCATCGATTCCAACAATCGCTGCTCGTCACTAACCTCTTGATAGAATTCCCTGCGCCAGGCCGGCATGGAACGCGGACATTCCCACACTCCAGGGGTGCAGTGACTTTGGTCAACGTTGACTTCCAGCACACCAGGACTGGCTGGAGCAGCTCGCCACAGCTCATTCATGACGCGCCAGGTCTGGGCTGCTCCGAAGCGCTCATCCAACAACTTGCGAAGCGTGTTGACTCGGACGCTTCCTGAGAATTCGGCTACATCCGAATCCTTGCCAAGCTTACGCGCTACCAACTGCAACGCGATGTTAACATCCACGGCCGAAAACATCGCGTCGCGTGAGCCGTATAAGAAGGCTTGCCACCAGCCGCTCGGCAAAAGCGTGATAGACGGCGTGACATTAGGTACCTCCGGAACGCTCTGCGGGAATCCTGGCGCGATTGGTAGGGGTTGAGACGTAGGGGCATCGTCGCTCATCACTTTCCTTTGCCCCTCAGATGAACGCACGGCTTTCGATGCTCCAAACTCCTCCGGATAATTTTCCTCCAGCCACTTGGAACTTGAGCGCCAGCCTCCCTTCTCTTGCTCGAGCTGATGCTTCTTGATCACCTGCTCGAGCTGCTCCACCCGAGCCGGCTGTTGCTCCAGACTATGTTGCTCCGAAACCTTCCCTGATTGCCGGAGAGGTTCCTGCGTCTTGGCCGGCGCTTTGGGTGACTTTACCCGCCTGAGGAAATCTTTTTCGAAGATCGACATCAGCTATCTCCACTACCATCGTGGCTGATCGTTACATCCACGGGAACCGTTGGGACTATTGGTTTACCTAACCGGGCGCCCTGCATGCGCTCTAAAAGATTGTAGAGCCGGGTCAGAGTGTTCAGCGAGCGCCTGTCGTAGAGCGTCAACAGGGCCGCCGTCTCCGGTGTGGGGAGGCTGTCATGTTCGATGTAATGCCAGGCAGTTTGGAACTTGGAGCGTTTCTCATCTCGTTCCTGGGTTATTCGTTCGATCGTATTAGCGATAAGCGCTTCCGGCGATTTTCCTACCGCTTCGGCTAGCTCTCTAGCCGCTTCCAAGACACTGCCAACGCTCCAGCCTTCTGATGGCATCGTGACGATCGGTTGACCTTCGCGAATGTGCTTCTGGGGAACATTGATCCCGACAATCCAATCCAACAGATGCTTGGCATCCAGATCTCCCAATGGTGTGTCGGCCGGTTGGACAGAAAGGTTTTCCAAAGTTGCGATCAGGTTGTCTAAGCCTGTGATCTCCAGACGCAATTCTGCCCCTCTACCGTCCAGAATCGCATCGATCTGTTGCTGGACTTCTCCCTTTTCCATGTCCGAAAAAACATCGACCTTCATGCGTTCCAAACTGACTTCCTTTTCGCGTCGATATAACCGGTGCATCTGCAAGAAAGTCATGCTGATCGCGTAGACGAGCTCCTCCTCGGGAACGCCAACGGGGCGAAAGGATTCCCTGCACCCGCCCAAAAGATGCGCCCAATCCTCTTCGGTCTCACCCGGTAAGGTTGGAGACCAGCTCCTAATGCCGTGCACAGTTGCCGCGAGGGCGCAGGTTTGCTTGCCGCCCGCGGTTTTTGGACCGTTGGATTTTCGCCCGTTCTGCCGATTGATCTCAGCGGATGGCACAGTTGCAGAGTATATCGTAAGCCACAAATTGAACAAAGGTCCCAAGGCTTGATTGAGCAAAATATCGATGGCTGTTTCCACCTCCGTCTACGCGCCAGAGGCGAAAGCGACAGCTAGCGCGTGAAACATTCTCTTCGCCATCGCTCATAATGGCGATGATGACCCGGCTCTCTACCCGATCGGTTCTAGCGGCAATGGCGCCGATGAGTTCACCGATGGCATCGTTAAGCGCGGTGCCGCCCGATGGGCAATAGGTCTCTTTTGAGAGCGGCGCAATCTCAGCCAGCGGCACACCGTCCTGGAGAAGGCGGGCTTTGTCGCTAAAGAGCATGACCGAGCCGCGAGCGGCAGGCGCCTTCTCGCGCTGGGAACCAAGGAGCGCATTGAAGCTCTGGATCAAGGTGGAACTACAGCTTGCCATGGAGCCGCTAGCGTCCAGGACGAACCCAAGTTCCAATGGGCCGGTCGGCACTGGCACGCTATGCCCTGAACGCGCAGCAGGAACCAGCGCTTTGGGCGAATTATAGACGTAGGCTGACATGCTTAGTTGGTTTGGAGGCAAGTAATCTCGTAAATGTATTCGACCGTGTCAGGATCCAGGAAGCGTCCGTAAGCTTTACCATCTTTACCAAAAAGCTCTTTAGTCTTGGGACATTTGCCGTTGGGGATAAATAGGAACAGCGTGGACCGGCCAGCTCTACCGCGAGTGGTTTGCCGCAAAGCCGGGTTGAGGCCTAAGAATGGTTCGACGTACTCAGGATCGAATATCTCAATGGCGCAGAGTTTTTTCTGGCTCACGAGCGGGGCATCCCAGGCCGACATGTCATAGAGAGGTTTGTCAGTTTTGCAGGTTTTGTCACAGAGATATTTTTTAAAATCGATTTTGTTAGCTTCGGCTAAGTTTGAGTCATAAGGCGTTGTAAATTAGCCTGTTATAAAACACTTAAAATCTCCGAGGGACGTCCTCCCTTCGGACCACTAGCCTGCGAAACCACCCGGAGAAATTTTGGGAATTTCGCTGCTAAACGCTTTACTTCTTGCTGATCCCAATCGTTGCGCCGCCAAAGATCACGCAGGGTGGCTTGATCCCCATAATGGGTCCGAACCAGGGCAGAGAGTTCAGTGAGTTTGCGCGTATCCTCTTGAGCGCGTGCGGTAGAGAGAATTCGCAGTTGTTCAGAACCAAACCACTTGGCGAAAACAATGGCGCTTTTGACCGTAGATTCTGCCGGCGGGTATAAATGTGCTTGTGCTCCCCAAATAATACAGTGCAACACAACGCTCAGCCGCCAGGCTTGTTCTGGCCAACGGGCAATAAAGGAACTGATATCGCGCCACTGGGTTTTGCGATCTTCTACGAGACTGTCATGAAAATCGTCAATGAGCTGCTCGGCTATCGCCGAATCTGGAATCAGCGTTGGCGTAGGAAGGTCATGGTAATTGTTGACCAGATCGGTGATAAGCTTGGTATAAGCGTTCCGAACATCCTGCGGAATTGGACTCTTAGTTCGATTTCGCTTGGTTGGCTCCGTCCGGGCATTCCAGGCCAGGAACCGCACCAAAAAACCCCCTCCCGTAAATCCGCATTACTGAAGAGCATTGAAGCTCGGCTCGGCTGAGTCCACCAGAACATCGACAAAACGGGATTATCGAGCGCAATCGATGGTCGGGTAGCTCGATCAACGATATGCGGATCACCGCTATAAGCCTTTACGTAGAGACTATCGTCAGACATCTCAGCTTTTGTATAACGGCCAAGCAGGTTATGAATCGCTTTGCCGGCATCAGAGGAAAGACTGAACAAGGTTTCGCCGTTGTGAGCCAAAAGTAATCCGAGTGCCTCCTGAGTCGTATCCTCAGTGATCATGCGAGGTCCGTAGAGCCTGTCTTTAACTAAAGCCCTAGCGAGCAACTTCTTGGTCAGCTCTTTTTTGATAGCAGCCCGATCAACGACAACGTTCTTTCTGCCGACAATCTGGCCTTCTAGCTTACTAATCTCCTTTTCCAAGATTCGTAATTCGGCTTGAAGTTGAGGTTCATCAATCTCGCACCATCTGGCCCGGTTTTGAGTCTCGATAGCTCGAATCGGTGCGGTGGCGAGCCTATCGGTGAGACTCTTACCCTCTCCAGAAATTCCGATTCCTAGTAGGTAGAGGTTGCCATAGACAGAAAGATCATCACCGCTTTTCAGTAACAACCCCTTTCCTATAGCGCTGGAGACAACGCCAAGCATAGTGGGTCCAGTTAATTCTAGAGGCACCCTGAGCGATGAGGTTATGGCAGAAGCCATTCCTCGACATGGCTCAGGTAATTCGTTGATGGGGAACGGGTTATAAAATTCGCATTTTGGAATTTCCTCTGTGACAAAACCTGCGTAACCTTCGAAACTCGCCTCTTGTTTTGAGGTGTTTTGGTGCTTCTCCCCAACTAATTCTGGCGCCTGTGTCTGCTCCAGTTTCCCATGCCCTTTTCGGCGTGCTTCCTTGACCTTATGGAGCAACTCTTTTTCGCTCCAGGCTGGCTTACACCGGGGATTATAGTAACGCGCCAAACAAGCCACAGCCTGTTCATCGGTAAGCGTAAAATTGTCCAGAAGTTCGCCCGTGATCGCGAACAATGTGTTATGTCCGCCAGCGCCGGTCTTTTCGATAGCTGCTGAACACTGGACGAAGAAGCCTTGAATGCTACCCAATATCTCCTCGGAGAGTTCGATCAGCTCCGGTTCAGGTGCTGGTTGGCTTGAGAGCTGTTCTTCTAGCGTACCGCCGGCAAGTTCGTAGAGATCGGCTAGACTTATGACCAGCGGCGGGATCGGCAGATCGAATACATATTCCATCCCTTCCGGGTGTAAGCCGAAAGCCACGACCTGAATGCCTTTACCGCCACCACCCAGCCGCAACTCGCCGATCTTCTCGCCGTTCGGTCCTCTCAAAGTCACGACTACGATCGGACACCCAGATGGAAGAGCTGGCTCGCAAAGCGCGAGCGGCTGGGCACGCTGGTCCGCTGGTCCTCGGACCTTCACGCTCAAGCTTGAAGCCTTCCTGGCGTGATGATGCCAAGTGGCTTTTGCTCCGGAACATTCTCTGACTGTGTAGGAGGTTCCTGCGTCTTTACCGACGCTCCGCGTGACTTTACCCGACTCAGGAAATCTTCTCGGGTTAGAGGAAAATTGTCCGGAGGAGTTCGGGCCGCCGCCAAAAGCGCGTTCGCCCGAAGTGCCAGGCGAGGTGATGAGCACCGGGCTGCGCGCTTCACTACCATCGGTAATCGCTCCAGGACCTTCGCAGAGCGCTCTAGAATCGGCGCAGAGTGTTCCAGAGGTGCTGCCCGCCCCGCCGTCTATCCCGCCATTGCCGAGCGTGTTCTGGCAAACGATCTTGTACGGCAATCCGGACAGTTTGGTTTCGGGTTCTGAGGCAACGCGTGCTCTGCAGCTAGTTTCGGACAAGCTCGGAATTGGGCGAGTCGAAGACCAAACCATCGAGACCTTACGCGCCGCTCA
>JBKPBY010000200.1:0-7857 GCA_046727075.1 bacterium | reverse complement strand
ACAAAAGTGTTGTTGTCCCCGTAAAGAGTCCACGGCCCGGGCGCAACTTCCGCAAAATCTGCAAACCGCCAATCCGTAACATCCGTACTTCCCAGCTTCAGATAATCGCGGACCGCAGGCGAAACATCCAATCCCGCACCGCGGTTCAGGTTCGCCCTCGGCCGGTCGGTGCCGAAAACGTACTGCCAGTGATCGCTTCGGAACGGACCGACATCTTCCCATTGCGCAAAGCAAATCCGATTGTCTTTGCGAATAGCTACCCAGCGCCCCTGGAGCACTGTTTGCCCGGATTTCACGAAAGCCTCGTTAAACCACGGGATGATCTTAGGTGCCTCCGCCTTGGTGCGACCTCCGCTGACGTCGTTATACGGCAAAGCGATATAGAACGGATTCTGCCTTGGAACAAACTTGGCGGGAATAAAGCCCTTCCGATCACCAGAGTTTGGTGCATCCGATCCGCCGAAACTACGGGCCCAGTTGTTGTCCCAGGCACTAGAATGGTTCGGGACGGGATTGTTCGCGCTGGGATTTTCGCCGATCCAGAAAACGGTTGTGACGATGCCTTCGTGCCAAGGGCACTTAACGTCCGTGTGACCGAGCGGTTGGTTACGCTGCGTATCCGGTTCGACCTTGAAAAGAATGCTCTGCCGTAACTTCATCGCATTCTCGGTGAATCGGGCAGCCTTTTCGTCCCTCTCTTCGGCTAACAGCGATGAGACGAGAAGCACACTGCAAACAAATAACAACCCTGACTTCCGCATGGTGAAAAGTCCGGCACAGTAGAAGCAAATTCTTGCCTGTCAAATGGAACCATTGCCTCAAATACGATAAGAATTCATTTTCTTTGCCTAAAATTGGTCAAAGAAGAGGCTGCGGATGGGCGCGGAAGCTTTGTTTGAGTCAATCCGGGGATGCTGAAGGCGGCAGGCCCTGCCGCTGAAACCCAGCTATTTCAACCCCCTTGCACATGCGCTATCGATCAACGCCGAGCTGGAAGCTGATATCAGTTTCTAGCTCGACCTCGAGCGCGTCTCGAAACCCTGAACTGACAATCTACGCATTGACCTCCAGATAAGTCCTTGACGCGGTCTTTCCGGTTTCCGGATCGACCCGTTCAATCCGGATCTGTTTAAAGACAGTCTTGCCTTCAATGCGTTGACCGGACACCACCTCAAACCGCTTTACCAGCTTCCCTTTCCAATCGAACGCTTCCGCCCGCAGCATCGCGCCGCGATCTTTGGCCACCCAGATCCGAACCGAGCCGTACGGGGATATTCTTGCGGCCGGCTGGACTAGAATGATGGAACAGGTGATGCCTTTGACCCGTTGCTGCCCTTCATATTTTGCGTTCTTCCAATAAAGAAACCGAAGCGAAAGGTCCTCGTAGGTAATGTCTGTCCCCCGCACCGGCTGGTTCATTTTTGTGCCCGAGACAATCTGCTTCCCACCAGCGGTTTGGTCGGTCAGGACCGAGCTTTCATCTCGCAACTGCAACACCAGGGTTTCGGGCGGATTCTGAAATCGAAATTCTTCTTCATCCCCTTTTAAGCGGAGCTCGAGCGGGATCGGATCACCGTCTTCCGGACGGAGCTGCCCGAATAGCGGTCTGTCCAGTTGCGCCTGCGAGGTGCGAATCTGTTCCAAAATCGCGTTCGGATCCTCCTGCGCACAGCAGAATATCTGGCTGAAGACGATGGCGAGCAGAGCAATGAAAGTCTTTGCATGTTTGATGGACATGGTGTTTTAGCTTACGCAGGCGAGCCAAGCTGCCAAATCCGTTGTGTGCCGGTGTCTCTAACACATGGATAGAACACTCCTCTTTCTGATCAATAGAGAATGGACCAACCCCATCTTGGACTGGGTCATGGCTAGCTTTACCAATGCCAGCCTTTGGGTGCCCTTTCTCGCGATCGCGGCGGTCATCCTGCTCTGGAAAGGTGATTTCCGGGTACGTAGCTTTGTGCTGGTAACTCTGTGCGCGGTAGGAATAACGGACGGTCTTTTCACTCAATCAATGAAAAGGCTGATCCATCGGCCGCGACCGCACGAGGCCTTGGCCGAGGTTCGGGAGGTAAGTCTTCAGAAGGCGAAACCCGAAATTTTCGCGGTTTTGCGCCCGTTGCGGATCACCCTCTCGAAACCTCCTTCTGGTCAGGTCGAAGGAAGGTCATTCCCTTCCGGGCACACGATGAACAATTCGATAGTCGCGACTCTCGCGATTCTTTTTTTCGGGCGCTTAGGTGCTCTTTACATTATCCCAGCCGCAATCGTCGCGTATTCCCGTATCTACTGCGGAGTTCATTGGCCGAGCGACGTTTTTGTTTCTGCCATCCTGGGTGTCGGTTTTGCGCTATTGATTGCCGGTATCGCCGCAATTCTCTATCGGTCGATCATTCGGCGGTTCTGGCCTGATTTTTATCTGGCTCACCCGAAGCTTGTCGGCACGTCCGCATCATGAGTGGCCGCTTTCTCTTATTGCTCGGGTTCTTGGCGATTTTGACGGGAATTCGATGGTTTGCTGCCGCCTCATTCGAACTTTCTCCCGATGAGAGCTACTACTATCTTTGGGCGCAGCATCCGGACATCTGCTACTACAGCAAAGGGCCGGGCGTCGCTATGGCGATACAGGCAGGCACCGCGCTCTTTGGACCAACCGAGTTTGGAATCCGTTTCTTCAGCCCCCTGCTCGGTCTCGGCACTTCGTTATTTGTTTACTTCCTGGCGCTGAAACTTTTTCGAGAAAAGGTCGCCTTCTGGTCGGTCGTCGCGCTTAACCTCGTACCGATTTTCAACGTTGGCTCCAGCGTGATGACGATCGATCCCCTCTCGGTCTTTTTTTGGGCGGCTTCACTCTTCACCTTTTGGGCTGCGATCGAGCGCTCACCGAAATTTTCGCTCTTTTGGCCTGTCACTGGCATTCTGATTGGGTTGGGATTTCTGTGCAAATACACGAACGCATTTGCGCTTTTTTCGATTCTATTTTTCCTCCTGGTAGTGCCGAAAGATCGCGGAGAATTTCGACGGCCCGGCTTCTACATCTTGCTTGTTTGCTTTTCGATTTGTCTCTTGCCTCCCCTGATTTGGAATCAACAACATGAGTGGATTACGCTCGATCACCTCGCCCAGCGGGGCGGACTCCAGGAAGAATTTGGAATAAGACCGGCAAAGTTCGCTACGTTTCTTGCCGGACAGCTAGGCGTCTACTCGCCGCTCTTATACATTGGCTGTTTGATAGCGCTTTTCGGTTCTATTGGAAAAGCGTTCCAAAACAGCAAAATCTGTTTTCTACTAAGCTTTGCCTGGCCCATTCTGCTTACCTACGCGATCCTCGGATCTCATCAGGTTGGCGAACCCAACTGGACCGCGCCCGGACTAATTAGCTTGGGTATTCTCGCGACCGCCTGGTGGCTGCGGTTTGCCAGTCAACATCGCTGGGCTGGCGCCCTTTGTTTGGCCGGGCTTATCCTTTCCGGGGTAATGACCTGGATCACCTTCAATTCGGATCTTTTACGAGTTGCCGGGCTTCCGATCGCATATCAGTTCGATCCCAGCGCCCGATTGCGAGGCTGGCAGACAATTGCTGAACAGATCGGCCGGTTGCGAGCCGAGATGGAAGACAAGCTCAAAACGAAGGTTTTTCTGATCGGCAATAAATATCAGACCGCTTCCATGCTTTCTTTCTATCTTCCGGAAAAGCGCGTCGAAGGACCCGGTCATCCGCCAGTGTACATTCCCGAGTCACAAGACATGCAAAACGAATTCTCGTTTTGGCCGCGGTACGATGAATTCGTTGAGGCGGATCCATCGACAAAACAAAGCACCTACTTCAGTGAACAAGAAGGCGTAAATAAATTCATCGATCGGACCGCGCTTTATATTACGGATCGACCAGAGAGCGCGCCGCCACATAATATACAAGGTGCATTTAATCGCTGGGAGCTTGTCGCTGTTTACGAGCTTCAACGCAGGAATTTACCGCTCCGAGAAATTCGCGTGTTCGCCTGTTACGAATACCAGACCTTGCCGCTGTAATGAGTGCCCCCGCGGTCTCAGTGATTGTACCGATCTTTAACGAGGAGGGAAATGTGGTGCAGCTCCAGAGGGAATTGCAATCCGCACTCGGTGCCTCTTCGCATGAAATCATTTTTGTCGACGATGGATCGACCGATGACACGGTCGCAAAGATTGACCGAAAGCCAACGGTTCGGATTTTACAATTCGAGAAGAACACCGGCCAAAGCGCCGCGATCTATGCCGGACTGCATGCCGCGCGCGGAAATGTGCTGGTTCTGATCGATGGTGATTTGCAAAACGATCCCCGCGACATCCCTCGATTGCTGGCTGAGATTGAAAAGGGCGCTGATCTGGTTTGCGGCTTTCGAGCAAAGCGGCAGGATACGTGGTTCAAGCGAATCCAGAGCCGGATTGCCAATGGTGTTCGAAGCCGATTCACTAAAGATGGCGTTCGCGATACCGGTTGCACCCTTAAAGCGATGCGACGCGAGTGCCGAAATGCGCTTGTTCCGTTCTACGGAATGCACCGGTTCATCCCCGCCCTGATCAAAGGGTTCGGATATAAGGTCACAGAGATTTCAGTAAACCATCGCCGGCGCCAATCCGGGGTAAGCAAATACAGCTTCGGCAATCGAGCCCTGCGAGCAACGATCGACATGTTCGGCGTTCGCTGGCTCCTGAGCCGGCAGGTCCGAATCAAAATCAAAGGATCCCAAAACCGTCCATGGACGGAATTGTAGGGTCTTGGGCATGCCACATCGACGAGGCTGAGATAACCTGTCCGCCGAAGCTCTAGCGAAGGAGGAATCTCAGTCCTACCGATTATGTGTCCTGGCCCATCGTCGGTAGGGTCGCGATTCATCGCGACCTCTGCGCGTTGCAGCCCCACGAGGTCGCGCTAGCTGTACAACGGTCGACGGTTGACGGTCGACCGTAGACTGCCAACCGCGCGCTGAAAGCGCGCGCCTATTCCAGCGCCGCCTGCGCCGCCGCCAGCTTCGCTATCGGCACTCGGAAGGGACTGCAGCTCACATAGTCTAACCCCAGGCGATGACAGAATTTGACGCTCTCCGGATCGCCACCGTGCTCTCCGCAAATCCCCAGCTTAATGTCGCGTCTTGTCTTGTGCGCCTGGTCACGGGTGATCTCCATCAATTTGCCTACTCCGTTCTGGTCGATGGTCGCAAATGGGTTGTTCTTGACGATCTCAAGCTCCTGGTAGTGGGGCAGAAAGCTTCCGGAATCGTCACGGCTCATGCCCAGGGTCGTCTGGGTCAGATCGTTCGTACCGAAACTGAAGAATTGCGCTTCTTTCGCGATCTGGTCTGCCACAACAGCCGCTCGCGGCACTTCAATCATCGTGCCGACCAGATAATTGAATCGCGTCTTTTTCTCCTTCGCAACATCGGCTGCAACTCGATGCACAATGTCGATCTGCAACTTCAGTTCCTTCTCGAAACCGACCAACGGAATCATGACTTCCGGTTTGACCTTAACGCCCTTTTTCTGGACTTCGGCGGCTGCTTCAAAGATCGCCCGAGCCTGCATTTCGGTCACTTCCGGGAAAGAAATCCCCAAGCGACAACCACGATGACCTAACATCGGATTGAACTCGTGCAGCTCGTGAACCCGCTGTGCGATTCGCTCGGCACTTACCCCGAGCTTCTTCGCCAAGTCTTCCTGTTGAGCCTGTGTATGTGGCAAGAATTCGTGCAGTGGCGGATCGAGCAGCCGGATAGTAGCCGGCAGACCTTTCAGCGCCGTAAACATGCCGACAAAGTCCTGGCGCTGATACGGCAACAGTTTTTCCAGCGCGGCTTTTCGCTCTTGAGCGTTCTTGGCCAGAATCATTTCGCGCATGGCGTCAATACGATCGCCTTCGAAAAACATGTGCTCGGTTCTGGTCAAACCGATGCCTTTAGCGCCAAATGCAACCGCGGTGACAACCTGATCCGGCGTATCCGCATTTGTCCGAATATCCAACTCCCGGACCCGATCCGTCCAATTCATGAGCGAAGCGAACTCCTGATAAATCGCGCTCTTCTTCGGATCCAGCTTCTTTTCTACCAACACTTGAACAACCTCGGATGGCGCTGTTTGCACCTCTCCAGCGTAAACTTCGCCTGCGGTACCATCGACAGAGATAAAGTCGCCCTGCTTGAGAGTCACATCCCCGGCAGTGACGGTTCCTTGTTGGTAATCGATACGCAGCGCACTGGCGCCGCATACACATACTTTGCCCATCTGACGGGCCACCAGCGCCGCGTGTGAAGAAACGCCTCCTCTCGAGGTCAAGATCGCCTCAGCCGCGATCATTCCTCTCAAATCTTCTGGCGACGTCTCAATCCGGACCAGGATGACGCGCTGACCCTTGTGGGCGAGCTCTACCGCGTCCTTAGCATTGAAAACAATGTGGCCGCTCGCCGCGCCAGGACCCGCCGCAAGCCCGGTCGCAATCTTCTTGGCGCCCTTCACACTTTCGCGGTCGAACACCGGCGCCAAGACATGTGAAAGAGAATCGGCCGGTATTCGGCGAATTGCTTCCTCCCTAGAAATCAACCGTTCCTTGACCATATCGACGGCGATTCGGACGGCCGCAAAGCCAGTGCGTTTCCCGTTCCTGGTTTGCAGAATATAAAGCTTGTTGTCTTCGACCGTGAACTCCAGATCCTGCATGTCATGGAAATGCTTTTCCAGAATGTCTCGCACCTTTAGCAGCTCTTTGTGTGCGGCCGGCATTTCTTTAGCCAACATCGCTACCGGATGCGGCGTACGAACTCCGGCGACAACGTCTTCACCTTGCGCATTGATCAAATACTCGCCGTAAAACACTTTTTCGCCGGTAGCCGGATCGCGGGTGAAAGCAACTCCTGTCGCGCTGGTGTCGCCCCGGTTGCCGAACACCATCGTCTGCACGTTGACAGCAGTGCCCCACTCGTGGGGAATTCCATACTTGCGCCGATAAACTATCGCGCGGTCATTGTTCCAGGAACCGAACACTGCTCCGATCGCTCCCCAGAGTTGCTGACGTGGATCCTGAGGAAAGTTTTTTCCGGTACGCTCCTTGATCAGCTGTTTAAATCTGGCAACCAAGGTCTTGAAATGTTCGACACTCAGATCGGTATCTTTTTCAGCACCGGCCTCTTTCTTAACCGACTCGATCACCTCTTCGAACGGCTCATGGTGTTCGTCTTCCCGCTTTTGAACACCCATGACGACGTCACCGTACATCTGCAAAAAGCGTCGATAAGAATCCCAAGCGAAGCGCGGATTCCCGCTCTTTTCGGCAACGATTTCAACAACCTCATCGTTCATGCCGAGGTTTAGAATCGTGTCCATCATCCCGGGCATTGAATCTCGCGCACCCGACCGCACCGACAGCAGGAGAGGATTGGCTCGATCACCGAGCTTCTTCCCGGCCGACTTTTCAACTTTAGCTAGCGCGGTCTCAACCTCAGCGTTCAGCGCCGGTGGATACGACCGCTTATGCTCGTAGAAATAAGTGCATAGGTCGGTCGTGATCGTGAAGCCGGGAGGTACCGGCAATCCAATGCGTGTCATCTCGGCTAGATTGGCACCTTTTCCGCCAAGCAACGGCTTCATCTTCCCGTCGCCATCCGCCTTGCCGTCGCCAAAATAGTAGACGTATTTCGTTTTCTTACGAGCTACCGGCTTCGAAGCCGTTTTTGCCGATCTTTTGCCGGCCTTTTTCTTGAGTGTCCTTGCCATAAAATTGATGCATTAAGCGACCGGGGGGAAGCCAATAGAAATTCCCAGCTGCCGTGCGCCAGAACGGTCACACTAACGAACGGCAAAGGGGTGTCAACAAAAGCAGCCCCGAAA
>JBKPBY010000199.1:0-11233 GCA_046727075.1 bacterium | reverse complement strand
ACCGATAATTGCACCGGAATATTTGGAGAAACCGGCCCAGTTGGTCCCGAACTGAAATTCCATTGGAATGCCGGTTACCACTCCGACGGCAAAATTGAGGCCAAAGATTCTGGCCCAGAAACGCGCGGCCCGATTGTACTTTTCATCTCCGGTTCTCAGGGCGCGCCACTTCCAATAAACCAGGAACCAAGCCAGTCCCATGGTGAGCTGAGGAAAGAGATAATGGTACGTGATCGTAAACGCGAAGTGAATGCGATGCCAAAGTGCCGGATCGGTTAGTGCGGTTTCCATATCGCCGAGGAATCAACGTTTGAAAGTAACCAGCAGTTCGCGACGCAGAAAGCGGGCAGAGAGGTTCCTATTCTCTGCGCCATCTTCAGGGCAACGCGGATCTTCAAAGACAGCCTCCTGTTCATGCCGGGCTTTACTGCTAGTCCCGTGCCACCCCGCGTCATGACTACGCCGATTTTCTGCCCCTCGGGCAAATCGGTGATTGGCCAGGATCAATGCGATGGTGGATTTCGATAAACCGCGAATTCGCGAAATTTTCGCGAATCTCTTAAGACAGTGATTCAGTCGAAACCGCAGGCAATCCCGGTGAAGCCTGGAGGAAAATACGCGTCCAGGGTGAGCGCTGTTCGTGCTGGCACGAGTCTAGCGAGCAATCTCTCGATGCTAAGGATTCAACGATTCGCGAGCGGAAACGTGGTTCTACTTGTCTTGAGCGGCCGAATCGAAGCCGAAAATGTGCCCCAGTTGGAGGCACTGATCGCCGTCGAATCTGCGCCCATTGTGTTCGACTTGAAAGAAGTGAATCTGGTAAGTCGAGAGGTAGTCAGATTTCTTGCGCAATGTGAAGGCAACGGAGCAAAAATACAAAACTGTCCCACCTATATCCGTGAATGGATGGTGCGAGAATGAATTAGCCCCGTCCAAAAGCGGCACCCCAGCCCTGCGCAGTCGGCCAGGGACCTAGACAAAGCCCAGCGAATGCTGGAAACTCAATCACTGCTCATAAAGAAGCGGAGTGATGGAGTATTGCAGTTATGAACCTCGGAAATCCCTCTATGAGAAGCGCCCGAGCAGCGGATTGGAGGCGCTGAAGGAATCAATTTATGGAAATATCCCCTTTGGCAGGCAAGCCTGCCCCCAAGAACCTGTTAGTCGATCTGGCTCGACTCGAACGAGAATATTATGAGCGTCAGCCCGATACGGGAGATCCCGACCAATTAGTTAGTTTCGGGACCAGCGGACACCGCGGCTCATCGCTGCGCGGCACCTTCACCGAAAGCCATATTCTGGCTATTACGCAAGCCATCTGCGACTGCCGGCGCAGCCGTGGGATCGACGGGCCGCTTTATATGGGTAAGGATACTCACGCATTATCCGGTCCTGCTCAGCGGACTGCGCTGGAAGTACTTGCGGCCAATCAAGTGGACACCTTCATCCAGCCTGACGACGGCGTGACTCCAACCCCGGTGATTTCGCATGCCATTCTTGGGTACAACCGAGGGCGCAGGGAGCGTTTCGCAGATGGCATTGTCATTACCCCATCGCACAACCCACCTGAAGATGGCGGCTTCAAGTATAACCCCCCGAATGGCGGGCCGGCGGACACCGACGTGACGCGGTGGGTCCAGGATCGAGCGAATGAGCTGCTTCGGGCGGGCAATGCCGGAGTAAAACGCGTGCCTTTTGCCAAAGCTATCGCGGCGTCGAGCACGCACCAGGAAGACTTTGTTGTGCCTTACGTTAAGGATTTGCGGAACGTGGTGGACCTTGATGCTATCCGCGCCGCCGGCCTGAAGCTGGGGGTGGACCCGCTTGGCGGCGCCGCTCTGCCCTACTGGGAACCGATCAACTCTATTTACAAATTGGATATCAGCGTCGTCAACCCGAAGTTCGACGCAACCTTCTCGTTTATGACCGTCGATCACGACGGAAAAATTCGTATGGACTGCTCCAGCCCGTACGCGATGGCCAGCCTGGTGGGACTCAAGGATCAGTTTCGTGTCGCCTTTGCCAACGACCCCGATTCCGATCGGCATGGGATCGTAACCCCTTCCGCGGGATTGATGAACCCTAACCATTTTTTGGCAGTGGCAATTCGCTACTTGCTAACCCATCGTCCGGGTTGGGCCACCAGCGCCGCGGTGGGAAAAACGCTGGTCAGTAGCAGCCTGATTGACCGCGTGGTGCAGAAACTCGGGCGCCGGCTATCTGAGGTGCCGGTCGGATTCAAATGGTTTGCGCCTGGCTTGTTTGACGGCTCAATCTGCTTCGGGGGCGAGGAAAGTGCAGGAGCAAGTTTCCTCCGGCAGGATGGCACCGTTTGGACAACCGACAAGGACGGGCCGATCATGGATCTGCTTGCAGCCGAGATTACGGCACGCACCGGCAAAGACCCCGGTGAACGCTTCGATGAGCTGGCGGCAGAATTCGGCACTCCTTACTATACTCGCGTCGATGCGCCGGCCACGCCGCGGCAGAAGGAAAGCCTCGGGCAGCTTTCGCCTGAGGCAGTCAAGGAATCAAGATTGGCCGGAGAGGCGATTACCGCCAAGCTGACTCGTGCCCCGGGTAACAACGCCCCGATCGGCGGTTTGAAGGTGGTTGCGGCTAGTGGCTGGTTTGCGGCCCGTCCGTCCGGCACGGAGAACATCTACAAGATTTACGCAGAGAGTTTCAAGGACCCGTCGCATCTGAAAGCGATTTTGACTGAAGCCCAGGAGATTGTGAGCAACGCGCTGAAATCAACCGTTCCGGGTCGCGAACCGGCAGAAGGGGAACAATGAGCGAAGCCAGCCGTCCAGTGGGTCTTATCCCGTTTGGACCCCAGTACCGCGCTTCCGGCGTGCTGCTGCACATTACGTCGTTGCCTTCGCCCTACGGTATTGGGGATGTTGGGCCGGCCGCGTTCGCGATGGTGGACCGCCTCCAAGCAGCGGGTCAGGGCTGGTGGCAGGCGCTCCCCCTCGGTCCTACGGGTTACGGTAATTCGCCTTACCAGTCTTTGTCTTCTTTCGCGGGCAATGGAGTGCTGATCAGCCCGGACGGCCTGATCGGCGAAGGACTCTTGCGACCTAGTGATTGTGACGAGGGGCGCTCGTTTGCGAAAAACGCCGTCGATTACGACGTCGTCATCCCTTTCAAGCATAAGTTGTTGGAAAAAGCCTGGGCTACCTTCAGCGCTACGCCGCGCTCGGCTTTGCGGCAAGACTATGAACAGTTTTGCGCCGAGCAAGCACATTGGTTAGACGACTACGCCCTGTTTCGAGCACTGAAAGCCGCACATGGCGGTGTTTGCTACCTCGAATGGCCAGAAGAATTAGTCCGGCGCGAGCCGATGGCCTTGGCCCAAGCGCGGCGGGACCTGAACGAACTGATCAAGCAGGTGCGCTTCGCCCAGTTCCTGTTATTCCGTCAAGGCGCACGGCTCAGGGAATATGCTCGCGTCAGAGGCATCCACCTGATCGGGGACTTGCCCTTTTTCGTTTCGCCAGACTCGAGCGACGTGTGGGCCAACCCGGAACTGTTTCTGCTGGACGAACGTCACCGGCCGCGATTTGTCGCCGGCGTTCCGCCCGACTATTTTAGTGCGCAAGGGCAACTCTGGGGCAACCCCGTCTATAATTGGCTGGCGCTTGAGCGCACTGGTTACCGATGGTGCATCGACCGCTTGCAAGCGCTGCTGGCTCACGTCGACGTCGTGCGTCTAGATCATTTTCGCGGGTTCGCGGCTGCTTGGCACGTGCCAGCGGGGGCAAAAACGGCTCAGTCCGGAGAGTGGGTGCCCGGCCCAGGCGGAGGCTTCTTTAGCGCCGTCAAGAAGGAGTTAGGGACTCTACCGTTTGTTGCGGAGGACTTGGGAGTAATCACGCCCGATGTTTCCGCGCTGCGCGATCAGTTCCAACTGCCGGGAACCAGGATCCTTCAGTTCGCCTTTGACGGCAACGCGGGCAACCCGTACCTCCCTCACAACTACGTCCCGAACACGGTTGTTTATACGGGGACCCATGACAACGCGACGACGCGCGGTTGGTTTGAAACGCTACCGGAGGACCAGAGACGGAACCTGTGGAACTACTTGAAGCGGCCGGAAGGCAAAAGCGACGAGGTGGCTTGGGAACTGATTCGCTTAGCGTGGTCTTCTCCCGCGGGCCTCGCGATCGCGCCACTTCAGGATTTACTGAATCTGGGGGCGGAGGCCCGGATGAATCTACCTGGCAGTACGGAGGGCAATTGGCGCTGGCGCTGTGCTGAGGACATGTTGTCCGAGGCGGTTTTCGAGCGCCTTCGCGAATTGACTACAAAAACGGATAGGCGCCCATGAACAAAAAAAAGCCTTTTCAAGCCAACCCTTTGGGCCGTTGTCATTTGGCTGATTTTCCGCGGTGCTCACTCCTTACGTATCGTCGTTCGCGTCTTGAAAATCAGCCAAATGACCGACGGCGGTATGCCTCCTACTTATAATTCGATGCACTAGCCTCGAGGAACCAGAAAATCTATGCGCATAGGAATTGGCACTGATCTCGGGAGATGAACACCGTAGTTTCGCCCGGTAAGAGTTTTCCGCTTGGTGCGACTGTGTATCCGAGCGGTGTGAATTTTAGCGTGTTCGCGAAAGGCAATACCGCTGTGGAGTTGCTGCTGTTTGACCGGGTCGACGACAGTTACCCTTCGCGCACGATCACGCTGGATCCAGTTACTAACCGCAGCCGTCACTACTGGCATGTCTTTGTGCCGGGGATCGAAGTTGGCCAGATTTACGGCTATCGCGTCGATGGGTCCTTCGCCCCGGAGCGTGGGCTGCGATTCGATCCTCAAAAGGTGCTACTCGACCCATATGGACGCGCGATTGCACGCCCAGCGAATTACAGCCGTGTTGCTGCCAGCAGACCGGGCGATAACTGTGCTACGGCCTTAAAGAGTGTGGTTGCGGACGTAAGCCGGTACGATTGGGAAGGCGATGAACCTCTGCGGCAGCCGTTCTCAAGCACAGTGATTTACGAAATGCACGTTGCCGGTTTCACTAAACATCCTAGTTCCGGCGTCGATCCGGTGAAGCGCGGCACCTATGCAGGGTTAATTGATAAAATCCCTTATCTTCAGGATCTCGGCGTAACGGCGGTAGAATTGCAGCCGGTGTTCCAATTCGACGAGCAAGATGCCCCCGGCGGGTTAACTAACTATTGGGGTTATTCGCCTGTGTCCTTCTTCACCCCTCACTCCAGCTATAGTTCGCGTTGCGGTCCCCTGGCGGCGCTTGATGAGTTCCGGGATATGGTCAAGGCGTTGCACCGGGCTGGGATCGAGGTCATTCTCGATGTGGTTTACAATCATACTGCGGAAGGCGGGGAGAACGGGCCAACCTTCTGTTTTAAGGGTTTCGCCAACGAGACCTACTACATCCTTGATCGAGACACGGGGCGCTACGCCAATTACACCGGCACCGGGAATACCCTGAACGCCAACGAACCCTTTGTCCGGCGGCTGATTCGTGACAGCCTGCATTATTGGGTCGATGTCATGCATGTAGACGGTTTCCGGTTCGACCTGGCATCGATCCTCTCGCGAGACGAATCGGGGTGCCCGCTGAAGAATCCACCTATCCTCTGGGACATCGATTCGGATCCAGGGCTAGCCGACACCAAGCTGATTGCGGAGGCATGGGATGCCGCCGGGCTCTACCAAGTCGGCTCGTTCATTGGTGACTCGTGGAAGGAATGGAACGGCCGATTCCGAGACGATGTGCGCAGTTTCATGAAGACGGATAATGGAACAGTCACACGTATACCTTATCGCCTGTTCGGAAGTCCTGACATCTATGGCCGTGCAGAACGTGAGCCCGAGCAAAGTATCAACTTCGTCACCTGCCACGATGGCTTCACTCTGAATGATCTGGTCTCATACAACGCCAAGCAAAACGGAGCTAACGGAGAGAATAATCGCGATGGCTCGGATGCCAATCTGAGTTGGAATTGCGGCATCGAAGGTCCTAGCGACGATCCAACCGTAGAAGCTTTGCGCAATCGGATGGTGAGAAACTTTGTTGCTCTCACCCTCCTTTCTGTGGGGACGCCGATGCTGCTCATGGGGGACGAAGTTCGGCGCACTCAGCGAGGTAACAACAATGGATATTGTCAGGATAACGAGATCAGTTGGTTTGACTGGTCATTATTGGAAAAGCACGCGGACATTCACCGGTTTGTCAAAACCCTGATTGAGATCCGGCATCGGCGCACGGAGCCCTTATCGAATAACCTTACTCTCAACCAGTTGCTGGCGCGGGCTCGCATCGAGTGCCATGGCGTGAAGCTGCATCAACCCGATTGGAGTAACCAATCTCACAGCCTTGCCATCAGTGCCTCGGCCATAGCAGCTGGCTTGGACCTCTACCTGATGCTGAATGCGTACTGGGAACCGCTTCGCTTCGAGTTGCCGCCCGTTCCCAAAGCTGGTTTAAGGCCGTGGCGACGGTGGTTAGATACGTTCATTGAACCGCCCGATGACATCTGTCTATTCTCCAGTGCGCCGCCAGTAACAGACCCATCCTATCTGGTGCACCCGCGTTCCATCGTTGCCCTGGCGCGTGTCGCTGAGTAGAAACGAGTTTGGTTAGCACGGGAGCCGTTCCTCCAGCAAATGATCATGAAAAAAAGCGAATCATCGACCGGTCCGGCAAATTCGCGGAACGATACTGCGTGACTAACGGTAAAAACTTTCGGCTAAAGAACATTGATCCCGGCGCCACGGACGGAGCCGCTTCCGAAGACAAATCGCGGCAGCTTATCACAAAGAATATCTGGGACGGCAGCTCTTCCCAAAAGGCGTAGATTGAATGACGCGCAAGGTTGTCTGATCAATCAGCCCTTTCCCAGGAGGCGTAACGGTCGCCCCGCTCGAAGGTCTCGTTCGATCCGTTCGAGCGGTACTCCTTTGGTTTCAGGAACGAAGCGGAGGCAAAAAAAGACACCAAGAACCGAGAGTGCGGCGTACAAAAGAAATGTGTAAACGCTGCCCAGACCCGTCAGCAAGCTGAGAAAGGTAAGCGATACCACGAAGTTGCTCAGCCAATTGGCCATGGTGGCAACACTGGCTGCTTGGCCCCGGATAGAGAGTGGAAAAATCTCCGAGATTAACAACCAGAAAACAGGCCCTAGCCCAATTGCAAAGGAAGCGATGTATACAGCCAAGCTGATTAGTCCGATCCATTTCAGCGCTTCCCCGCCTATTGCGAATCCGACACTCAAGGCCGCCAGCGACAGTGCCATGCCACCCAGGCTCGTTAGTAACAACGGCCGGCGGCCAAGTCGATCAAGCAGCCGAATGGAAACTACCGTCATGAACACATTTACCAGGCCTACACCGGCGGTAGCGATGATCGAGCTTTGTGCCGAATGAAATCCGGCCGCCTGGAATACCGTCGGCGCATAGTAGATCACCGTGTTGATTCCGGTGATTTGCTGAATGACGGCAAGGGCAACGCCGCAAAATAGGACGGGTAATACGACTGGCGAAAACAGATCCGCGAGCTTGCCATGCTTCGTCTCGGCATGTTCAACAATGTCATTTACTTCCGCCGCAATGTCGGTCGTTCCACGAAGCCGAACCAACACGCTTAGTGCAGCCTCCCGACGTTGATGAAGTAACAACCAGCGCGGGCTTTCCGGCAGAACGGAAATTCCTAAGTCGAGGATGAGGGCAGGCAGCGCGCCAAACGCAAACATGAATCGCCACCCGCCGCTTGGAGCGAAAGCGGCATCGACAACATAAGCCAGTAGAATGCCGACAGTGATAGCGAGCTGGTTCAAGGTAACAAGGCCGCCGCGAAGATTAGCCGGAGCCATTTCGCTGATGTACAAAGGCGCGCTATAGGAGGCGATGCCGATGGCCACACCAATCGCGACTCGACCAGCAATCAACGCCGATATGTTCTTGGCTATGGCACACAAAATGGAGGCCCCGACAAATATACCCGCCGTGATAAAGATCGTGCGTTTGCGTCCTAGTCGATCACTGAATCGTCCACTCAGAGCAGAGCCACAAACCGCACCTACCAGAGCCGCACTGACTATGAGTTCTTCGGTGAAAGGTGTTAATCGAAACTCGTCTTTAATGAAAAGAATCGCACCAGAGATGACTCCGGTATCAAACCCGAATAAGAGTCCCGCCAGCGCCGCAGTCGCTGCGACTATCAGAACAAAGTAACGTGCTCGCTTTCCGTCCAGCGACGGAACAGAATGTTCTACTGGTTCCATTCTACTCTTTGCTGGTTCTAGGGACGCTACGCATAGAATTTTAGAAAGGCTCTCTCCTGATGTGGACTCACTACGCGAATCCGCGAACAGTTGGAATCGCCTATCCGACCTGGATTCGATCCAAAACGAAACGCTCCATGGCGTGAGCGAAGCCTTCTTGCTCATTCGTGTCTGTAACAAAGTTGGCTTTTGATTGTACCTCCTTACTGGCGTTGCCCATGGCGATACTCATACCGCTCTTGTCGAACATCAGTACGTCATTGGGCATATCGCCAATGGTGGCGATGCTGCTCTTGGGCAGAAGGTAGACGGCCGCCAGGAAATCAACCACGCTTCCTTTGTTCGCCGCTGGGTGAGTCACATCTAGATAATAGGGCTGCGATCGCGCCGCCGAAACGTGATGGCCGAGCTCCGCCTGGACATCTTTCTCACATTTGGCGACGGCGTCGAAATCGTCGCTGACCCCCACAATTTTTGCCGTTGCCGCGAAATAGGGGGAATAATCGGAAACGACCTCCGGCCCAAAGCCCACCGTTCTGCTCTCTCGATCGACATGGGCTCCCTTCGGATTCTGAACATACCAAGTGGTGTCGGTATAAACCCAGGCATCTAATCCATGCTGTCCGATTAGTTCAATCGCACGGATCGTGGCCTCTTTGGGCAGATCACGCATGACAATCGGATCCAGTCTTGGAGTGATGTAAACTCCTCCATTGAATCCGGCGACCACCGTAGTGAGTTTGAGCCCTTCAATCACCATCTTCATGCCGCGCGGGGGACGGCCGCTGGTAATCGCAAATGCGATTCCGGCTTCGGTTAACTTCGCCACCGCTTCCTTGGCCTTTGCCGTTAGGACTTTCTCCTGAGTAACGAGGGTGCCGTCTACGTCGGCTAGTACCAGCCGAATCGGATCTTTATTGGTGTACGGTTTCATTTTTAGAGATTGGAGCGGCGCCCGGCTACTAACCTGCCAGTAACTCCTTAGCCACGCTGACAACTCGATCGGGTTCGAATCCGAATTTTTTCTGCAACTCCTTGAGCGGGGCCGAAGCTCCGAAGGTATGCATACCGATGACGCGCCCGCTTTCGCCGATGTACCGCTCCCAGCCGAGCGTTGAACCCTGCTCAATGGCAACGCGCGCCTTGACGCTCGGCGGTAGCACGCTGTCTCGGTACTCCGGAGATTGATGTTCAAAAATATCCCAAGAAGGCATTGAGACCACACGCGCCCGGACGCCCTCTTTCACTAACCTTTCGAAAGCTTCTACCGCGAGGCTAACCTCGCTACCGGAAGCAATCAGGATCAGCTCCGGATTCCCCCCAGGAGCATCTGCTAAAACGTAAGCGCCGTGCGCCACCCCGCTCGCCGGTGCATACTTCGTTCGATCCAACGTCGGCAGCGGTTGTCGTGAAAGGGCAAGAACGGCTGGCTCATGTCGCAGCTGCATAATGTAGCGGTACGCTTCAACCACTTCGTTCGCGTCCCCAGGCCGGATTGTGACTAGTCCAGGAATGGCGCGTAACGAAATGAGTTGTTCCACCGGCTGGTGGGTTGGGCCATCCTCTCCGTCACCCATCGCGTCATGGGTAAAAATGAAGAGGGTCGGCAACTCCATCAGGGCCGATAGTCGAATTGCGGGGCGCGCGTAATCGCTGAAAATAAAGAACGTGGCTCCAAAGGCTCTGATTTTGGATAACGAGAGCCCATTCACCGTCGCCGCCATGGCATGTTCCCGAATACCAAAATGAAGATTCTTCCCTCCGGGACTGTCCGCTTGAAAACTTCCAGCGCCTTTATAGGTCAGCGTCGTTTTGTTCGACGGTCCGAGATCGGCTGAACCTCCCAGCAACCAGGGAATATTCTGAGCGAGCACATTTAACACCTTGCCCGAAGCCTCGCGACCGGCTATGCCCTTTGGATCGGCAGGAAATAGAGGCAGGCCACGATCCCAATTTGCCGGCAGCTCGCGACGCTGCATCAGGTCAATCTCGGTTGCTAACTCAGGATATTTCTCGCGATACGCGCCAAAAAGCTTTGTCCACTTCCCACGCGCTTGCGCACCGCGCGCCCCGATGCCCGCGCTAAAATGCGCATAGACCTCTTTCGGCACCAAGAATTTGGCATCTTCCGGCCACCCATAATTCTTTTTAACGAGACGAATCTCATCTTCTCCTAGAGGTTCGCCATGAGCTGCAGACGTATCCTGCTTATTAGGCGATCCGTACCCGATGTGGCTATCGAGAATAATGAAGGTCGGCCTGCCCTTCGTACGCGCGAAGACTTCCAAGGACTGCTGAATCCGATCAATATCGTTTGCGTCACCTACGCGCAGAACATTCCATCCATAACCAAGGAATCGAGCCGCGATGTCTTCGGTGAAAGTAATCCGCGTGTCCCCCTCGATCGTGATGTGATTATTATCGTAGATCCAGCAAAGGCTATCCAACCCGAGATGTCCGGCCAATGATGCTGCTTCAGAAGCAACACCCTCCATCATGCAACCGTCGCCGCACACTGCGTAGATCCTGTAATTGAAAATCTCGAATCCGGGCCGGTTATAGCGGTCGGCTAACCATTTCTGACCGATCGCCATGCCCACACTGGTCGCTACACCTTGTCCAAGAGGGCCGCTGGTCGTTTCAACACCGGACACCCAATGATACTCGGGGTGCCCGGGCGCCTTACTGTCAAGCTGCCGGAAGTGACGGATATCATCGAGCGAGACCGAAGGCTGTCCCAATCGCTCATACTCGGCGTTTACTGCTTTAGTGCCGGTCAGGTGGAGCACAGACCATAGCAGCATCGATGCGTGACCATTCGACAGCACGAACCGATCGCGACCAGGCCATATCGGGTCGTCCGGATCGAACTGCATAACACGGTTCCAGAGCGTATAAACGAGCGGCGCAAGCGCCATCGGTGTACCGGGATGACCCGAATTGGCCTGCTGTACCGCGTCGATCGAAAGGGT
>JBKPBY010000198.1:0-14243 GCA_046727075.1 bacterium | reverse complement strand
TCGAATTCGGAACACTCGACATTCCCGCCGGTTTCGATCGCGGTATCGACTACCACGGTTCCGGGTCGCATCTGGTGAATCATCTCGGTTGTGATGATTACCGGAGCCTTCTTACCGAAGACCTGAGCAGCCGTGATTACGACATCCGATTGAACCGCCCGGGCCGCCATTACTTCCCGCTGTTTAGCCAACTGCTCGGGCGTCAGGGCCTTCGCATATCCGCCTGCGGTTTCTCCGGTCTCGCCAAGATCCGCTTTCACGAACTTCGCTCCTAACGATTTGACCTGTTCTTCGACAACTGGTCGCGTGTCGAAGGCCTCTACGGTAGCCCCAAGCCTTCGCGCCGTAGCGATCGCCTGAAGCCCGGCGACTCCGACGCCGATCACCAGAACGCGCAACGGTTTCATCGTGCCCGCAGGTGTCATCATCATCGGAAAGATCCGTTTTGAAGCGGCTGCCGCGACTGTGACAGCGACGTAGCCGGCGAGATTTGCTTGAGAAGATAGTGCGTCCATTTTCTGCGCGACGGCGACTCGCGGAATCATCTCCATGCTGATCGCTGTAACACCGGCTTTTGCCAGGGCCTCAACCAGTGCGCGTTCATTAAATGGATCCAGGAAACTGATATGGATCGCACCGGGTTTGAGCAGACTCGCTTCTTCCAGTGGCGGCTTGCGCAACCGTAAGACCAAATCCGCTTCGCCTAGTGATCTGAGTCGGTCAGTACTGATTGTTGCCCCTGCGGCCTCGTATTCGGAATCAGCAAAATAGATTGCGGCGCCTATTTCCTGTTGAACTTCTACGTCGGCGCCGAGCTTAACGAGCTTAGCAACCGTCGGCGGAACCAACGGGGCTCGTGTTTCGCCTGGATGACTCTCGGTGGGAGCGAATATCCGAAGCATGATAAGAGGGGCAAAACAAAGTTGCATGCTTTTATCCTGATCGAAATACCAGGAGCAATGTTTTTTGCGTTGCCGTGCGGCGAAGCTGCTGCACCAAAGATAGCCCAGGGCGAAGCGCTAGCGTGGCCCTGGGTCGACCGATATCAGGCAATCTAAACACGCTAGGCTCCGCCGTTGCCAGAAGCTCGCCCGACACCACACCAAACCCGAAACGTTGACAAAGTCGCCTTGTCTCAGGATAATTGTGTAAGGTTTCCGTGAGTACATCTCTGTCCCCTCCAGTGGAAGGCGCATCGAGAGCAGATTTGCGCCCTGAAAACATTCGCGATGCTGTGGTTCGGCTCGCCGGCAACTCACAAGATGGTATTCAGACAGCCGGTGCGTTGCTGGCCCGGTTGGCAGGACGGAGCGATCACGAGGTCATGACTTATATGACCATCCCGTCAACCATCTCGGGCGGTCCCTCTATTTTTCAAGTTCGTATTGGCTCCGGGCAAGTGCTGTCGGCCGGCGATGAAGCCGATTTTCTTGTCGCTTTCTACCAGCATAGTTACGAGGACCATGTCGGATTTTTGCGCGAGGGCGGCGTGTTGCTTTACGACACCGATCAAGTGCAGCCGAATCTGGAGGATAAGCGATATGTCTATGCTGGGATTCCAATCACCGGATTAACGATCGAAGCACTAGGCGGTACAGCTAAAGACAAGGGAAAAAACCTTTTCGTGCTCGGTTTGATCGCAGCGATTTTTCATCTCGATGTCGACAAGTTGAGGTCGTTGGTTCGCGAACGGTTCGGCGGAAAAGATGAGAGCGTGGTGAATACAGCTCTTCTCGCTTTCCAGGCAGGGTACGCTTATCCAGTCGGAAATCTGCTTACTACCAGGTACCGGTTCGAGATCCAGTCACGGATCACCGACCGAGATCAAGTTACCATGGACGGCAATCAAGCGCTCGCGTACGGCTTGATCGCGGCAGGCGTTCGATACGGTGCGGGGTATCCAATTACTCCCTGGTCAACCGTAATGGAGATTCTGCGAACGGAGTTCTCAAAATATGGCGGTCTATTTGTGCAAGCCGAGGACGAACTTGCGGCGGTCTCGCTGGCGCTCGGCTTTTCTTACGCTGGTTATTTATCGGTTACCGGCAGCGCTGGGCCGGGAATTTCGCTGAAGGCTGAGGCCGTCGGCTGGGCGTCCATGGCGGAAATTCCTTTGATCGTGGTTAACGTTCAAAGAGGAGGACCGAGCACTGGACTGCCAACGAATGTGGAACAGAGCGATCTCTACCAGGCGATATTTGGCGGCCATGGAGATAGTCCCCGAGTCGTTCTTGCGCCGTCGACAGTCGAGGACTGCTTCTATATCGCGCTGGAAGCCGCTCGGATCGCGCGCAAGTACAGCACGCCCGTGTTCATCTTGAGCGACGGATCTCTCGCCACACGGATCGAAGCGTTTGATGAACCAGACCTGAAATCGCTCATGCAAGATTCGAAACCGGATCTCAGTCCGCGAACGAATGGTTACAAACCGTATCCGCTTGATCAGATCACTCATCATGCGCCCCCTGGGACGCGCATGATGGAGGGCAAGTATCCGGTTGTGACTGGTCTGGAGCACGATGAGATGGGTCATCCGACCGGCCGCCCATCATTACATCTGGCGATGACAGCGAAGCGACGTCGGAAGTTGCAGGACCTGGCAAAAGATATTCCCCTGCCCAAGCTCTTTGGTGAGAGCGAAGGCGACACATTAGTGGTCGGATGGGGCTCAACCTACGGACCGATTCGCGAAGCGGTCGAGCGGGCGCGTGGCCTCGGGAAAAAGATTTCTGCTTTGCATTTGCGACATCTTCATCCGCTGCCGGAAGGCCTTGCTCCCATTTTTGATCGTTTTGCCGACATCGCAGTAGTCGAAATGAACGACCAGGGTGTTTACGGATTTGGTCAGCTGGCCACGGTTCTGCGTGCACGCTATTGCAATCCAAAGATTCGTAGCGTGACAAAAACAGACGGGTTAACTTTTAGAGTCAAAGAAGTTCTGGAAGGAGTTATGCGATGAGCGAGGTATCTGTCCCTTTGCCGGAGCGAGAGAAACTCACAAAGAAGGCTTTGACTGCGGACCACCCAACTTGGTGCCCTGGGTGCGGAGACTTTGCCGTTCTAGCCGCATTTTACAAAATGCTGGAGAAACGTCAGTTGCCGCACGAGAACATCGTGACTCTGGCGGGTATCGGCTGTTCATCGCGTTTTCCGTATTTCATGAATACGCACGGCGCGCATTTCATTCACGGCCGCGCCGTACCGCTGGCGTCGGGAGTGAGCCTGGCGCGGCCGGACCTGCATATATTCTTGTTTGGCGGCGATGGTGACGGTTTCTCGATAGGCGGAAACCATTTAGACCATGGTGCGCGCAAAAACATCCGAATGACTTATGTCATCATGGACAATTTCGTTTATGGATTGACCAAGAAACAGACCTCACCCACATCGCCGATTGGTTATCGCTCGAAAACGGATCCGACGGGAGTGATTGATCATCCGGTGAATCCGATCAAGAAACTGATTGCTGCTGGAGCCACATTCGTGGCGCGCACACACGCCACGCAGATCAATCACATGATCCAGATCATGGAACGGGCGATGGATCACAACGGATTCTCTGTTGTTGAGTGTCTGTCGGAATGTATCGAGTTTTATCCAGGTGCGTTCGACGCCGGTAACCCGCGCAAAGGGGGGGAGTTCAAAGTGATCGATGAAAAGAAGTGGGACGGTACCCCTGAGGATGAGGCGCGTCATGATGTGACGAATGAAATTGCCGCCTATCAGCTTGCCGATCTTCCGTTTCCGGGTCTGTTCGGCGTTTTCTACGAAACGGATCGTCCGACCAAGAACGCTCTGGAAAAGAAATGGGTCGAAGCGACCCGGTCAAAGCTTGGAGAACCTAGCGATCTAGAGCTTCTTCAGAGAACCTTCGATCGGATGAAATGAAGAGTTACGAGTTCCGGGTTTCAGGTTCCGCTTTCCGAGCCACCTCGGATGCTTCGTGCCGGAACTCGGTACTCGAAACCCGGAACTCGGAACCCGACCGGTGAAAGCGTTAATTCTCGTTGACCTGCAGAACGATTTCGTTGAAGGCGGCGCTCTTCCAGTTCCGGACGGCAAAGCCGTGATTCCGATCGCAAACACGGTACAAACAGCGTTTGACCTGGTGGTTGGTACGCAGGATTGGCATCCGTCGGATCACGGGAGCTTCGCTGCGAATCATCCGGGCAAGAAGCCGGGCGATCACATCAGCTTGGGTGGGCTTCCGCAAACGCTCTGGCCTGTCCACTGTGTCCAGGGTACAAAAGGTGCCGACTTTGTGCCGGGCCTGGATCGATCGCAATGGGCGGCGGTATTTCAGAAGGGAACTAATCGGGACATCGATAGTTATAGCGGCTTCTTCGACAACGGTCACAGACAGGCGACTGGGCTAGGGGATTTCCTGAAGAGAAAAGGTGTGACGGAGGTCGTTGTAATGGGTTTGGCGACTGATTACTGTGTCAAGTTCACCGTGTTAGACGCACTCAAGCTCGGCTTTCACGCGGATGTTATTCTTCCCGGTTGCCGTGGCGTGAATCTGCAAAAAGGCGACGTAGAACGCGCCATCGAAGAGATGCGAGGTGCAGGAGCCCGGATTGCCGGTCATTCTTGATCGTGGGCTTGCGGCGGCGTGTCCGTTGATCCTATAGTCATATATGACCCATAGGACGTATATGACCTATAGGACCTATAGGACGCCTACAACGTAACCTTTACCCAACGCGGATCCTGCTTCTCTTCCGGCCGTTCCCCGGAACCGAGAAGCGCGAAAAGATACGCGTGATGAATCTCGTCCTGGATGATCAACCGGTTACGAAGGCGGGCCTCGCGCGTTGCACCAATCTTTTCGACGACGCTTTGATCGGCGAAGTTGCGTTCGGCGATTACAATTTCGATTCGGACAAGGCCCAATCGCGATAGTCCGAAATCGGCCAGCGCCCGGACTGCCGGTGATCCATCTTCGTTTTGTCGCGAGGTCCGAATCCAGAAAGAGAGTTCGCCGCGGCGGGCGCGAATATGGTGAAGGCCACAGCTGCCAACAAAATCACCGGTTGTAGCGTCAGTGATCGCAAAATCGAAAGCGCGTTTTTCGAACCGTGCTTGCTCGCGGCTCTCCAACCAATTGCGACAGTCATCGAATGTGTAACTCGTTCGATACCAGGCCGACCATTCCTCCAGTGCCGGTTTCGATTCTTCAATAGCTTCGAACAGCGTCTCGGCGAAGCTGACATCGAAAGGAACCAGCCGGAGTTTTTCTCCAGCGATCAGAATCAGAGAACGATAATCGATGTTCATTGGTCGGTCAGCTTGCGCACCATTTTCATTTTATTGCTTCACAAGGAACACATTGCGGCGTGGCCGCAACCACAAGTCTGCGCGGCCAGGCACAGGAGGTTAGGTCCCTCGTCGGCAGAGAGAGAGCCACATTCGTCCATGGTTTATTTTCCTGCAAACTCCATAAAATTCAGCGACTGGTTGTGAACGTTCACGGCTTTCTGGCCGCCCCCATCTGTAACCCCCACGGCAAGACAGCGGGGATTGAAACGCCGGCATCGCCGATCCCGCCTAGGCGTCGCCTAGGCGGGACCGACATCGCCGGCAACCGAAGAAACACGAGACGGCGTACAGATGTCGAACCGAAAACCGAAAACCGAAAACAGCCGCGCTGTACGCGCGGCTACTCGTTCGCTACCAGCTCTGTCTCTGGAGCGAACCCACGGCGCAATGTGTTTTCCGTGACCACGCGTGGGAATGTAAAGTGGAGCAGATAATCGCGCCCGCCGGCTTTGGTGCCGCTTCCAGACATTTTGAACCCGCCGAACGGGTGCCGCCCGACAATTGCTCCGGTAATCGAGCGATTGATGTAAAGATTGCCAGCCATCAGCTCTTCACGCACGCGCGCTATGTGCTGAGGACTTCTTGAATAGAGGCCACCGGTGAGCGCGAATGGAATATCGTTCGCGATTTGAATCGCCTCGTCCAAATCGCGCGCTTTTAGAACGGACAACACAGGCCCAAAAATCTCTTCCTGTGCTAGCCGAGCATGTGGCTGGACGTCGGTAAAGATGGTAGGCGGCGTAAAATATCCTTCCAATCCCTTTGGGATCTCAGCTTGGAAGGCGACGCTATGTTCGCGTTTTCCGAGTGTGATATAACTTTCGATTTTCTCTTTTGCCGCCTGATCAATCACTGGACCGACATCCGTATTCGGATGATCCGGCAAGCCTATCTTTAACGCGGCAACTGCTTCCACCAACCGAGGCAGTAATCGTTCGTGTACGTCTCGTACAGTTATCAAACGGGAAAGTGCAGAACATTTCTGGCCTTGGAATCCGAACGCGGAATGAATGATTCCAAGCACTGCTTCATCCAGATCGGCATCCGTATCGACGATCAGTGCATTTTTGCCTCCCATTTCGCAGATGACTTTTTTCAAATTTCCTTGCCCTGGATGTGTAACGCCCGCCGTCTGCCAGATCTGTGTTCCGACCTCGCGCGAACCTGTAAACGCGATGAAGTCTACGTCCGGATGTACTACCAGGAGTGATCCTACTTCCTCGCCTGTTCCAGAAAGAAAGTTTGCCACACCGTCAGGGAGACCAGCCTCGCGCAAGATCTCCATAAAAAGAGCACCGATGACAGAGGACTGTTCCGCGGGTTTAATTATCACGGTGTTGCCACTGACCAGAGCCGCAACTGTCATCCCGCAGAGGATCGCCAACGGGAAATTCCAAGGCGCGATGATCGCACCCACTCCACGAGGAAGATAATGTTCGACACTGACTTCGCCTGGAACATCCTGGGTTAATCTACCCCGCCCAAGGCGACGCATTTCTTCAGCGTAGAATACGCAGAAGTCGATAGCCTCGACCACGTCAGCATCCGCTTCTATCCATGTTTTGCCGACTTCGAAGACCTCCCAAGCAGCCAGCTCATGTCGTTTGGCGCGCATCTTTTCCGCCACTCGTTCAAGGAATCGCGCTCGCTCAGCGACCGAGGTACGGCTCCATTTCGCGAACGCACGCTTCGCTGCGCCAACTGCTTCGACTACATCGGAGGTACTTCCAAGTGCGATGTTCCCGACCAGTTGTGACGGGAGTGCCGGGTTTATCGACAGCATCTGCTGCTCCGGCATTCGCTCTTTGCCATCGATAACCAGCGGATAATTTTTGCCGAGCCTTCCTCGAATTGTTTCGAGAGCTTTGCTCATTTTTTCACGAGCAGTAGTGAGAACGAAATCGGCCGGTGGTTCATTGACAAAACGTGGCTCGACAAATGAGGGCTCCGCTTTCTGACCGTTCGTTTCTGCTGAAGCTGCAGCGGCACTGATTGCCGGATCTTCCAACAATTTCGTCAGTGATGTGTTGGCTCGGAATTTCGCCTGAAGGAAGCCTTCATTGGAAGTATTTTCCAATAGACGGCGAACTAAGTAAGCCATACCGGGCACAAGCTGCCCGACTGGACAATACTCGCGAACGCGTTGACCCAATCGGACGAGCGATCTTCGGATCGGCGTCGCCATTCCATAAAGCAATTGGTACTCGCAGTCGCCAGGCTTAAGCCCCAGCTTCTGTCCATACACCATCGCGTGAGCAATGCTCCTGACGTTGTGTGACCCGAAAGCGGAGTAAACGATGTCGTGATTGTCCAGCAACAACCGGCTGACTCTTTCATAGTTCGCATCCGTGTCCGGTTTGGCCACGTAGACTGGAACATCCCACGTCCGTTGCGCAGCGATGACCTTTTCGTAGTCCCAGTATGCGCCCTTAACCAGGCGCACCGTGAATTTCCGCCCAATTTTCCGCGCCCAGGCGAGCATCCTTTCGGTGTCTTCGTACGAGTCACGAAGGTAGGCCTGAATAACGATCCCGAGATGAGGATAGTCGGCGAGCTCGGAATCTACGCAAAGTTTCTTAAAGAGCTCGAGCGTCAGGTCTTTAAGACCGTAATGCTCCATGTCGAGGTTGATGAAGGCGCCGTGCTGTTTTGCCCGCAACACGATCGGACGCAGACGCGTCATGATCGCGCCAATGCTAGCGCCGGGATCGGTTATTTGAACTCGCGCACAGAGCGCGGAGATCTTTACCGAAACATTCACTATTGGAGGTTCGGTCGCGGCGAGCGGTCCTTCCGCTTTCCAAGTCCGCGTATTCTCCGCCAGAAAATCGAGTAATTCGCGATACTTGGCTGCGTATTCGTCTGCTTCGCGATCGCTCACCACAGCCTCGCCGAGAACATCCACAGTAAACCGCGCGTGCTCGCGCCAGATCTGTTGCAAATTTGGGAAAGCCGACTTGCCGTCCGATCCGGTGATGAAGAGATTGGCCATCGCAAGAACGTTCTTACGGATGACGGTGGCGGGAATCACCGGAACCAACCCGCCAACCTTCAGCGCACCCCGCATGAGTCCCGAAACAGGAGCTTTCGCATCTTTCAGGTACTCGCTCATGTGTTTTACAACATCTTCCGCGGAAGTCAGCGTGGGTAACACATCGACAAAACGGAACATCTGCGTTTTGAACGATTCATCGCGCATCGCCCAATCCATTAGTCGGCCGTAAAAGTCGCTTTTCTTAAATAGAGACGGAGAATTTTGTTCCTGATCGACGAAGCTAAAAATCTGTCTGCCAACTCGTTCGATGTCGGGTTGAAGGGAGGAAACGGTACTCATTGAATCGGGAATTTCGGGGATGGTACATACTGCAAACTGCGCGGAAAGCAAAGGGGCGGGGGATGTGTCGGCGTGTCGGCATGTGGGCGTGTGGGCGTATCGGCCCGACGACTGGAGGGCGGTGCTCTGTCACGGCCGTTCGTGAATTACCGAGCGCGGGTTGGATAACAAATGTGGCGACAGTGCGTCGCCCTCGAGAGTGAGCACACGCCGATACGCCCGTACGCCGACACGCCCAAACGTCTACACATTTCGCCGTGCGCGTAACGCACGCACAAACTCAAGACCAGCCGGAATCAACGAAACTATTAGAATGCCAAGGATAACTAGAGAGAAATTCTTCTGAACGTAGGGAAGATTTCCAAAATAGTGTCCAAGTAGCACGAAGCTGCAAACCCAAGCCGATGCCCCAATCACGTTGTAGGCGAAGAATTTTCGGTAACCCATTTGCCCCATCCCTGCGACAAACGGTGCAAACGTGCGGATAATGGGAAAAAATCGAGACAAAATGACCGCTTTTGCACCGTGCTTCTCGTAAAACGCGTGGGTCTGATCTAAATGCTTTCGGTTGAAAATTCGGCTGTTCGGATTGTTAAAAAGTCTTTGTCCCAGCGCGTAACCGATCGAGTAATTGACTGTATTTCCCAGAACACCGGCCAACGTCAGAGAGATAAGTATCAGCCAGAGATCAAGTGACGCCGTTCCACCGGGAGAGTTTGCGCCTGCGGTAAGAGCGCCCACTGCAAAAAGAAGTGAGTCTCCCGGGATAAACGGGGTGACAACTAATCCGGTTTCGCAAAAGATCATTGCGAATAGAATTGCGTAAATCCAGCTGCCGTAGCTCTCAGCGAAGGGCCTGAGATAGATGTTAAAATGCAGCAGGATATCGAAAAGATGTGAAAGCGAACTCATAACGCGTGCGTCTTTTGTAACGTACCAACTCCCACGCTGGCTCCGACGCAAAATGGCGCCTTCTTTTGCACCCAAATTCCTTTTCCGTCAAAGAAGGAACTCAAAATTTCCTGGGAAGTTTAGCAATCAAGATCTCGCATAACGCAATCCTCAAAACAAAGATTAAACATTCGTACTGGTTTCGGCGTCTATACATACGAATCTAATGGGATCAACAATGGGGCGAGTGAGGTGGTGACGTATACTTCGCGGCGGCCCAAAGGGGAATAGAGAGATTGACGAAATGAAAAGAAGGAAAAACAGCAGCCGGCCGTTGTGTCTCGGCGATCTAATTTTAGCAGTTAGTCGGTACTCGGATTCCAAGGAGGAAACAGCGGCGACTGTTGCCGATCTTCTGGCTTCCGGACGTGTCAAGATTATGACTAACGGTCGCAAGGTGCGCGCACGCGTCCTTGCACATTCCTGTTAGCGTCGCCTTTGGCTCGCGCAGGTTAGCGGTCTACCGTCTTCAGTCTACCGTCTCCCGTTGCTGTGGGGCGGCAAGGTCTGCCGTCGATACCTAAAGCAACCCGTCCGTGCTGCGCTATTACCGTAGTAGACGGTTAACGGTCGACGGAAGACTCTAGACGGTGGACTGCGCGCTGAAGGCGCGTTACGCTCTGCGCGTGATTCCACGATATTCTCGCCCGGCGATGCAAGACACCTGGGCGGACGAAAATAAGTACGCGATCTGGCTGGAAATCGAGACGCTTGCATGCGAAGCGATGGGAAAGCTCGGGCTTATTCCAGAAAAGGATGCAAGGATAATTCGAGATCGCGCCAAGTTCTCAATTCCCGAGATCCTCGAGATCGAAAAGGGAACGAATCATGACGTCATTGCCTTTCTTGAGAACGTCGCCTCTTATGTGGGACCGGAGGCTCGCTGGATTCATCATGGGTTAACCTCATCCGATATTCTCGACACAACTCTCGGGGTTCAACTTCTCCAATCGTGCGACATTCTCCTGCAAGATCTTGAGGAACTTCGGCGCGTCATAGCGGAGCAAGCTCGCGAACATAAGTACACGCCAATGATCGGGCGGAGTCACGGAATCCACGCGGAGCCAATTACGTTCGGCTTAAAGATGGCTCTGATGTACGACGAATTCGGAAGAGCAAAGTCGCGTCTTCAATCTGCTCGACGTGAAGTTGGTGTCGGCAAGCTGAGCGGAGCAGTTGGCACCCACGCCCATCTGGATCCTCAAGTCGAGCGATTGGTCTGCGAGAAGCTTGGCCTGGAACCGGATCCGCTATCTACGCAGGTGATCCAACGCGACCGACACGCCCAGTTTATGGTCACTTTGGCGGTCATCGCATCGAGCATTGATCGATGGGCCACCGAGTTTCGGCATTTACAGCGTACGGAGGTTCTGGAGCTCGAGGAATATTTTAGCCCGGGTCAAAAAGGAAGCTCAGCAATGCCGCACAAGAGGAACCCAATTACCGGAGAACGTTTGAGTGGGTTAGCGAGAGTCATCCGAGGAAACACGGTTGCGGCCTTGGAAAACGTCGCTCTTTGGCACGAGCGAGATATCAGCCACAGCAGCGCCGAACGAATCGTTTTTCCCGATTCTTGTGTGCTGATGGATTACATGCTGGCCACTTTGACCAAGCTGGTTTCGGGCCTGCAGATCTATCCAAACAACATGGAGAAGAATCTCGCGATTACCAAGGGTCTGTATGGCAGCCAATCTATTTTATTGGAATTAACCCGGCGCGGGATGGAAAGGAAACGGGCTTATGAAGCAGTACAGCGAGCCGCGATGAATACGCGGCAAGGCCCGAACGATTTTCTGACTGAAGTTCAGAACATTGCAGAGATCACCTCAGCGATACCCGAGCCGGAATTGCAGAAGCTGTGCTCGATGGATCAGCATTTTCGTTACATCGATCAAACGTTTAAAGATGTAGGCTTGTAGGGCGTTTGGCATTTGGCGTTCGGCGTTCGCATTTGGCGTTCGGCGTTCGCATTTGGCGTTCGGCGTTCGGCGTTCGGCGCCATGTTGTCAGCAGATTCAGGCATCAAAGTCACGGAAAATGGTTGTCAGCGATAATATGAGCGCCGAAAATTGAGCCGTTGGCTGAAAACTCTGTAAGGGAATGCTGGAAACAAATGATCGGGCGTGGTACTGTGCGCGCTAAGTTTCATCCGTATGCGTCGTAGTATTCTCGTATTGTTCCTGGCCTTTCCCTTTCTATTCGCTGGCTGCAAGAAAAGCGCGACTCACGCGCGGCAGGAACAGAACGATGTACCGAAGCCGGTCGCGACTGCATCGACTGCGCCAACGCCAACTCCCGTTGCGGTTGCTACCCCAACTCCTACACCTGTGCCGGCGATCGATCGTTCCGCTAAGGTGATGGTACTTTTGTATCACCGTTTCGAGGATCGGCCAAAGGACAGTCTCGCAATCCCGCCTGCCGAATTCCGGCAGCACATGGAAGAGCTCAAGAAAGATGGGATCTCGGTGATTTCGATGAAAGATTTTCTCGCATGGCGCCGAGGCGAAAAATCGATCCCGCCCAAGAGCGCAATCATTACCATCGATGACGGCTATATCTCGGCGTACAATGTTGCTTGGCCAATCCTCAAAGAGTTTGGATACCCGTTCACGATGTTTATTTACACAAATTTCGTGAACGTAGGTGGCAAATCGATGACCTGGGGTCAGCTAGAAGAAATGCGGGACGCCGGCGTGGATATTGAGTGCCATACTGTTTCTCACCACGATCTTCGCCATGCTCCGAAGCGCACCGACGATTACATGGCGTGGCTGCACAACGAAATTTACGGGTCGAAAGAGATTCTCGAGCAGAAACTCGGCATCAAGGTTGTTGCCTTGGCGTTTCCTTACGGGACCCATAACGAGGTCGTGCGGAAGATGGCCAAAGATGCCGGATACGAGGCCATGTTCACTGTCTACGGGCAGCACATGGGATTCGATGCGCCGATGGATCAGCTGGGAAGGTATGCATTTGACGCGCGACATCGGGACATTTTCAAAATGGCAGTTGATTTCGGCACCAACCAAGTAGGGGCATCTTCAGCGGAGGTGGCGAGCGAGGTGCCGTCAACGTCTGTGGTCACCCAACCAGCCAACGATGAACACACGCCAAACCCGCGGCCGACGATCAAAGCGAACATGGCTTCGCTTGGTGACGTGGATCCAAACTCGGTTCAGATGCGTATCAGCGGACTTGGACTGGTCCCGGCCAAGTATGACGCCCAATCGAAATCTGCTTCCTATGAAGTGACACAGAATCTTATCCCCCGAGCTTACACAGTAATCATCTCCGCCAAGGCACAGGGTAGGCGAGTAGAGACACGTTGGAATTTCACGGTTGACCCGTCGGCAAGTGCCGCTCCGGCCGCACCAGCGGCGAATAAGCAAGCCTCTGGCACAAGGATGTAAGCGTGTTTTCGCAGCTTTCTGACAAGCTTCAGGACATTTTCAAAGATCTGCGTGGCCACGGGACTATCACCGAGGCCAACATTTCTGAGGCGATGCGCCAGGTCCGTTTGGCGTTGCTTGAGGCGGATGTTCATTATCAGGTTGCCAAGGATTTTATTGCGCGGGTTCGGGAGAAGGCGCTCGGACAGGACGTGCTCCGTAGCGTTACTCCTGGTCAGCAAATCGTAAAAATCTTTTACGACGAGCTGACTCGGCTTCTCGGAGGCGACAACGAGCCGCTGAATTTAAACAAGCCGGCCAGGATCATGATGGTCGGTCTGCACGGTTCCGGAAAAACGACTTCTGCTGCCAAGTTGGCAAGGTACCTGAAGAAACAGGGAAAATCGCCGCTCCTTTTTGCGTGCGACTTGCAGCGCCCGGCGGCAATTGACCAACTGGCAACTCTGGCTGCTCAAGTCGAAGTACCAGTTTTCCGCCCTGAATTAGGTCAGACTGATCTCGTGCGCGTAGGCAAAGAAGCGTTGGCTTGGGCAGAGATGCAGAACGGCAATGTCCAGATCTTCGACACCGCCGGCCGCCACGAAATTGATGAAGTACTTGTCAATGAGCTAAAAAAGCTGCGCGATTTGCTGCAACCGCAGGAAATTCTGCTGGTTTGTGACGCTGCGACCGGGCAACAGGCGGTTAACGTTGCCACCCATTTCCATCAAGCCCTCGAATTGACTGGACTGGTGCTGACAAAGCTCGACGGTGATGCCAGAGGCGGTGCTGCGCTTTCCATGCGGGAGGTCACACGCCGCCCGATCAAATTCGCCGGTGTCGGCGAAAAAATCGATCAATTTGAGCCATTCTTTCCCGACCGTCTCGCTGGGCGAATCCTCGGGATGGGCGACGTCGTCAGTCTGGTCGAGCGAGCCGCGGAAGCGATCGATGAGGATGAAGCTGCTCGACTGGAAAAGAAGCTCAAAACAGCTAAATTCGATTTCGACGATTTCCTGGCTCAATTCAAGATGCTCCGCCGGATGGGACCGCTTGAAAATGTCCTTGGCATGCTTCCCGGGATGAGTAATATGAAGGGCTTTTCGGTTGACGAAAAACAGCTAAAGCGGGTTGAAGCAATCGTGCTCTCAATGACGCCGGGCGAACGCAAAAACCCGGATATCCTGAATGCAAGGAGGAGGCAAAGAATCGCTCGTGGCAGTGGGAGTTCGGTGACCGAAGTAAATTCG
>JBKPBY010000197.1:0-14610 GCA_046727075.1 bacterium | reverse complement strand
CTTCAATCGCTTTCAGCGTCGATAACCACCGTGGATCCATCGGACTGATGAACCTGACCAGTGGCGCAAGCAAGCAAGCCGCGTCGAGTGTGCTCCCTCCTCTGGTCTGGACAAAGCTTTGCAAATCATTGTTCCAAAATTCGCTAAAGATCTGATCGTAGATTGCGTCGCGCACCTCAAGCCAGCGACTGACCGGGGCTGGGAAACTGCGTTTTGTCGCGAGACGCAAAGCCCGATCTACCGCCACCCAGCACATTAATCGGCTGTAGAAAAGATGCTGCCGGCCGCCGCGGACTTCCCATATCCCTTCATCGGGTTGGTCCCAATTCTCACAAACCCAATCGACTAAGTGCAAAAGGTTTGACCAGAGCTCGCTGCTGATTGGTTCTCCATACTTGTTATACAAGTAAATGGAATCCATCAATTCGCCGTAGATATCGAGTTGGAGCTGATCAGCGGCGCCGTTTCCAATTCGAACAGGACTGCTTCGGCAATAACCTTCCCAATCAGAAAGGACCGTTTCGGTCAGCTCTTTTCGGCCGTCCGTCCCATACATGATCTGCAGTGGCTCGCCCGGTTTCAGTTCACGGCATCGCTCTTCCAGCCACCGAATAAAGGCTGCCGATTCGCTGTTAAACCCGAGTCTGCTAAGCGCGTAGAGTGTGAAACTTGCGTCTCGAATCCATGTAAATCGGTAATCCCAGTTCCGCTCGCCTCCCACCATTTCGGGAAGCCCAAAGGTAGGTGCAGCTACAATTGAGCCATGACGCTGACTGGTTAATATTTTCAGCACCAAGGCGGAACGATCCACCATTTCCCGCCAACGCCCTCGATAAGTCGATTTGCTAAGCCATGAGCGCCAATAGTTCAGCGTGTTCTTGAATTCCTCGGCGACCCGTTTCGGATCAATTGTGTGCGGTGAGTCAGCGTCGCCGTCCAGAATAAACAGGGCGCTGTCGCCGGCGCGCAGAACAAAGTCCGCTTCAACGTGGTCCTCTCGGATGGTCAACGGCAGTTCTGCCCTGAATCTAACAGCGGCGCCTTGCGCGGGCGCAAATAGCGCCTCGCGTTCCGAGAGAAGTTTCACTTCGTGCTTCGCGCGGCCATAGTCGAACCGGGGCTCGAAGATCATTTGAAAACGTACTTCCCCGCGAACGCATTTGGCCCGGCGGATGACCTGGTGAACAGCCGATTGCGCTTTGTCAGTTTCTGATTCCAGCGAGATCGGCATGAAATCGGTCACCTCGGCAACGCCGTCAGGCGACAGAAACCGCGTCACCAGAATGTTTGAATTGGAAAGATAGATTTGTTTTGGACGACTGTTCTGCAAGACGGGCGCAAGAGAAAAGCGCCCTCCCTTTTTCGCATCCAGCAAAGCAGCAACAATTGACGGTGAATCGAAGTAGGGAAAACAGAGGAAATCGATGGAACCATTTATTCCGATAAGGGCGACGGTCTGCAGATTGCCGATCACGCCGTAGTTTTCGATTGGCTGATATCCGTTTTCGGACATGGCTTGGTAACTTTGCTTGGGGGGACTGAAGCCAAAATAATAACAGAAGGAACCAAGATTGCGAGGTATTAGGAACGCCGTCATCGCCGACAACGCCGTCGTCGCCGACAACGGAAAATAAGGTGGCCGCCAGGTCAAAATGCGCCCGGCGACCTCGTGCAGCTGCCACTTCGACCGGTCTAACCATAAGCTCCCGTAGGCCAAATCCTTGAGAGCTTGTCCCATTGCGCTAGCCTAGGTCATGACGACGCTAACAATTTGGGCTAATGCGTTTTTGACACCTGCGGGCGAGGACCTTTTGCGTGAGTCGACAAAGCAGTACCGACTGATTCTTGCGGAAAAGCTAGACAACGTGCTTGCGATCGGAGCGAGCGATCCGCGGCTTCAAGAAGCTGAAGTACTTTTTGGCCAGCCAGATCCCAAAGAGATCATTCAGTCCTCCAGTGTGCGTTGGGTTCATCTTTCGAGCGCGGGATACACACGATATGACACCGAAGAATTTCGCTCCGCACTGCAGGCGCGGTCGGCCATTTTTACCAATAGTTCAAGCGTTTATGACGAGCCGTGCGCGGAGCATTTGATGGCTTTTCTATTAGCAGACGCGCGAGAGCTGCATTGGTCGTATGAAAATCAGCGCGGCGCTCGCGGGTGGCCCCAAAATCCGATCCGGGAACGGTCCCGCCTGCTGTCTGAACAGACTATCCTAATTGTTGGCTATGGCGCGATAGGCGAACGTTTGGTCGAGCTGCTTGCACCCTACTCGGCCAAGGTGATCGGATATCGCCGGAAACATCAAAGCACGGCCCCCATCCCGGTCATTGGATCCGGCCAGCTCCCGAGCGCTCTTGCAGAAGCAGACCACGTCGTGAATACATTGCCTGAATCCGCCTCAACCCGGCATTTTTTTGATTCGGAAAGATTTAGGCAGTTCAAGCCAGGCGCTCGCTATTACAACATCGGCCGCGGAGCAACGACGGACCAGGAAGCGCTTCGCACAGCTCTGAATTCCGGACGTCTGGCTGCTGCTTATTTGGATGTAACTGACCCCGAACCGTTGTCGCCTGATCATCCGCTCTGGTCCCTTCCGAATTGCAACATAACGCCACATACAGGCGGTGGACATGTGACAGAGCCGATTCGCACCGTACAGCATTTCATAGATAATCTGCGGCGGTATGAGCGGGGCGAGCCGTTGGTAGATCGGGTTTGGTAGGTTGTGCAGGAGTGGCCGCTGCCCGAGGTCGCGATAAATCGCGACCCTACCGACGATAGACTACGCCACATAATCGGTAGGGCTGAGCTTCAGCTCAGCCTCGTGGATGTGGCAGGCGAAGGTGGCCGTTCCATTCCGACGAATCCAGAATTGAATCCGGCGAGCACCCGCTTCACACTCTATCCAAATGACCAAACAGCGCTGCGGTTGGTGCGGGGAGGATCCTCTTTACGTTTCATACCACGATGAAGAATGGGGAGTGCCCCTCCACGACGATCAACGTCTCTTCGAGATGTTAGTTCTGGAAGGCATGCAAAGCGGGTTAAGCTGGATCACGATTCTACGAAAGCGGAATGCCTTCCGCGAAGCGTTCGCGAATTTCGATCCGAATGTCGTTGCCAGGTTTGGCCAGAAAAAAGTAACTCAGCTGCTAAACAATCCCGGCATCATCCGGAACCGGGCAAAGATCGAAGCAGCGATTGCAAACGCTCAAGCAGCGTTAAAAGTTCAAAAAGAATTTGGCAGTCTCGATGCATTTCTTTGGCGAGTTGTAGACGGGAAACCGATCGCTAACCGTCGCGCCTCCTATAAAACGGCACCTGCCAGAACTGCGCTCTCAGAGAAGCTTTCGAAAGAGTGTCGAACGCATGGATTCAAATTCATCGGCCCAACAGTCGCTTATGCTTTCATGCAAGCGGTCGGAATGGTGAACGACCACGAGGTTAAGTGTTTTCGATATTCGAAATTGAGTAAGTAAGTTTGTTTAGCGTTCTTACGGATCAAGGGTAGGTTTCCAAGCGGAGGTGGACTATGGACACGATGACTTATGCGTCGGTGGCAGTGCTCCCCGGAAACGTCGCTCTAAGCAAGAGACAACGCGCGGTACCAGAGGCAACGTTCACTCCTTTGGATTTATCGTATATCCAGCGAAACATCCGGACCGAGATATCAAAGCTGAAAGAAGAAGTGCGAAAGCTTTGGCAGGCGATTGAAGAGCTGAGGAACTAAGAAAGAGTGGTTTGAGTTTTGCCAAGTGCACCAGGTTGCGCCACGGCGGGATACGCTAACCATTTTCATGACGCCGCCCTACAAATTCTTCTTAAAGAAGTCGATCACCTTTGTTTCAACGAACTCGCGCATCTCCGGCTTATTCGCCATGTGCGTGGACCTGCTAATTGGCGTGAACTCAAAGTCTTTGCCGGCGCGTTCCAGCGCGTCGATCAGCTTTAAGGTGTGGCGGAAGTAGACATTGTCATCGGCAGTGCCATGGATCAGCAGCAAAGGACGCTGGAGCTGTGGCGCAAGAGGTAAGAGAGACGCCGCGTCATAGGCCGATTTGGCGGTCTCCGGCAGACCGAGATACCGCTCTGTGTAACAGGAATCGTAATCCATCCAATCCGTGACCGGCGCACCAGCGACCCCTGCCTTAAAGAGATCGGGTCGCGCCAACGTTGCCAAAGCCGTCACATAGCCGCCAAATGACCAGCCAGTAATGCCGACCCGATCCATGTCCAGTTCTTCATATTTTTCGCCGAGCGCGTGAAGTGCTGTGACCTGGTCCTGTAGCGGTACTTCACCTAGCTTTCCGTAAATCGCGTGCTCCCAGTCGTGCCCTCGACCCGGCGTGCCGCGTCCATCAGACGCCACTACCAGAAATCCCTGATCTGCACGCCATTGATCGATCAGATATTTACCGGCTTCTTTCGCAACTTGATTGTAATGAGGGCCCCCGTACACGCTCACGATCACCGGGTACTTCTTCTTAGGGTCAAAATCGCGCGGCCGGATGATTACGGCATAAAACTCCGGATTTGAATTGACTGTGAGAAACTCGACGCGCGGCAGATACGGAGGCTCTTCGGCGATGCTTGGCAGCTCGGTTACCGAAGCGCCATCCAGTCGATGCACCCATGTCTTCTCAAGTAAATCCGGCGATTGGAATTGATCTACGTAGATCGCGTCCTGTCGTTGCGGATCACCAAATGTCGCTCTGTGAACACCAGCGTCTTTCGTAATTTGCTCGACCTTTTGGTCACCCAAAGAAACCTTACAGAGCTGGCGCTCCGTCGGGTCCGAACCGGATACAAAATAAACATTATTGTGGCTGATCCCCACAAGTTCGCGATAGGCGGCGCTCGGCGGCAAGATCACTTTATCGAGACTGCCGTCGGCGGCGTGCAACTCCAATTGCCAATCACCATCTTTCTCATTGGTCCAGAGAAAGCGTCCTCCCGGAAGCCAATAAGGCATTTGCTGATCGAAATTTACCCAGGCCGGGTCTCGCTCGAACAAAAGCTTGGCGGTCTGGCCCGTTGAGATGTCTACTGTGAGCAGCAGCAGTTCGCGTTGATCGCGAGTCATTACTGTAAGCGTTAAAGGCCCATTCTCCATTTGGCGCACCTGCACGACGTACGGATATTTGTCACGGGCCCATTCAATCAATTTCGGGTCGCCGGATCCGTTACGCGATCGAATGGCCAGTTTCACAGACACGTTTGGCCGGCCAGGTCGCGGGTACGCAGATCGAAACGGCGGTTTTTCCGGCGCCGCCGGATCGGCAATGTACCAGACATCGACTCCGGAACTGTCGTTGATTTGATAAACGAGAGAGGCGCTATCGGCAGTCCACCAGAATCCGTCAGTACGCTCCATTTCTTCCTGCGCTACAAACTCTGCGACACCACACGAGACCATGTCGTTACCGCCGGTAGTAACCGGGTACTCTTTATCTCCATGAAGATCGTAGGCGAAAAGGTTGTTGTTCCGGACATAAGCGACCCATTGGCCGTCCGGCGAGAAATGAGGATCAATGTTGTCTCCTTCCCCGGTTTTTAGCAGCGTCACGGCCTTCGCTGCTTCAGTCGCAGGCTTGTCGTCCGGAGCCTTGCCGGCGGCGGGCTGCCGCCCCACAGCGCCGCGGTTAAGGAGACAGATTTTGCCCGACAACGTGAGTAAAACTTGAGAGCCATCTTTCGAAATCTCGAATGCGGTGAAGCCAGTCACCCGGGTTCGCGTGCGCTCCCGTCGCGCCTTTTCTTCGGGAGAGAGCTGTTCGGCTTGACCGTTCAGCACCTGCTCTGCAGTCAAGAGCTCTCGGGTTTGACCGCTTTCGACGTCGAGCTCGTAGAGCGCCATCTTTGGTGTCCTTGGAGAGGTCGCTCGCAGGAAAAGGACCGATTTCCCGTCGGGAGCCGGCTGTGCGTTGCTGGGCCGTCCGAGACTAAAGGAATGTGTCTCCGCAACGTCCCTGATGTAATTATCGGCACTATAGCCAGTCATACCAATGAGCAAAAGAAGGGGGAACAACAACATCTGACACCGCATGGCGCTGACCGTAGCGGCGGGTATCCGCCGCGTCAATTCATCGCATTTGGGTTCCGGGTTGCTTGTTTCCGACTTCGCCAAGGCTTCGTCGGACAGGCCGATTTTGGGAGCTGGCTTTTCCCATGTCGTCGTCGCTTGCGTTAGGGGCACACTTTAAATAGATGTTGATTCGAATGTTTGCAGCGATCTCTTCATTTACTAAGCGCGTAAAATGGTTCTTGTGCCTGAGCTCATTACTTTTTGTAACTGCCGCATTCGCGGCGCCTGAGCAAACAACGACGAAGAAAGGGGCTGGTCCCGAGCGGCCGAAGGCTGCTCAGCAGCAACCCGACATGGATCAGAACCAGCAGCAGCAACTGGAGCGGATGAACAAGGCGACAGAGAAGGTGCTGAACAGAATACAAACCGAAGAGAATGATCTGTATCTTCGAGTCGGTTACTTTAGCAAAGCAGAGCGCCTTAACCCGAATAGCTACGCTTCCAAGGACGAAATCGCTCAATGGCGCGGCATGCTGGACCAACTCAAACAAAAACACGAACTAGTCGAACAGCTTTACACGGACCTCGACAAAGATCTGACTACTGAGCTGAAAGCAACTGGCGTAAACGAGCAGAGCATCAATCGATATAAGAAGCTGATCACCGACGGGTTCCCGTGGGAAACAATTGAAAAGAAGAAACAGCTTATCGACCAATACATTGATGAGCACGGTAAACTATTGACTTTCTACGAGAAGAATTGGGGCATGTGGAAACCAGCGAAGGATCTCGCCAAGCTGGAGTTTACCTCTCCATCTGCAGCCAATATCTATAACAGACTGCGAGACCAGATTGTCAGCACGACGAGTGAAATCCAAAAACAGTATAAGGAAATGAGCGAATAGCTATAAAGCCGCTCTGGGAGCGGTTTAGCCCGGGTGTGGTATCAACGCATGGCTATAGAGCTCAGGACGAGAAATTGCATGGACCGAAGCAATCTTTTGGGCTAAAAAAGTTCTTCACATTCTGGTTTGGAATTCGTAACTCTCCTCGTTCAATGCATTCGTTTCTTTTGGCGCTCCGCAGACCCGCCTTCGCAGTGCTCTTTTTGCTTCCTATAACACTAACGGCCCAAGATAAGCCCGGACAGAGTAAGTCAGGACAGAGTCCAAAGCCTGGACCGGCTGGGCCGCAGAAGTTCACGCAGGAACAAATCGAGGAGATCATTTCGAAGCTTCACGACCGGATTGGCAAGGCGGCCGATCACGTCATGGGAAGACTACAAAAAGCGGAAAATGATATTTTCATGCGGTTTGGTTATTTCCAAAAGGCGGATAGACTGGATCCAAACGCTTACGCCTCGCGAGACGAAGTCTCCCAATGGCAACAATCGCTCAAAGAACTGAAACAAAAGCAGGACGCTCTGGAGCAGCTTTATAGCAACGCCGATCGAGATCTCGGCGGCGCATTATTGGCAGAGCGCATCGATCCGTACGTCTGCGAACAAGTCAAGAAAGAGCTTTTGCAAACGTTTCCTTGGGACACGATCAAGAAAAAGAATCAGCTCATGCAGCAATATCTGGTTGGACATGGCGAGCTACTGGCCTTCTACGACAAGAATTGGGGCACCTGGAAACAAGGGGCGAACTCGCCGATGTTTGAAAATCAGCAACTCAACGGAACCTACCAGAACCTGAAGGCAAAAATTACAACGCTTGGCGACCAAATCGCGGATCAATACAAAGCGCTGCGGGGAACGGCGACGACGGGAGGGTAGGGCGTGCCGGCGTGTCGACGTATCGGCGTTGGGGCGATCAGCAACGCGCTTCCGAGGCGGACACAAGTTGCTCCAGCCATTCGATCGGGAGGCGATGCTTAACCGGCAGCGTCCGCAATATCTCTAGAGCTTCCATCGCCTGTCTGTGACACTCTTCTATGCGGCCTTCGGCAAAGGCAAGTGCCGCCGAAACACGCAACCAGGAAAAATGCGGAATGCCATTCCAGCTGCTGATCCGCGAGAAAGCTTTCTGAGCTCGGGCTGCGTCTCGCCGAAACCACGCCTGAAAGAATGCGTGTTCCAGCATGACTCTGGAAAACATGAATTTTGAACGCGGGTCAACCCTTGCGACGGCTTCCGCTAAATAATCGGCCGCGGTCTCCTCTCGCCCCAGGTCCATTGCCCAATAGTAACCGAGCATGCAGGCAATGACTCGCTCAGGCAGATTAGTGTTTTCAGTCAGCCGAAGCGCGAGTTCCAGCATATCCGCTGGCCAATCTCTGGGTCGCAGTCCTTGAGACGCTTCCCAACCGATTGACGAAACCAATAACAACGACTCTGCTGTCGGCCGTCCGCGAAAAGCGTCCCACAAAAGCATCCCATTGCTGGTGGAGCGCTCGATCCGTATTGGCAGAAGCAGCCGCACTCCGAAAAGCACGCCAACCAAAGCAATAGATGCGCCGAATAGTGTGTTGATCGGCGCGCGCGCAGGATCACAGACTCGCACGATCAAAGCAAAGAGAAGGCCACAGACTATTGTCGCGATGGGGCCGGAGCCAATCAGCCAAATGCACCTTTGCCGCAGGCGATCCAATCCAATTGGCGCAAAGGCCGTACTGCCCATGAGTATTGCCGGGTGTAGCTCGTTCCAGACCGGCCGTAAGCCGCGGCGCGTCCTTCTGATTGCAAACGGCCCGGCCGAAAATGTTAACAACCGCATCCCGACCATTTTCCCTACGATGATCCTGCAGAGATGATGCAGGAGCGCCATCAAGATATAGGCGACGAACAAAAGGAAAGGCAAAGGAATCAAAACTGAAGGCTGCACTGCAACCGCGGCGATACATTTGGCTCCCAAAAGAAACCACATTCCTACCGACACAACGATCAGCACCAACGTGGATGCGAGTGCATGCTTCCAACGCGATTTGCCTTGCATAATTAGACGGTGACTCTACGAAAACCTCCCACCAAGGCCAAGAGCGAAGTTCCGGTTCCGGACCGCTACCGCGGGGCTGCGGTTGACGCTCTGATGACGAGCTCTGGCGGAAAGACTTCTGTTGCAGTTCCTTTTTCTTTCTGGATCCTTGCCAGCAACAATTCGGCGGATCGCTTGCCCATGGCGCTCGTCGGCTGAGCAACGATTGTGAGCGGCGGATCGGAAAACTGGGCCCATCGAGCATCATCAAATCCTACCAGGGAGATCTCATCTGGAATCCTGATCGTTTGTTCTCTCAGAGCCGAGAGCGCTCCCGCAGTCATTTCGTTATTCGCCACAAAGAGCGCGGTTGGACGCTCTTGCAGCGACAGAAGCTTTTCCGCGGCACGCCGTCCCGACGCCTCTCGAAAATCGCCCAACTCGACGTACTCTTTGGGTAGTTGCACGCCGGCTACACGAAGAGCGCGACGAAAACCATTAAGACGGTTACGACTGTTCGACAGATGGCGGGGGCCAGAAATCATCGCGATCCGCTTGTGACCGAGCGACAGAAGGTGATCGGCCGCCAACTGGGCACCCAAGGCATTGTCTAGCTCGACCGTGTCCACATCTTTCAAGCCGGAGCGCCGGTCCAAATCTATCATTGGAATCGCCTTCCGTTGTAGCGCTGCCAGAAGATCGACGTTCCCGCCCGCCGAGCAATGGATTACGCCAGAGACTTGTCGATCGAGAAACAAGCGAACAGCCGCCTCTTCGTTTCTGCCGTCTTCGTCAGCATTACAAATTAAGACTGTGAAATCCTTGGCTCGTGCGACGTCTTCTGCCGCCTTGACGATCGCGGAGAAAAACGGATTACGGATATCAGGAACGATAATACCAATCGTACGTGTCTGCTGCGTCCGTAGCGAGCGCGCGATTCCGTTGAGTTGGTACCCATACCGGCGGACTCCCTCCAGCACACGCTTCCTGGTATCTGGGGCAACAGTCTCCGGTCTGCTTAGCGCACGCGATATGGTTGCCGTACTGACCTTCAGCCGCGTGGCCAAATCATTGAGAGTCATCAGGATAATCGTAGTTTTCGATGTCGCTGGTTCCAAGAGCGGAGTTCGCGGACCGCGGCGTTGCCGCGGGTTGTTCGTCCACGGTCAACCGTCGACCGTGTATCGAAAAGGGCCGGGCGTCGCAAGCGACGCTCCGTTCCGTGCATGTGTGCGTTTACAGCAGTTGGTCGCAAGAGTTGAGCGGAGAATGGAAACATTGACGCCGCCAGCGGATTCGGAATAAGTTGCGCCTTCCCCCTCAAACCAGATTCCCCAAACTAGAACAAACCATGAGTAGCATCGATGACTCCCTCTCCCCAGCCGCAAGCGAATCCGATCAAAAAATGCTCGTCAAAGCCGTAGTGGCGAGCACTGTTGGGACCGCGATCGAATGGTATGATTTCTTTCTCTATAGTATCGTCACTGGTTTAGTTTTCGCGAAGGAGTTTTTTCCGAAGTCCGATCCGCTGGTCGGCACATTGGAAGCATTTTTGATCTACGCAGTGGGTTTTGTTGCGCGCCCAGTAGGCGCTTTTATCTTTGGCCACTACGGGGACCGGATCGGGCGAAAAGCGACGTTGATTGTAACGCTATTGTTGATGGGCATCGCAACATTACTTGTAGCTTTCGTGCCGAACTATGCCCAAATCGGTATTTGGGGGGCGGTAATTCTGACTGTGCTCCGATTCATTCAGGGCGTGGGTGTTGGCGGAGAATGGGGCGGATCAGTTTTGCTTGCAATGGAATGGACCAAGAGCTTCGGCAACCGCGGATTCATCGCATCCTGGCCACAATTTGGCGTCCCGGTCGGCCTATTCCTGGCAAATCTCGCAGTCGTCCCCTTCAGCACGGGTAATCAGTTTCTTGCGTGGGGCTGGCGAATCCCGTTCTTGTTCAGTGGCATTTTGGTCATCGTTGGGCTTTGGATAAGACTGGGCATTTTGGAAACGCCGATCTTTGCCCGGCTTGTCAAAGAGAATAAGATTGAGAAGGCTCCGGCGCTGGTTGTCTGGCGAAATCACCCTGGGTCAATCATCCTATCCGCTTTGGCGCGGCTCACAGAGCAGACGCCGTTTTATATCTTCACGGCATTCATTTTTGCCTATGGCACGCAGCATTTGAAGATCGACCGGACACTCCTCTTGTATTCGATGTTATTCTTTGCTTGCGCGGAATTTTTCTTAATTCCCTTTGCCGGTCATATGTCCGACCGGATCGGTCGGAAACGCCAGTACTTGATCGGTGCCGCAGCAACGATTGTACTCAGCTTCGTGTTTTTCATGTTGTTGGATCTGAAGCAGCCCCTGTTCATTTTCGCAGCGGCGCTAGTTGGGGCGCTTGCCCACTCGACAGTGTACGGACCGCAAGCCGCTCTGATCGCGGAGCAGTTCACACCGCGGATGCGCTATAGCGGAGCATCAATTGGATACCAGCTCGCATCGATCATCGCAGGTGGACCGGCCCCGCTGGTCGCCACCTGGCTGTTCAGCATCTATAAAACGGGAGCCGCAGTTGCCACTTATATGGCTATCTGCGCTGCAATCGCTTTTGTCGCGGTCAGCTTGATGAAGGATTATTCCGGCAAAGATATTTCGCAGGAATACGATCACGTGCCTCTAAAGGAGTGAGGAATTCGAGTGGCTTTGCTAGTCGCTCCGCGACAACCTACTTTTGTGTTCTGGCCAATCTCTCTACTTCTCGCTTCATCGTGACCCGTAACGCACCGCCGCGCAGGCGTGTTAGATCGTAAAGAGAACGAGTTTTCGCAAGGCTTTTGGCGATCTCGAGTCCAATCAGGTACCCCATCCGAGACGGCAACTCAGAATTGCGCCGGTATGATAGATATTCAGCAGCGATCGAATCATCCGCTGTTTCAAGCTGTGGAAGGATTCGACGAGCAAAGGTAGGAATGAGCGTTGGGCCTTCCCGAGCCAGTCGAGGATCCAGCAAGATATCCTCGAGCGGCGCGTTCGGATTCAATTGTTCGCTCACGTAAGTTGCCAATCCCTCTTGCCAGACTTGTCGATACAACGGCAACTCGTTCACCGGCTTAGGCACTGGGTTAATCTGAAAATGATACAGATGAAACAGCTCATGCGAGAGCAAGACTCGAACCGGAAAGCTTGTACCGTGGTATCTGGCTATACCATCGACTCCCAATAGCAGAATATGTGGATCGTCATCCGGTACTTTGCCGTCAAACCGGAAGAGAGAGAGCATCAGATAAACCCTCAAATGCGAACGATCGAGATCGGGAAAAAGCTTAACCAGAGCTTGTTCAACTGGGCCCGCAGTTTCGCGAAGTTGCTCGTGCATGGTCCGAATTTGCGGCAGGTAGCGAGGAAGAGCTCCCAGATAGAGTGATAGGGAATCTATATCGGTTTTGAATACCTGAGGCCGGTTGTAAATCTCCGGATGCGGCTGAATAACAATCTCTGAAAATCGTTGCGCTCCGGCTCTTCGGTCCGCTGGAGCTTGTTCCAAATAGTGGAACAGGTCCGGCACCAGGTCGTTGATCATCGTATTCTGTGCGCGGCAATTGTCCCCGACCAACAGAATGAGAAAACCGACCGCTAGATTCATTGCGCTTTGTTTCACAGTTTGCCGATGATTATTGTTTACCGGCTTTTCACGAACAAGGCGCAACCGCTTGACACTGCACCGGGCATCTGCTCCGCTTCGCAAGGCCGTTTAACCGGCTGGAGATCTAAAACAGGAGGATCCCGTTCACATGGCGAACAATGGAATGTCAGCGCTGGGACGTACTTTGCTACGGCCTTTTCCCAAGCTCAAGGCCCGGCTGCGCCGACTACGCAATGCTTACACAGAATCGGGTAGAACTCCTTACAAACCCACGGCAACGGTTGATTTTGAGCATGCGTCGGGAGAAAGACGCCTCGATCCATTTCATTTGGAGGAGATGATTTCGGGTGTGGTAGAGTCAGACCGGCGTATCGAAATCGCTTCCGGAATCCGCTTTACGATGTCGCGATCATGCGACGGCGAGAGTAATTCACGCCGGCCCCTTGACCAAAGAAAGGAGGAGACGGAAGCAAAAGCGCTCCTGTCTCCCCTTCCAACCTCAGCTTGGGTTACGCCGACTCCCTGTATGAGATCGGAATCCGGAACACTCCCCTTACCGTGGGTTTGAACCTCCATTGATAAGTTACCCAACGTGACGCGGAGTCCGCCAGAATGGGCGAACGTGAAGCAGTCGTTGTTTCCGTGACCTTACCATTCTCAACCCGGACGGTGACAACAACGTCGCCAAAGAGATGCAGGTCTCGCGCGGTGCGTGGATATTCCGGTGTTGGATGCGCCGACGCAACGGTGTCAGCCGGAATTCCGACAACAACTATCGGGTGCAGCTCTGTCGCCTGCAACAGTGCAGTCATTGAGCAGAGTGTAACGATCGTGACGATCGCAAGAAGACAGCGATTAATGTGACTTTTCATCATAGTTTAGCGTTTGGCGGGCAGCAGATCTTAGCTGCCGTCACCAGTTACATAGGAAACCGAGCTGCCGAGTTTCGGCGCTGCGGCAATTTCAAATTACCGGATGTAGGCTCCAAGGCGGGCCAAGTGTTCATAGGCACTACGGTTTGCTCGCTTTATTTGAGTCCAGCCGAGGATCTGTTATTCCACAGCCTGTAAGAGGAGAAAAACGGAACGCACTATCTACCGCCTAAGCATCTAGGTTTGGCGGCCTTACCGGACGGACTCAGCGGCGTTCGAAAGTCAGGATAAATCGATACGGGCCTTGGGGATGCCACACGCATGAGGCTGAGCTGAAGCTCAGTCCTGCCGATTGTGCGGCGTGCCTCATCATTGGCAGGGTCACGACAATGGACTATGTCACGCGATCGATTGCCTTTGCAGCGTTCACCAGTCGGGAAGGAGCACCGCAGCCCCTTGGATTTGGCCCTCTCGTAAGCTATTTAGAGCATCGTTCGCCTTGGACATTGGAAAGGTGACTGTTTCGATTCGGATCTTGGTTTTGGCGGCAAGATCCAAGAACGATCGAGCGTCGGCGCGTGTAAGATTCGCTACCGAACAGATGCTTCTTTCTTCCCAAAGCCAAGCGTACGGAAACGCCGGGATATCGCTCATGTGAATGCCGCCACAGACAACGCGGCCACCCTTTCGAACAGCCCGCAGAGCGGTTGGAACGAGTGATCCAACCGGAGCGAAAATGATCGCTGCGTCCAGTTGAACCGGCGGCAACTGATCCGAATCGCCGGCCCAGGTTGCTCCTAATCTCCGAGCAAACTCCTGCCCCTGCGTAGCGCCTCCCCGTGTGAACGCGTAGATTTCACGTCCTTGATAAACGGCAACCTGCGCGATGATATGAGCCGCAGCGCCGAAACCGTAAATACCAAGCCGCTTAGCGTCCCGTCCTGCTTTGACCAACGAACGGTAGCCGATCAGTCCGGCGCACAGTAACGGAGCCGCTTCGGCGTTTGCGTAAGAGTCAGGAATCGGAAAGCAGAAAGAAGCTTCAGCGACAGTATACTCGGCGTAACCACCATCCAGAGTATATCCAGTAAACCCTGGCCGATCGCAGAGGTTCTCTTCCCCAAGCCGGCAATAAAGACATTGGCCGCAG
>JBKPBY010000196.1:0-19144 GCA_046727075.1 bacterium | reverse complement strand
GCTTATTCGTGGGATCAATTCGTTTCCGACGGCAAAACCGATTGGACAGGGGTAAGGAATTTTCAGGCTCGAAATAACCTGCGATCGATGAAAATCGGCGATCGCGTCTTCTACTATCATAGCGTTAATGGAAAGGCGGTGGTGGGGATTGCCAAAGTTACGAAGGAAGCTTTCCCAGATCCAACCGCGGCAGAGGGAGACTGGTCGGCGGTCGAGCTCACGCCGGTCCAGCCGATAAATCCGCCAATCACTCTGGATCAAATCAAATCGGAACCAAAGCTGGCCAACATCCCGTTGCTTAAGCAATCCCGACTCTCGGTCCAGCCGCTTTCAAAGACTGAATTCGAAACGATTCTGTCCTTGCAGAAGCGCTAGTATCTATCTCATCGGGAGAACGTTCTGAAAAAAGCCCATGGCGCTTAGTTGCCACTCTCGGTCGATTGATCGTTCACTTTCTGGACTTCTTCAGTACGCGTTCTGGGCCAAACGACTCTATAAAAGCAACCTCAATGGCCAGGGCCTCCTGGACGTTTCTGGACAAATGGTCGGCTAGCGATCGGAGACCTGCCAGTCTCCTCATTAACTCCTCGCAGGACGCGCGAGCAGCTAAGTCACGGGACGCAGCAGCATATTCCGTCCCGCCGGCAACCTCTCCGCTTTGCTGAAAAATGATAGCGCTACCAAACCACTGGATGATCGTCTCTACCAGGATCGTCCGCAGTTTTACATATTGGCTCTCTGTTAGAACGGCCAGCCGCTTCTCTTCTTCTTCTATCCACGATCCGTCTGTCGTTTGCTTGTAAAGCACTCTGTTTTTTTGGATAGCCTCCTCGCGCTCTTCTTCTACCCGCGCTCGAGCACGGATTAGGATATCCTGGAAAACTCGCGCGAGTCGAAGGGCTGTTCCGATAGAGAAGCCGTCTTCAGATACAATCCTCGTAAGCGCTTCCAAAAGTTCGGTCTCTTCCGCAGTCCGAACCCGGCGATCAGCAGATAAGAGAGGGACTCTGATACAACGTGACAGAATGGTTTCTAGCAGGGCATCGGGGATTTGAGTGATCAATATGAGAATGGAATGATCCGGGGGTTCCTCTAACGTCTTAAGAAACGCGTTGGCTGCCTGAGGCATCAGCCGGTCTGCCTCGTAGATCACTCCAAACTTTGTTCGGGCATTGCGTGACCGCATTCGCAGCGAACTCTCTAACCCTCGAATCTGGTCAACTATGATCCGTCGTGATTTTGATTCCGGTTCCACAGAATGGAAATCCGCGAGAGTCGTTTCCTTTCCATTGACCGCGTAATAGAACTCGGTCGCAAGTCGCTTCTTACCGCTGCCCGTCGGCCCGGAAAACAAAAAAGCGTGTGCCAAACGATTGCTTGCATTGGCACGAGTCAAATATTCGAGCGCTTGCTCAATCGAAAAAGCCATTGTCAGCGAAAAATATCTTCGAGCTCGGCCCAGACCATTCGTTCCACCTCATCAGCTGGGGGAGATGCGTCGACAATCTTAAATCGTTCCGGCTCTCTTGACGCAATATCGAGATAGCCGCGTCTGACCGTCTCAAAAAAATCTTTCGGTAGTTGCTCCATTCTATCCGACGTGCCTACGGACCGCACCCGGCGCATCTGCCGTTTTCGGGCATTCTCGATATCTAAATCAAGGAAGATAGTTCTGCGTGGCCGGCACCCTCGGACAACGAACTGGTTGAGAGCCTCAATGAATTTCAAATCCAGTCCGCGTCCGTAGCCTTGATAGACGGTTGTCGAATCGATGAATCGGTCGGATATCACGATCGTCCCTTCTTCTAATGCCGGGCGAATTACCTCGGCTACAAGCTGCGCCCGGCTTGCCGCAAACAATAGCAGCTCTGTCTCTGGGCGAATCGTCTGGCCCTCTTTGGCGTGCAACAACAAATGCCGAATCGACAGACCGATCTCCGTGAATCCGGGCTCATGAACAGCAATAACCTTTCTGCCTAAGCCAACCAGGCGGCCTTCCAACCGCGTAACCTGCGTCGACTTCCCACACGCCTCTCCTCCTTCGAATGTGATTAGAACGCCATCCATCCCTTGAGCCGATAACTGACCCCAACCTAAAAAACAACCCCCAACTTCCCGCCCACGGGGACATTCCCGCCCACGGGGCCAGGTCACATCCCTTCCGGCGCATGTCTGAGGATGTCGACAATTGGGGGACAGGTCGCGCCACGGAACTTTTGCGAAGCCAAAGACATTTCGGGGACAGGTCCCGCCTTGCCACCACTCAGTGGACAGCTCCCGTCACAGGACTTTGCAAAATTACCAAAAGGCAAGGAGGTAGATTCCTTCCCGATTACTTCCATTCGTTAGGCCAGGGCGCCACTTAAATGTGCCGAAAATGGGGACAGGTCGATCCATCCTTTCGCTTCGCCATCGCCAGCTTCTCGATCCAACATCTTCTCTAGCGACTGCGATCAGCGCGTCAGCCACTTCGGTCTGCCAGCTTGGAGAAGGGCTGAAAGTCGCGATCGCCGGGAATAGACCCTGGTAACAGAACTCAAGGACTTGCAGATCCCGTGAATCTATTAATCAGCGAACTTTGGCCGCGGATGGCGTTCAGACATTTGAATATCAAACTAAATACATTGTTACTCTATATATTTGAGTTATGTTATTCTAAGCATGCGCCGACCTAGGATCAAAGCAGAAGGTCACGGGTTCTATCATTGTATTTCGCGGACTTGTGAAGGCCGTCACGCATTCGCAACGACTAACTCCGTCTGTGTTGAGGCGGAGGTATTTGTCGGCCTAATGCATCAGTTGGCAAACTTTTGCGGAATCCGAATACTGACCTATGCGGTCATGTCGAACCATTTTCACATTTTGTGCGAAGTGCCTGAGCGACGACCGCTTTCAGACGTGGAGCTGCTAGAAAGAATCGAGAACCTGTATGGCCCTGGTCGGCGGAAGCGTGTCGCGTTGGAATTGGAAGCCTGCCTAAAGCGTTCCGATTCAGAATGGCATCGAGCGCAGATTCATACCGCCTTTGTCAGGCGGATGTTTGACGTCTCCGTTTTTCTCAAAGAATTAAAAGGAGGGTTCGCCCAGTGGTACAACAGACGCCATAACCGTTTCGGAGTGTTCTGGGCAGAGCGCTTTAAGAGCGTGCTTGTGGAAGGCGGCAGCGCACTACGGGCAGTCGCAGCTTATATCGACTTGAATCCGGTTCGCGGCGGATTGTGCAGAGACCCAAAAGACTATCGATTTTGTGGATATGCTGAAGCGATTTCCGGTGGATCCCTGTCGGCCCGCTCTGGCATTTCCTCCGCATTTGCCTATTCGAGCAGCTTGCCTTGGAAAGAGGTCGCGGAGCAATATCGTTGTCTACTGTTTACCGCCGGCCTCAAATCAGTAGCCCGTCCGAATAGAGATGGCTTCGATCAGCGAACCGTTCAACGGGTAGTTGAGAAAGAGAGGGGCGAACTATCGATGCTCACACTGCTAAACTGCAGAGTAAGATATTTTACTTACGGCGGCGTCCTAGGCAGCCAGCGCTTCGTAGAAGCTCAATTCGCTCGCTTCAGAGACTCGTTAGGGTACAAACGGGACCGAAGCGGGTATCAACTGCCACAATTCCCCGGTCTCTTCACGCTGAAGCGCCCTCAATCAGCCTAGCAGGCACCGGCCAATCGGTTTTCGTCACCTGCCAATAGCACTGAGGCTTTTCGCCAGGTCGCGAAAATCGCAACTGCGAACGATTTGTGGACTCAACTTCGGTTTCTTTCACTCCCAACCAAACAGAGCTGGTGTTTCGATTTTGTGCGGGATAGCCAAGCACGAGTCTTAGGGGACAGGCCGTGCCTCCCCTCCCGGCACCTCACTGCGGAGCCACGAAAGGGGCAGCTCGAGATACTTAGGGACGGGTCATATGGCTTCCGGCACATTGCCCATTTTGGGGGACAGGTCCCGCCCTGCATTGTCTTTGGGGACAGGTCCCGCCACAGGACTTTGCAAAGTTACGAAAGAGACAAAGGGTGCAGGTTCCTCGGTTTGCTTTTTTCGATCATGTGTTCTAGGGCTTTTGCAACATGTTTGCCCGGTCGTTACTATTCGCTCTTGCTTTGCCTATGATTTCTGAAGCAGTTCCGCCAAAGGCTCCCGAGAAACCTCACAAAACTGTGATTGCCGGGCGCGCCGGGGATGACCCGTTCTTCTGGTTGCGCGAGAAGAGAAATCCCGAAGTCATCAAGTATCTCGAGGCGGAGAACCGTTACACCGAGGGCGCTTTGAAGCATACGGAGGCGCTTCAGGAGGAGCTATATCAGGAAATGCGTGGACGTATCAAAGAAGAGGATCTTTCGGTACCACAAAAGGTCGATGACTATTATTACTACACCCGGATGGAGACCGGGAAAGAGTACCCGGTTCATTGCCGCAAAAAAGGGAATCTCGACGCAAACGAAGAGGTCATCTTAGATGAGAACGAGTTAGCCAAAGGTCAAAAATTCTTTCATTTGGGTGTCTGTCTGCCGAGCCCGGATCATAAGTTACTGGCTTACTCCGTCGATATGGATGGCAGCGAAACCTTCATACTTCGGGTCAAGAATCTCGAAACGGGCCGAATGCTTCCGGACGAAATTAAAAACTCTTCTTACACCTTCGCGTGGGCGAACGACAATCGAACCTTTTTCTATACTGACCTCGATCCGGCTAAACGACCATACAGGGTACTTAAACACGTCCTCGGCGAAGACACCACAAAGGATCGGATAGTCTACGAGGAAAAGGATGAACGATTCAGTCTTGCAGTAGCGAGATCGCGTAGCCGCCAATTCATCTTCGTCTCTTCCGAAAGCGAGTTGTCCAGCGAGGTACGCTTTCTTCTCGCCGATCAGCCGGAAAAAGAGACTGTAGTTCTTCGTCCACGCGAAAATGATTTGCTCTATTACGTAGACCATCACGACGATCGGTTCTTTATCGTCACCAACGAAAGCGCGAATAACTTCAAGCTTGTAGCTGCGCCAGTTGTTTCACCTGGGAAAGAAAACTGGAAGGATTTGATCCCCTACGACCCAGCGGTCCGAGTTGAGCACGTGGATGCTTTTGAAAGCTACCTAGCGATTTCGGAGCGGCGAAACGGACTGCCGATGATCGTCACGTACAATTTACAATCAGGAGAATCGCACAACATCGAGTTTGATGAACCGACCTACGATGTTCACCTCGCAACGAACCCGGAATTCAAAACTACTGCACTCCGGATTCGCTACAGCTCTTTCATCACACCAATGTCAATTATCGATTATGACATGGTTACGCATGAGAAGGAGTTGAAGAAGGAAGCGCCTGTTCTCGGCGGATACAACAAGAAGGAATATGTGTCAGAGCGGGTCTTTGCCAAGGCGGATGACGGCGTCGAAATTCCCATCTCGCTCTTTTATAGAAAAGGAACACCAAGAGATGGAACTGCACCACTGTGGCTCTACGGTTACGGCGCTTACGGAATCACGATGGATGCGACCTTCAGCCCCAATCGACTCAGTTTAGTGGACCGCGGATTTGTTTTTGCCATCGCCCATATTCGCGGCGGCGGCGAGTTGGGCAGGTCCTGGTATGAAGATGGTAAACTCTTAAAGAAAAAGAACTCGTTCACCGATTTCGTCCGCTGCGCGGAGTTCCTGGTCGAAAAGAAGTACGCTGCACCGAAAAGAATTGTGATTAATGGTGGCAGCGCAGGCGGCTTGCTCATGGGCGCCGTTATGAATCTTCGTCCCGACCTGTTCAGCAGTGTCATCGCCGAGGTCCCTTTCGTCGATGTGCTCAACACAATGTCCGATCCCTCTTTACCTTTGACCGTCACGGAATATGACGAATGGGGAAATCCGCAGGATCCGAAGTACTACGATTACATTGCTACATATTCGCCCTACGACAACGTAGCCGACAGGCAGTATCCGAACCTTTTGGTCATTGCCGGGCTTAACGATCCGCGCGTCAGCTATTGGGAACCGGCAAAATGGGTAGCCAAGCAGCGTGCCTTAAAGAATCAGAACCGCGTACTTCTATTGAAAACCAATATGGGAGCTGGTCACGGCGGGCAGAGCGGACGATTCAGCCGGCTCAAAGAAGTGGCAATGGAATATGCTTTCGCCATCGACACATTGCATGTTGGGCGGCAAGACTTTGGCGGCGGCCTGAATCGAACCGCTCCTGGCGCCGAATCCCAGCACTCGGCGAATCGCGCTGCAGAGCGACAGGCCCCTGCCGCCAATACCGAGCACGACCAATGACGCTGTAGCGCGCCACCCTTTCCGCCGCTAATGGAACGCAGGGAACGCCGGATCGTCATAAACTAGCGCCTAGACGTGATCGCAAACGATTTGCTGAAGGACGGCAGGGCCTGTCCCCCATAGCCTTGGCGAAGGAGGACTCCCTGCCGCCAAAACTCAGCGGTAACTCGATGCGAAGCGCCATAGAACCGACGCGACGAAACGATCGTCACATCGTCATGAACTTAGCCAACCCTCGGTAGCAGAGGTCTACCTCGGCCTACAAGACAGTGGTCCGCCCTGGTGTCGGCGGCAGAGGCCTGTCCCCCTCAGCGGAATTCTGGGTGTCGGCGGCAGGGGCCTGTCCCTTACAGCGGAATTGTAGAGACGGCGTTCACGGATCCGGTCCAGGCGCGATCCCGGCGTTTCACAGTCCCAATTCCGCTGCCCGTTCCTTCATCGCACCGAGTACAGTCTGGACATGATCATCCAGCCCGACGCCCAAATCGGTTGCCGCCTGTTCGATCTCGTGACGATTAACCGGTGCCGCAAAAGCTTTGTCTTTCCATTTCTTCTTAATCGACCTTAGTTCGACGTCCTGAATGCTCTTTGACGGTCGAACGAGCGTCACAGCGACAATGAACCCGGTCAGTTCGTCGACGGCGACTAAAGTCTTTTCCATCGCGGTCGTAGGTTGTACACGAGTAACCTCGGAGGCGTGGGAGAGGATCGCGTGCAGGACTTCTTCGTCGACACCTTTTTCGCGAAGGATCGCTACGCCCCGAACCGGGTGCCCGTTCGTCGCGACATCCGGGTAACGCTCGTAGTCGAAATCATGCAAAAGACCGACAACACCCCAGACATCCGGATCGCCATTGAACTTTGGCGCATAGACACGCATTGCCATTTCCACTGCCAACATATGACGCCGGAGCGATTCACTTTGGGTGTATTCGCAGACTAGCGACCAGGCTTGATCTCGAGATGGAATCATAATGACTGAGAGTGTGAGTGCTAGTGCTAGTATGAGAGATACAAACGCGCAACCCTTTCATCTGGCCGAGCACGTGCACCAGCGTTACGCTTATTTCGTGATTCACCGGGATCCTTTCTGACTGACACTCGCATTCATACAGTTGTGACTCACGCTAATACTCACATTCACTGGCCTTCGATCGAGGGATCACCGATACCGCTCGGAGCAACGTATATCGCGGACGAAGAGGCTTACAATTTTGCCCTTTACTCCACGACAGCGAGTGAAGTTACACTCCTTTTGTTTGCCAAAGACGACGCGTTCAAGCCGTATCTGGAGGTCAGGCTTGAGCCTCCTCGGCACAAAACAAGGCGGGTTTGGCATTGCCGGATCAAAGAGGCCGATTTGAATGGGGCTGTTTATTACGCTTATCGCGTTGACGGCCCGGCCAGCTCTGATTCTCTCGGCTTGAGTGCTTTCGATCCTGATAAGATCCTGTTGGATCCGTTTGCCAAAGGCGTTTTCTTTCCGCCCCAGTTTAGCCGGGAGGCAGCAAAAGCGAAGGGCGACAATTCCGGTAAAGCGCCCCTTGGTCTCCTGTTCCGGGATCATGCGCCATTTGATTGGAGTGACGACAGATCGCCTAGACATTACTCCGACGCCGTCGTTTACGAGATGCATATAAAAGGCTTCACCGCTAGTGAAACCAGCGGACTGAAGGAATCACAACGCGGGACCTTCGCCGGAGTCAGCGAGAAAATTCCTTATTTGAAGGAGCTAGGAGTTACCATCGTTGAGTTGATGCCGGTGCATCAGTTCGATGCCCAAGAAGGTGACTATTGGGGCTACATGACGCTCAACTTTTTTTCGCCGCACCAGAGCTACGCATCGAATTCGGTGAGCGCTGTCGCCGAGTTTCGGCAAATGGTGAAAGCGCTGCACGCCGCGGACATCGAGGTGATCCTCGACGTAGTATACAATCACACAACCGAAGGCGATCACCGGGGTCCCATCTATTCCTTCAAAGGGATTGATAACGCCAGTTTCTATTTGCTCACTGGAGATCCTGACCGGCCCTACGCTAACTATTCCGGAACAGGAAATACACTCAATTGCACCGACCCGTGTATCCGGAGTCTGATTCTGGACAGCCTGCGCTACTGGGTCACCGAAATGCACGTAGACGGGTTTCGCTTTGATCTTGCCTCCATCCTGACAAGATCTGCGGATGGCTCGATTGACACGCACGATTCGCCGTTACTTTCGGCAATCCGGACCGATCCAGTGCTGAGTGGTGTCCGTTTGATCGCCGAGCCATGGGATGCGGGTGGAGCATACCAGTTGGGGACCAGTTTCCCAGGAATGTACTGGCATCAATGGAACGGGATGTTCCGCGACGACATTCGGCGGTTCGTACGCGGAGATGTCGGAACGGTGCCATCGGTGATGCGTCGCCTATACGGCAGTGACGATCTTTTTCCTGATCGAATCGAAGAAGCGCGCCGGCCGTTCTACAGCATTAATTACGTTGTGTCGCACGACGGGTTCACTCTCTATGATTTGGTCTCGTACAATGAGCGCAATAACGAGGCTAACGGACATGCAAACACCGATGGTCCGCAGAACAATTTCAGCTGGAATTGCGGTTGGGAAGGGGACAACGGCGCGCCAGCCAATGTTATCGCTTTGCGCAAACAACAGGCAAAAAACTTCTTCTGTCTGCTAATGCTCGCCAACGGGATTCCAATGTTCGCCGCTGGAGATGAGTTTCTTCACACCCAAGGCGGCAACACCAACCCTTACAACCAAGATAACCGGACAACCTGGCTTGATTGGAGCGGACTCAACAAACACGCGGATATTTTCCGGTTTGTGAAGCTGATGATAGTATTCCGAAAAGCGCATCCAACGATTTGTCGCAGCGTGTTCTGGCGCGACGACATTCGATGGCACGGGGTCAATTCGGAGACAGATCTTTCTTTTCATTCGCACACTCTCGCTTATTACCTGGGTGGAGCATCGGTACAAGACGCGGATCTTTACGTCATGATCAATGGATTCGCGGAACCGCTTAGCTTCACGATCTGCGATGGGTTTCGAAAGCCTTGGATGCGCGTCGTGGATACAAGTCTCACATCTCCGGACGATATCTGCTTACCCGGCAACGAAGTTCAGGTTCATGGATCGAAGTATACGGTTCAAGCCAGATCGATTGCGGTGCTGATGCAGTAGCGGTCTCGGCAGCTGCCACTGCAGCCATGCCGCGACCCCCCGGTCAGTCATAAATCCAGCATGGCAAGAGGAGTACAGGAATCCAAACCCACCAGAATCGCCAAATCCAGCCGTAGAGGAATAGCTGCAAAATTTTGCAAGAGCCAAAGCAACAGGCCTCGTTCGATAGGAAACCTGTCTCTGCGATATAGAGAATGCGAGACGGCAAGCGATCTGAGGCGAGGCGGATGTGTGGTTGCACGACTTCGGCGAGCCCAGTCGAGCCACCTCTGCCGCCATGCAGCGCACCCCGCATAAGGGTGGATGGGGACGGCGGACGCTCGACAGGCGAAGCGCTAGTATCCGATGGCGCAGCCATCTTTCCGCGATTCGGACGCGCCGTAGTAGACTCCTTGCCGATCGTCCCTCATAATCGCCTGGTAGCCGCCGTATCCGCCGAGATCGAATCGGAGATGGTGGCCGCGGTTCATCAATTCGCGGATTGTCTGATATGGATAACCGGACTCGACATTGACCCATCCGCCATCTGTCATTGTCTCGCCGGTTGGCGCTGATGAACCTTCATGCTGCCAGCGCGCGGCATCGCCCGCTTCCTGGAGGTTCATACCGAAATCTATCAGGTTTATCAAAATCTGGACCTGACCCATCGGCTGCATGTCTCCTCCCATGACTCCAAACGTCAGCCATGGTTTTGCATCTTTCATAACAAACCCAGGGATGATCGTATGAAATGGACGTTTGCCAGGCGCGTAAACGTTTGGGTGGCCCGGCTCCATCGAAAAAAGTTCGCCGCGATCCTGGAATCCGAATCCGAGGCCGGGAACCACAATTCCAGCACCCATGCCGCGAAAATTGCTCTGAATGAGCGAAACCATATTTCCTTGGTCGTCCGCAACGCAGAGATAGGTCGTGTCCCCCTGGACCAACTTCGCATCTCCCGCTTCATAGTGGAGAGCTGCCTTACTCATATCGATGTGTTTTCGCCGCTCAGTGCCGTATTCCTTCGACAGTAGCTTTGCGATCGGCGGCGGATAAAAAGCCGGATCGGCAAACATTTTGGCGCGATCCTCGTACGCCAGCTTCTTTGCTTCAATCATGACGTGGAGCGCGTCTGGACTCCCGAAGCCCATCGATTTGAGATCAAATCCTTCAAGGATGTTCAGCATTTCAAGCACGGTGGCTCCCTGAGTGTTAGGAGGGATCTCGTAAACGTCGTAGCCGCGGTAGTTTGTTGTTACCAGATCGACCCACTCAGAATGATGAGACGCGAAGTCTTCCTTGCGGAGAAAGCCGCCGTTCTCGCGGAAGAATTTGTCGATCTTGTCAGCAATCTCGCCCCGATAAAAGGTGTCTCGTCCTTGCTCTCCAATGATTCTGTACGTATTCGCCAGATCAGGGTTTTTAAACAGATCACCTTTTTCAGGAGCTTTACCGTTAACCGTATAAGTTTGGCGCAAGGCTCCCGGTTGCTTCTCGAGGGCTTGGATGTTGTGCTTGAGGTAGAATGCAATCAACTCTGTCACCGGGAATCCTTCGGTTGCATACTGGATGGCCGGCGCGAGATCATCTTTCATCGGGAGCTTGCCGAAACGGTCGTGTAACTCGAACCATGCGTCGACTGTGCCGGGAACACTGATCGAAAGCATGCCGAATTTCGGGATTGATAGAACGCCGAGTTTGTTCAACTCAGCCTTCATCTGGTCATAAGAAAGACCTTTGGGGGAGCGCCCACTCCCGTTGATTCCATAGAGCTTCTTGCTCTTCGCATCCCAAACGATCGCAAACAAGTCTCCGCCGATGCCGCAGCTGACCGGTTCCATCAATCCAAGCGCCGCGTTTGCAGCGATCGCCGCATCGACTGCTGTCCCACCCTGTTTGAGAACATCAATCGCGATTTGAGTCACCAGGGGATGTGCTGTAGCGGCCATCCCATGCTTAGCAATTACTTCCGATCGCGTTGCAAAAGTCTTGCCAGTGACTCTGTCCATTTGTCCAGAGGCTCCTTCAGCGAGAAGAGTCGTCACCGCGATCACGCCAAGAAGAGCGGCGGGTTTCATGAAGAGACCATATTAAGTCATCTAGCGATACGGGGATCAAGCGTGCCGCTGAATCCTGCGCGACCTGAACCCACGACTGGCTATTCAAATTCTAATGCTTCTCTTCTTTCAGGAGCTTTTCAAACTTCTTTACTTTTGGCGCAACGACCAGCCGGCAATAGCCTTGGGTGGGATTTTTTGCGAAGTAATCCTGGTGATATTCTTCCGCTTTGTAAAAAGCCGATAGCGGGACAATCTCTGTTACGATGGGGTCGGGCCAATTTTGTTGCGCCTCGGCTTTTGCTTTTTCCGCAACCGCTTTCTGCTGATCGTTCTGGTAGAGAACGATAGACCGATATTGGGTTCCCTCGTCCGGGCCCTGCCTGTTCAAGGTGGTCGGGTCATGCGCTTTGAAGAATTTTCTCAATAAATCATCCAAAGAGACTTTGGCCGGGTCAAACTCAACCTGCACGACTTCCGCATGGCCTGTGGTTCCAGTACATACCTCTTCATATGTTGGGTTTTTTCGCGATCCGCCTGCGTAGCCTGAAACGACCGAGCGCACGCCTGGGACCATTTTGAACTGGGCATCGAGGCACCAGAAGCAACCTCCGCCAAACACGATGGTTTCCGTTTGTCCTGAAGATTTCGCGTCGTCCATATTTGCCAGTGACACACTGGCCCAACCGGCAAAACAAGCAAGCAAGAGGAGAGTACGTTTCATGAGGTAATCTGGTCAGCCATTAACTTAATATAGAGAGTATTTACAGAGCTGCATATTCCTGACGTAGATCCGTAAACCGTGATCCGTAAACCGTGATCCGTAAACCGTGATCCGTAACAGGGAATACGCTTACAGATTACGGAATACGGATTACGGTTTACGGATCAGGGCCCAGGGTTTACGGATCACGGTTTACGCGCAATGTTAAAGTAAGGAGACGATACGATGACGAAGACACTTTCACTTAAAGATCCCTCTCTGTTTCGCCAACAAGCCTACGTTGACGGAACCTGGTGTGACGCAGACAACGGCAAATCATTTGAGGTCAATAATCCCGCGACGGGCGAAATACTGGGTTCGGTGCCTGAGATGGGTGCGGCCGAAACGCGGCGCGCAATCGCGGCTGCCAATCGCGCCTGGCGGGAGTGGAGGCGCAAGACAGCAAAGGAACGCGCCCTGATTCTCCGAAAATGGAGCGATCTGATGTTGGCAAACACCGAGGACTTGGCGGCAATTATGACCGCCGAACAAGGGAAACCGTTAACCGAATCCAAAGGAGAGATCGCTTACGCCGCCTCTTTCATCGAGTGGTTTGGGGAAGAAGGAAAACGAATCTACGGAGATACGATCCCATCGCCGGCCACCGACAAGCGGATCGTTGTAATTAAACAGCCTGTTGGCGTCTGCTGCGCGATTACGCCGTGGAATTTTCCAGCGGCAATGATCACGCGAAAAGCTGGCCCCGCGCTGGCGGCAGGGTGCACGATGGTCCTGAAGCCGGCTGAATCGACGCCGTTTTCCGCATTGGCACTGGCTGAGTTAGCCGAACGCGCAGGTGTGCCAGCCGGCGTGTTTAACGTTGTCACGGGCGATCCACCAGCGATTGGCGGCGAAATGACCTCCAATACCGATGTTCGAAAGATCACGTTTACTGGGTCGACCGAAGTTGGGCGGCTGCTCATGCAGCAAAGCGCCAGCACCATCAAGAAAATATCGCTGGAGCTCGGCGGTAACGCCCCATTCATCGTGTTTGATGATGCCGATCTGGACGCTGCTGTGGAAGGCGCGATCGTCTCAAAGTACCGTAATACCGGCCAGACCTGCGTCTGCGCGAATCGATTATATGTACAGGAGGGCGTATATGACGCGTTCGCCGAGAAGCTGGTCGCCGCGGTAAAGAAGCTGAAGGTAGCAAACGGATTTGAGCCGGGAGCTCAGCAAGGCCCATTGATTGACGAGGCGGCTGTGTACAAAGTAGAAGAGCACATTGCCGATGCCGTCTCTAAAGGTGCTAACGTGCTGCTGGGCGGCAAACGTCACTCGCTGGGTCAGACATTTTTCGAACCAACGGTGATCGCTAACGTAACTCCGGCCATGAAGGTGGCGCGGGAAGAGACTTTCGGGCCGGTCTCACCTCTGTTCCGTTTTCGAACTGATGACGAAGCCGTTGAGCTTGCCAACGCTACCGAATTCGGGCTGGCCAGTTACTTTTACAGCCGGGACATCGGCCGGATCTGGCGAGCTGCGGAAGGCTTGGAATCGGGTATCGTGGGTGTTAATACCGGCCTCATCTCGAATGAAGTTGCTCCGTTTGGCGGAGTTAAACAATCCGGGATGGGACGTGAAGGTTCTCACTACGGCATCGAAGGATTCCTCGAAATAAAATACATCTGCCTCGGGGGAATTTAAGTGAGATGTCGGACGTGAGATGTGAGGGGCTCCTATGCGAGTCCCATTGTCGCATACGTCTTATTCGGTCCCATAAGTCCAATTAGCCCCATTCCCCCATAAAGGAATAGCCGCGGCTACGCCGCGGGTATATTCCAGCGTGGAGTCGCGTGCTGCGCGCGACCCTTTGCAAAAATTCGTCTCGCCTAGCTTACCGAATCACTAATACGGGATGGATATTCAGATCGAAATCGATGATGTGGGGCATCCGGCTCGCATCCCCGTCGGTAGCGGCGGCCGGGAATGTCCTGATTTCCTGAACAGGCAGTGGCGCTGGAGAGATGGCGCGCATCTGAATTTCCCGCATCACCCGCCCCTGGTGGTCCACATAGAAGTCGACGTTGAGCGGGGTCGTGCCGACGTATACTCCGTTGATCATGATTCTAGCGCCAACAGGCTGCGAAACGATTGTTACTGCCCGTGTATTGCTGCTAGACCAAGTGCTCTTGTGGATCCGCTCGCTTTTCGCCGGAGACTCGGCACCGCCTAGGCAGGTGCCAGCGAGAAGAAGGCCCACGACTCCGGTCACTGCCCAATATCGTGACACGCGGTTCATAGGAACTGTGGTTCGCGGTCGTCGCAATAGGCTCCATGAACGACCTCTAAAAAACTATGCCAGAAAACGTATCTAAATGAAAGTTAATTTCGTAGGCTATAAAGAGCCCTCAGCGGGAGCTAGAAGGAGTGTATCGGGGTGTCGGCGTGTCGGGGTGTCGGCGTGTCGGCGTGTCGGGGTGTCGGCGTGTCGGCGTGTCGGCGTGTCGGTGTAAAACAATACAACGGCGCTAGCGACTTCAAACGCCGGCACATCTCCACACTTAACTTTTGTTTTTCTTCGCGATCTTCCGTTTAACGTCTGTTTGTCTCAGCCGGCAAACCGTGTCTATTGCCAATCGCTTCGTGGTCTCTCGAGTTGCCACTTGAGATGGGATCGCACTGCCGGCCATTCGCTGGCCACAATGCTGTACACGCACGTGTCGCGCAGCGATCCGTCTGAGTGAATCATGTGGCTGCGCAGAATTCCATCAAGCTTAGCTCCCAACCTCTCGATTCCGCGCCTGCTTGCTTGATTAAAAAACGAGGTTCGAAACTCGACCCCAATACAGTTCAGTACCTCGAACGCGTGCGTCAATAGAAGAATCTTACACTCGGTGTTGATCGCGGTTCGCTGTACTCGCGCTCGATACCAAGTTGAGCCAATCTCCAGACGGCGGTTTTCAGCATCAATGTGCATATAAGAAGTCATTCCAACGGCCAAGTCGGAAGACTTCTCTATCACCGTAAACGGCAACATCGATCCTTTGGTTTGAAGATCCAGCCGCCGCTCAATCTCCGACCGCAGGCCGTCAGGACTCGGGACACTCGTGTACCAGAGCTTCCAAAGCTCCCCATCGTTGGCCGCCTCGACCAATTGATCATGATGCGCGGCGCTTAACGGCACAAGGGCGGCGTGTGCACCGGAAAGCGTGACAGGGAGTATCCAAGCCATGCGAATAGCCTCTTAGACTTCCGGCAGCGGCGTAGTCTGTTTGATGTCGTAGGCCAGGCTCTGTTGCCTCCCATGCCGTTGTAACGCCAATTCGACAAGTCGATCTACCAGTTCCGAGTAGCTTATCCCGGTCGCCTCCCAGAGAAGCGGGAACATGCTGATATTAGTAAAGCCAGGCAGGGTGTTGACTTCGTTCAGCAGAATTCGGCCGTCATCGCACAAAAAGAAATCGACGCGTGCCATACCAGAACAATTAAGTACCTTAAAGGCCTCAACAGCCATCCTGCGAACTTGTTCGCTGACTTGAAGCGGAAGTTGCGCCGGAATCCTCAGTGCGGCTCCATGCTCATTCACGTATTTCGCTTCGTAAGAATAGAATTCGTCATTTACAACGACCTCGCCCACCAGCGACGCTTCCGGCTTCTCATTTCCAAGGACCCCACATTCAAGCTCCCGGCCGTTAACGCACTCCTCGACGAGAACTTTTTCGTCGAACTGAAACGCAGTTCGTAAAGCCTGACTGAATCCATCCGCAGTAGTAACCTTTGAGATCCCGACCGAGGAGCCCGCATTCGATGGCTTAACGAACAGAGGCGACCCCAATTCTTTCACCAGCTCCTCGAAGCTCGTGGAAACTAAGTCGGTAATGACACGGAACCGAGCAGTTGGAATTCCAGCGTGATTGAGAAGTCGCTTCATCACGTCTTTATCCATTCCGATGGCCGATCCGAGTACATTCGTGCCGACAAATGGGATATTCAGCAGACGAAGAAATCCTTGGAGACAGCCATCTTCCCCGAACGCGCCATGAACCAGTGGAAAGACGACATCGATTTCTTGTTCGATAGAGCTGGTCGCAATGGTCTGCAGCATGTTACCCGCTTGGGCCGCAGTTCCGTCAGGACCAGTCAGAGTGAATCGTTCGAATCCAGGTGCCGCTTGGAGTTCGGCCACTGAACGCAAGAGCGTCCAGGCACCAGATTTTTCAATTTTAATAAGAGAAACATCGTACTTCGATTTATCGACCGCGTCGTAAACATTACGCGCTGAGCAAACGGAAACCTCATGTTCGGTTGATCTGCCGCCGCAGACGATTGCGAGTCGAATTTTCGATTGGTCCATGGGAACCCATCATCGATGATGGAGCTCGCCTCGCAAGCATGAAATCCCATGAGGGCGGCTCCAAGGGGGCGGCCTATCCGCCGTGCCTTCGTTCGTGTTCGTCTTCTCGGATTTTCGCTTGTTCAGCTGTTCGCTTGAGTTCTGCAGAAGCGCCGACTTCAGGCATTGAATCGGTCACGAAGCCCTTCTGTTTGAAGAAACTTTGTTCCTCTTGCTCGATCTCCCCACGATCAGCCTCCTGGCTCTCGGCTGAGACCTGCGCTTTCTCTTCTGGTCGAAGTTCCTCAATCGAGCTGGCACGCCGAATCGGGACAAAATGGCCGTAATACTGATTTGCCTGCTGCTTCTCCAGCTCGGCCAACTCCGCTTGCGGCGCTAACGTCGGACCATTTCGCACAAATTCAGCAACCGCCAGAACTTTGAGCTGATCGTTATCCTGGTCTATAACCCGTGCCGGGACCACATTGACGTTGCCAAGGCCAGCACCGGTTTTGAGGCCGACAAACTCCACTCGATGGGTGCTCGGGTCGATCCAGACATACTCGAGCGTACCAGCCTTTCGACCCTTAATATCCAGCACTGGTCGCCTCATGAGCTCGTTGGCTCCCGCCGCGTCTAGCGAATCGAATGGTCTCATACCAATTTCGATCGCGCCTCGAGGGATGTCCGGATTCTGTTCGAACACGGCATAAAACGGCACCCCTCACGAAATCTTCAGGGGCCGACCCGATACCGTTCTTTCAGTTTTTGGTCTTTAATCACAAAGTAATCACAAAGGTCGCTCCCCCAATCTCGCGGCAATATGTAAAGGAAGGAACGGTTCAACGACCCAATTATGAAGAGGACATCGAACACACAGACTCGGACCCGGGAAAGTCTTCGGAGTCTTTACCATCGGCTCCGCATGCAACGGGAATCCGGCATCAAGCGTGCGAGGCGTCCGTTACCGGACGACATGGCCGCCAGAATGGTTCGGATGGAGGAGCGGCTTTCCAAATTTCTGGAGCAGCAGCAAGCGAATCCGCACGTAAGGCGTCGGATCGAGTAAGCTAGGCGGGATCTTGGGGGGAGCGCAGCTCGACACGACTCACTTTCAGGTCTTTTTGGAGCTCATCGACAAGGGGCAGCGCGCAAGACTTGCCTACTCCTCTGGGGATAAATCGGCCTTTGGCCCTGAAACCGAAACCGTCCAAGACCGCCAAGAGCCCAGGCCTTGAAATCGGCTTTCTCAGCACCGTTGGAATCCGAGCGCGAATCGCTCACCCATCCTCGCCTCCATGCAACTCTTCGTCAGTCGCCGGCGTGCGATCTTCTATCTGATCAGCCAATGAAGGACCGGGATTATCATCCGCTTCAGTATCTTCGTATGGGTTCTTCGCTTTGCGGCCACGACTACCGGGCGGATTTCCTAAAGGATCGCTTGATGCTCCGGTTAGGCCTTCTTCCTCTCCCTCCAGCGGGAAATCATCATGATTTGGGATTTTTTCGCTCACAAAAACAGTTCGCATGAACCGGCGAAAGGGGGTTCATTGAATGGGTGGAGGGCGGTCGACAATGGAAAAATTACGACCTACAGAATCAACGCAAAAATTTGATTCGATCTGGAGCCGACTCGCTCCGGTTAAACCGCAGCGGCGAGGCCGCTGCGGTTCACGGTCAGCAGTCAACCGTCGACCGTCAGCCGTTGCATTCGCACCCACGCTCATACTATGACTCCTCCCTTCATTATTACCGCCGATCGAGGAACGATTAAAGCGTTCAAGCTCAAGGAAGCGCCGAATCGAGGCCCGATGCCCCAATTAGTGATCGAAAAGGAATTCAAGGAGGCTCATGAACGATACCGCGATAAGGTCAGCGACCAGGCCGGCACCTTTCCAGTCCTTGGATCTGGAGGCAAAGGAAACGCCATTGCAGAACGGCACGGAATCGAACTGGAGAACGATGCTAAGCTATTCCGCGCAATCGGCAGCGAGATCGAAAGAATCATTCGTGAGTACCAGCCGCAGAGCTGGTCTTTTGCCGCTCCTTCGGAAATCAATCCTCTGATTCTTGATCACATTCCTGCAGGTCTGCGGAGCATGATCGGCAAGAACGTGAAACAGGATCTTATCAAAATCCCTGCGGATTCTTTGTTAGAGCATTTCAAATAAGCCTGGGAAATGGTGTTTCCCACGGACTCACTTGCGCTGGAAAGTCACGACCCGCCCGCATCCGCCAGAGGCGGAAGCGTTGTGGGCGCGGTAAATCGTGACCCTCCTATGGTAATGTCAAGCGTGACCGGAAAGGGTGTTAGCTGATTTTCATGTCTTTGGGAGGGCGCCTGGAGGTGCCGACTGTTTGCGCTCAAGGGGTTTGGAGCAGGGTTTTAGAACTTTGAAAGAGCGTTTCCTCTTGGGGCTCATTGTTCGCTTAGCTCACTTTTGAACAAGGCAACCTCCTATCCGGCATGTCGAGTTTCGACAGCGCAAGATGCTCTATACGCATCGCTTCAAGAGGAACGAGCGCGCCCAATCTACCAGCGGGCTTCTTTTGTATACCCAAGGGTCACTGCGGGCGCGGCGCCGCTCCAAAGTCGAAATTGTAAAATAG
>JBKPBY010000195.1:0-6899 GCA_046727075.1 bacterium | reverse complement strand
ACCTAAAAGAATTTGCCAGGCTGGCCGAGAAGGTGAGCACCGCCATGCGCAACACGCGTGCCGAGGTCCTCCACGGCGAGGGCCATCCGCTGCCGCCAAGGCCGGTGCTGCCCGCGATATCCGACGGAGAGACGATCCAATAACGCGAACAGCCCGACGCCGAGTGGGTACTTCAAGGCAGGCGTGAACCCACTGGCCAAATTAGCTGTTTAGGCGAATGCAGTGGCGTGGGCGGCTATAATCGCCGAGTTCTGGCAAAGCGTGGCCTAATTGCCACTTCCCTCGAAATTCCACCTAAGCGGCTTTACAAGTCCAGCTTCCTACACATTCACCGGAGAGAGTAACTCGCAAGCTGGACCCATCGGGGCCGTGTTTTGATGCGCATTCTACGTACTACCAAAAATAGAATGTACGTGTATCACGTCGGGGAGACGTACCCGCGAGGGCCTGTTAACGAGATTCGACTTTGGCGGAGCGACGCCGGCTATTTCGCGGAGATCACGCATCGAGAACGGGCTGCTTCAATTCCCTTTGACGCATACAAAAGTTGGGGAGATCTCAGGCGGGACTTGAAAAAGTGCCTATACGAAGATTTGGAATATCCCGAGTTTGACGAGGAGAGCGAACTCAAGCCGCCTCTCCTTAGACGTATTCCGGATAATCCGTGAAGCATGTGCTCGAGCGGCGGTGGGCTGCATGAGGGGCGTCGCGAGTTACTGAGGCACGGCTGATCGCTCGGGAGCGTTGGGGAGAGCGATCAACGAGAGGGGCCGCTCGGGTCATTCCGGGCGGCCCCTTTGCTTAGGTACCGCAGCGACAGCACGGCGCGGTGTCATAGGCACGCGCGGCGCTAAGCTGTGACTGCTGCTCGGCGCTCATTCCCCCCAATTGCCCCTGCCGAGCGGCGCAGCCGCGGCTGGCAAGACGGCACGAGAGCTCCCAGCCGGTGCGCCGGGCTGGCGATTGCTGGCCCGGCGCTTTTCGTTTCGGTCCGGTTCAGCCTCCATTCAGCAACCGCAGCCGAAGTTCAGCTGCGTCTGCGCATGTTGCGGCTGATTTCTTCGACGGGAGGAAAGAAATGATCAGGTCAAAATCCGATTTCGGGAGTCGAAATGCTCAGATGCATTTCGGATCTCGTAGGCATAGGGGATTTCTCGCGTGCGGTCACCTGAACGGTCGGCTCGGTCTCACCCTATTCCACGATGAACATTGCGAAGTCAGTTGGGGCCACACGCCCCTATCCACCTTGTCCCATAGGCCGGTCCAAGCGGTTTGCCTGGACTCTTCGCTTGCAGGTCACAGCGTTAACCCTCTGTTAACCGTATTGCGCCCCAATCCCGAGATCAAAGAATCGGGGATTGTGGTGGCACTTACAGCTAAAAAAGGTCAGTCGCGCCCCAGTTTTCGTTTCCGCGGTCGTTCATTTATGGCCTTCGTGCTGGCCCCGGAGCTGCCGCTTCACGACTGGATGGCTGAGCTCGACAGTCAACTGCACCGTTCTGAGCATTTTTTTCTTCGCAGACCCGTCATTCTCGATTTATCGAGAGTAGCCCTGACCAGATCCGACCTTGGGGATTTCATTTCGGACCTGCGTGCGCGCGACGTTCAAATCATCGGAGTTGAAGGCGTGGATCCCTCTTGCCTCGGTCCGGGATTGCCACCACTCCTCCAAGGGGGCCGACCGGCTGATAACGCGATGGAAACCGTGCCTGCTCACCGCGAGAGCGCCCCTTCGAACGTTCGGCAGGAACAGAGTTGCCTTCTACTGGACAGTCCAGTGCGGTCGGGACAGTCGGTGTTTTTCCCCAGCGGCGACGTGACGGTCATTGGCTCTATTGCGTCTGGCGCCGAGGTCATCGCTGGCGGCTCCATTCATATCTATGGCTCCCTTCGGGGCCGAGCCATGGCCGGTTCCACTGGCAACGCGCGAGCGCGGATCTTTTGCCGCAAGGTCGAAGCCGAACTTCTGGCGATTGACGGCCTCTATAAGACAGCCGATGACATCGATCCATCGCTACGTGGCCGGCCGGTGCAGGCTTGGCTCGAAGGTGATGCTCTAAAGGTGGCAGCCTTTAACTAACGTGGTGCGGGAGGGCGCGAAATGGGCAAAGTCGTAGTCGTGACATCCGGCAAAGGTGGTGTGGGCAAGACAACGTCCACTGCTGCTATCGGAGCCGCACTCGCTAGTTTCGGGCATAATGTGGTCGTTATCGACTTTGATGTTGGTCTAAGGAACTTAGACTTGGTGATGGGTGCCGAACGTCGCGTGGTATACGACTTGATCAACGTGGTGCAGGGAATCGCCAAGCTGCCTCAGGCGCTCATTCGTGACAAGCGCATCGACACTCTGTCATTGCTTCCGACTTCCCAAACCCACGATAAGGGTGCGCTGACAGAGAAAGGGGTTGCCCGAGTAATCGTAGAATTACGCAGAAAATTCGATTGGGTGATCTGTGACAGCCCTGCCGGGATTGAGAGAGGTGCTACGCTTGCTATGCGTCATGCCGACATCGCGATTGTGGTGGCGAACCCAGAAGTCTCCTCCGTGCGCGATTCGGATCGCATCATCGGATTGCTTGATGCTAAAACGCTCAAGGCTGAAAAGGGCGAGCGCATCGAGAAACATCTTCTCATTACCCGATACGATGCGGCTCGTGCGGTTCGAGGCGAGATGATGACCATAGAAGACGTGCTTGAACTCCTTTCGATCCCACTTCTCGGGATCATTCCAGAGAGCCCAGAAGTTCTGCACGCCTCGAATATTGGATCTCCGATCACGCTCAGCAACGCATCAAGTGCGCCGGCCCGTGCCTATATGGACGCCGCACGTAGGCTCAAAGGCGAAGCCGTCACCGTGACCATCCCGCGCGACAGTAAAAGCTTGTTGGATCGTCTGTTCGGTCGGAGAGCCGCGTGAACTTCGGTTTTCTACGGCGTCGCAGCCCCGCTTCAGTCGCTCGTGAGCGGCTTCAGATTCTGTTGGCGCACGAGCGAAACTCCCGCGGCAGGCCCGATCTCATCGTCGTGCTTAGGGACGAGATCTTGGTCGCAATAGCGAAGCACGTCAAAACAGAACCCGATAGCGTACAGGTAAAAATGGATCGCCGCGATAGCGCAACGCTGCTGGAGATTGAGGTCGAAATTGCGACGCCATCAGGTTCGGTGCTCACGAGGCGGTAAGTAGAAGTAGGGTTCACCGGTTTGGCCATGCACATTGTCGCGCTGATACAAGAGCAACACGGAACCTATACCGCTTCGTTTCCAGATTTTCCAAACTGTGCAGTAGTGGCGCATAACCCTGATGCCGTCATGGCCAAAGCTAGTGAGGCGCTTTCCAACCACATCGCAAACATTATTTCCGAAGGCCACGAACTGCCACCAGTGCGCTCGTTATCGCGACTGGTCAAGGATCCGGTCTTTGTCGCGGATTCCATGGGGCTGATGATCGCGCTCGTGCCTTATACACCGAGCACGCAAGAATTGCGCCTCACGATTACGATGGAAGAATTGTTAGTTACTCAAATTGATTGGGCGGCAAAAAACGTTGGTGAAAGTCGCTCAGGATATATTGCAAACGCAGCGCGCCAGCGCCTCGCCCGAGATGCAAATCCGACCGTTGATTCTATACAACCAGCTTTGGATTCAACAATATGTTCCGTCAGTGCGCCGGAAGTAGTGGGAACAGCTTACGATTCCCCGACCGACACCGCAACATCGCTGGCATGTATTAAAGAAATTCTCGATCGGTTGGACGCAGATTCGGTTGGACAAGATAGTCGTCAGTCAACCGCGAAGATTTTGGAACCAACTCAACGGCTACTTGTGAAGCCAGCCAGATAAGTGGGCCAAGGCGCCAGCGACTCCCGGTCGCTGCTAGCTATGTATCCCGGTCGTGGAGGGTTAAAACTGAGGCCAAAACCCCCATATGGATTGAGGACGATAAAGGTACGTTGCACACGGATCATCATGCGATTTTGGGGCACGACCGAAAACGACGAGGGGTCTGGACAGGAGATCGCCGAACGGCATAGGACTATTTGGTGTAAGTCCGAAAGTGGCCCACCGAACCGTGCCGCACTGGCCTGGCGCTTAAGCTCGCTCCCTTAGCAGCTGAGCACCTCTGCACCCACGTCGGACGATGACTATGCGGAAAGCCGCTCAATCGGTTGTAATCAGACCCTTGCTGGTCGCCACAATCCAACGGTTCCCCCAACGCACAATGGATTCGATCTGCCCCGCACCCGGAACGGTGTCTCCAACTGCGACACTCCAGATACCGGTGGGTCCCTGCAACACCGCCGTCCGCCCGGATACCTGCCGAGCTGTCCATCCCTCAATCGTCTTCGGTTTGGTCTCCGGCACTGGTACGGGATAGGTAGCGGACTTCTTTTCTCGCGCGTGCGGCACTACGGCCGGTTTATTCGCAAGCGCTTTCTGCGTGATTTTCGGCACGGTGTCACCGGGGGTGACGATGCCTTGATCAGCATGCGGAGCGGGCCCGGGCTCGAGTCCTCTACTGCCTAGATCACTGCCGGCGGGAGAAGAGACCTTATCATGCGCCGTTGCCGAACTTGCTTGCTGATCGATGTCCAGAGGAGCCCCTTCAGGCAGGGCGATCTGCTGGAGAGGTAGTGATGCTGGATTAGAGTTGAAAAAACGGTGCGGGTCAAATAGGCCGGCCCACCAAGCCATCGCACTCGCGCCGACTAGCATGCCTGCAAGAATCACGATCCGGTGGCCACCACGATCGCGAGGCATCAGCGAGTTTAGAGATTCTCGTCACTTCCGCGAGGTGCCAGAAGGTTCCCGTGCAACGTTCAGGGGTCCTGTGTGAAAAGAGCCGGCGGCGCCAAAGGCGGCGCGTGTTTAGCCCGCTTTCGCCTCTTCATTGCGCCTTCGGAGAGCGGCTCCTTGAGGATCGGTGATGATGTCGACCCATTTCGGGTTAGGTGAATCCTCGGCGTCGTAGTTGTCGTGCCAGTTCCACCACTTGTATGGCGGGGTTTGGGGATAACCTTCCGGCGAATCCTCCCAAGTCTCCTGACGGCCGAGCGGCGCGAGATCGAGGTAGCTCCATGTGCTCCCCATCGCTTCGTCGCCGCGGTTGTTGATGAAGTACGTGCGGAACACCCGCTCGCCGTCGCGGACGAACACATTGTGGCCGTGCCATTCATCAACGCCGAAGTCCTTGTCGAAGCTGTCGGTGATGTGTACCAGGGCATCTCCCAGCCCATCCGCTTCTTCAGACGCGCGATGTCCGCCTGCGATGCGCGTGAGGCGTACACGAGGGTTGTGTCGCGAGCGTTCAGATGCGCCAAGTGGGCGACCTGATCGGCGCCCAGCGAGCAGCCGCGGCAAGCGTGGTCGGGCCAGCCGAACACTCCAGGCTCGAAGAAGGCGCGATAGACGATCAACTGCCTGCGGCCCTCGAACAGGTCGAGCAGGCTAACCTTGCCCTCGGGGCCCTCGAATTCGTACGCCTTCTCGACGGCCATCCACGGCATCCGCCGGCGTTCGGCGGCCAGCGCATCACGCTCGCGAGTCAAGGATTTCTCCTTCACGAGGAGCTGCTGTCGCGCGGTCTCCCACTCCTGCCGCGACACGATCGGAGGTGTGTTCATTTCGAGATGTCCTTTACCGTGCTGCATGTCTCTCGCCTCGTTCCTGTGTTTCTCCTGTTCCTGTTCTTGCACTGCCAGCGACCTTCACCTCTCCGGCCGCACTCCACAGTCGAATGCCGCGGCCGCACCGTTGTTCCGTGAACTCCCACCACATATCGCCCTTATGCGCGCGGGCCCTGTCTTCGTCGGCTGGAGACCGTCCGCTAAGCCCCGGAGAGCAGAAGTCGCAGGCTGCCGTCGGCGCCTTCAAACACGAAGCTGTGCGGGTGCTGGTCACCCTCTCACCCGAGCATGCGGCACACTTAGGCGAGGTGCCGGATCACGTGTACCTCGCCAACTATGTTCCACACAGTACTGTGTTGGCGAACAGCCGGCTGGTCATCACCCACGCCGGGCATGGGATCGTCATGAAAGCTCTCTACCATGGTGTGCCGATGGTGCTGGTGCCGTGGGGTCGGGATCAGCCCGGGGTGGCGGCGCGTGCCGAGGCTCTCGGCGTCGCGACTGTCGTGCGGCGAGAAGCCTTCAATAATGCCTCTGTCGACCAAGCCGTGCACCGTATCTTGAACGATCCGCGCTACACCGAGCGTGCGCGCGCGATCTCCAAACGGCTCCAAGCGGCAGATTCCGTCGGTGTGGCCTGTGCGCAGCTCGACACCTTCCTGACCAGCGGTGCCGAACGCAAACACTAATTGAATCATCGTTGGCGAATGTCTCTTACTGGCACTTCCGAGACCTACGGTGATGACGCGCGGAGGTCCGCTCGCGGCAGTAATCCGGACATTGAGCGGACATCGCCCAAGGACCGAGTCTGACCCATACCGGTCATTCATTAAAGCCGAGCCTAAGGCAGCAGCCCCTCAGAGCGGCCCGCAATTCCAAGAACATCAGACTTCTCTTGCGGGGCGCCACCGCGGGCACAACCACCAAGGCGGCAGGAAACGGCATTTCCGATACGAGAGACGGACGAGCCGAACTCCTTGTATCTCGGCCTGAGCGCCAGGGGAGAGACTTATCAACCCCACAATTCCTCGCGGAAGGCCCATTTCTCTGGAGTTACCAGGAAAAACACGGTTCGTGTGGACCGCGTGGTGGGCCCGGGAGGACTCGAATCTCCAACCAGCCGGTTATGGACAACGTGTCGCGATCCTTGGCCAGCATTTTCGCATCCGACACGCGCAAACAGAACAAGAAGATGATCGCAGAAAGGACTGGCATTCTGCCGCGAACGGAGCGGTAATGTTGACATGAGCGTCCGCAAGCGCACCTGGACCACGA
>JBKPBY010000194.1:0-13783 GCA_046727075.1 bacterium | reverse complement strand
CCCCCAAATTTCGTCGGCAGGGTCATTTTTTTATAACACACAGCAGGAGCGCGAACCCTACCTTGCGTGAGTGCTGTTCAAATCGCCGTTTGGGTACGCGCTCCTGCGCGACCTGAACCCACGATTATCCATTGCGCGGTCACGCTTTCCTACCGCAGAAATTGATCGAGATTTTCATCCTCCCAGCGTCTTGCACGCGCGTAACAATGGAACTGTCGTTCACGCCGGCAAAACTCGGGTGTGTGGATTCGTCTTCGACCGCCGCGATCAACCTGTTCAGGAACAACCGCATGCAACATTTCGTGGTAGATAACGTATTCAAGGAACCAGGTCGGAACAAACGGAGCATCCAATCGTGGATGTATCCGAATGACTTTGTCTTCCTCCTGAATCGTGCCGAAGATGAAATATTCTTTGGGGGGATGTTTCCGTTTGCGGCCCCAGGTGATTGTATAGCCCTTGAGCGCATTGCTGAAGTATTCGGCATTCACTTTCTTGAACAGCGCTTTCAGGTCAAAGTACTCACCCTCGTGGAAAAACTCGAGTTGCCGTTGACTCGGAAGCCGTTTAACCGAGACTTTTCTCTTTCGCTTTCCCATAAGAAAGTGCCCTAAGTCTAGAGAACTAAAAGGGACCCGCAACCGCAAAACGGAGGAAAAAAAGGCTAGTCTGTGAGCCAAAATGTCGCTGTGCGAGGCATCGCAGTCCATCGCATTGCTATCTCTGTTGTTGGGCCCCTTTTTCGACCTTCTCTACCCTGAGACTCGTTCTTCCATTCGATGCGCGGCCCCACGGGCGAGCTAAAGTTCGGCCCTGCCGACGACGGGAGCAAAACCTGCGTAGGTACGACCTTACGGCTGAACTAGCTTTCTGAAGGGCGGTCCGGCCGTGGCCGGACCGCCCTCCAGGTTTCCGGTGGTCAACGCCGGTACGCCGAACCGAACTTACGCCGGCACATCCTCTCCCCCTTCTTCCTGGGAGACCACCGGAGCAATATCCTGAAGTTTTTCGCCTTCTCGCAGATCCATTAGCCGGACGCCCATGGTGTTGCGGCCGGTTTCCCGAACTTCGCTGACGCGGATCCGAACCATTTGACCGCCACTGGTGATCAGCATGAGCTGATCAGAATCGTGGACTGTAAGCGCTCCGATAACCTCACCGGTGCGTTCGCCGGTCTTCATTGTGATGATTCCTTTTCCGCCGCGCGCCTGCACCCGATATTCGTCAAACCCTGTCCGTTTTCCTATCGCATTTGAACCTGCGACTAAGAGCTGGGCGTCAGAGACGATCTTTGCAAGAGCCACCACTTGATCCCCGCCTTCCAGACGGATTCCCCATACACCGACGGCGTTACGTCCCATATCGCGCACCTCACTCTCATGGAACCGGATGCTCATGCCTTCCTTGGTAATCAGAACGACTTCATCCATACCATTGGTCAGCAATGCATCGATGAGTTCATCGCCCTCTTCGATCTGGATTGCGATGATTCCTCCTTTTCGGACGTTGGCGAAGTCCGCCAGGTTCGTCTTTTTCACAATGCCTGAACGGACCGCAAACATCACGTGAAGTTGCGGATTCCAGGTTTCTTCTTCATCATCACTTTGCCCGCCCGTCGCATTTTCTTTCCGTTTAGCTTCGATACGGAGAGTCGCCGCAATTTTTTCTTCTGGCCGCAACTGGAGAAGGTTCGCAATCGATCGTCCCTTCGAGGCGCGGCTCATTTCGGGAATCTCGTAAACCTTCTCAACATAGCAACGGCCTGTTTGCGTAAAGAACATCAGAGAATCATGAGTGCTTGCGGTGAACAGGTGCTCAACGAAGTCTCCTTCTTCTCCCAGCATTTGCGATTCGCGCGTGGTCATTCCGATAACGCCGCGTCCGCCGCGGCGTTGTGCACGGAACTCGCTTTCCGCCGTGCGTTTAATATACCCGGCGTGCGTAATAGTGATAATGCAGCCTTCGTTAACGATGAGATCCTCGATGTCGATCTCACCTTGATCGAAAGCAATCTCCGTGATCCGGGGCGTTGCGTACTTGTCTTTGATCTTAAGTAGTTCGTCCATGATGATCGTCATTACACGATCCGCGCGGTCCAGAATGTCCTGCAGATCGGCAATCCGATTAAGGAGTTCCCCATACTCTCCCGCGATTTTTTCCCGCTCCAGACCAGTCAACTGGTATAGACGAAGATCCAGGATTTGGTCTGCCTGGTGTTCGCTGAAAGCGTAACGCCCGTCGACCAAACGCGCTTCGCTACGGATTCGGATTCCGAGCTGTTCTACTGTCTGCCGACTGAATTCGTACGCCAGCAGTTTGACTCGCGCCTCCTGGCGGTCACCCGATCCCCGAATGATTTCGATGAAGTCATCCAGATTCGCCAGCGCCAGCAAATATCCTTCCAGCGTTTCCGCTCGCGCTTCTGCCTGGCGCAGTTGATATCGCGTGCGCCGGAGCACAACGTCGCGACGATGTTCAACATAGCAGAGAAGCGCTTCCTTGAGCGAAAGCAACTTCGGTCGGCCGTGATCGATAGCAAGCATATTGACCGCGAATGAGCTCTCCATTGCGGTATGCTTGTATAAGTTGTTCAACACGACTTGCGCGTTGGCGTCTCTCTTCAGTTCCAGCTCGATTCGCGTATTCTCGGCCGAGAGGTCTCGGATATCGCTGATGTCGGTAATGACCTTTTCCTGAATCAGCCCAGCGATTCGCTTAATCAACTCCGCGCGATTGACGTTGTAAGGTATTTCCGAAATAACGATCTGTTGTCTGCCGGCCCTCGCTTCTTCAATCGTCGTTTTTCCTCTTACTTTCAGGCTGCCGCGCCCTGTCTCAAAGTACTGTCGGATCCCGATTGTTCCGTAGATGGTACAGCCTGTCGGGAAGTCTGGTCCTTTAATGTGTTGGAGCAATCCATCGACCGAAATGTCGGGGTCATCGATTAGCGCGCAGATCGCATCGACTACTTCGCCCAGATTGTGTGGCGGGATATTGGTGGCCATCCCGACCGCAATCCCTGTTCCACCATTTACGATAAGGTTTGGGAATGCCGCAGGGAAAACTACCGGTTCTTCGGTCGTTTCGTCGTAGTTGGGAACAAAATCGACGGTGTCTTGCTCCATGTCTTCCATCAGCACCGCGCCGAGGTGTGTGAGACGTGCCTCGGTATATCGCATGGAAGCAGGAGGATCGCCATCCATCGAACCGAAGTTGCCCTGTCCATCCACCAGTCGTTCTCGCATGGCCCAAGGCTGAGCCATGTGGACCAGCGTCGGATAGATGGCCATGTCTCCGTGCGGATGGTAGTTACCCATCGTTTCCCCGACGATCTTCGCGCACTTGCTGTGTTTGCGATTCGGCAACACCCCAAGGCCATTCATCGAGTAGAGAATTCGGCGCTGAGATGGCTTGAGCCCGTCGCGCGCATCAGGCAGCGCACGAGAGATGATCACCGACATCGAATAGTCCAAGAACGACTTGGACATTTCGTCGGCAACATCTACTGGTTCGACTTTTTCGTTAGGATGATTGGGCATGGTAGAGCGTTTCGCGTATGGCGCTCGGCGTTAGGCGTCTAACGCTCAAGCTTCTTCTTCGCCCAGCGCCGAACGCTGAGCGCCGAACCCCGAGCGCCGAGCGCCGAGCGCCGAACGCCGAACGCGGAGCGCCGAACGCCGATGTCATACGTCCAAGTTTCTGACATTCAGGGCGTTGTCTTCAATGAAGGCGCGTCGCGGCTCGACAACGTCTCCCATCAGGATCGTAAACATTTTGTCGGCAGCGACGGCGTTGTTCTCGTTCAGATCGACGCGTAACAGCTTACGCCTCGCTGGGTCCATCGTTGTGGCAAAGAGCTCTTTTGCGTTCATTTCGCCGAGGCCTTTGAATCGCTTGATCTGCACCCCGCGCCGTCCGATCTCTTTGATCGAGTCCAAAATTTTTGGGATAGAAAACAAAGGTGTTACGACAGCTCTTTCTCCTTCACCCTCGATAAGCTCAAAAAGGGGCTCATCGCTGGCCGAATAATGGTCAATGGTCATACCACGCATTTCGAGTTCCTGGAAAACTTTGAGGACTGCGTTCGACTCGTGAAGTTCCACACGGCGCGCTCGTCTTCGCAGATGCGGCGACACGGCCGTGATACCGTTTCCGTTGGTTGGAGAACGACGTTCTGCTGGCGCCGGAGCAGCGCCTTCCAGCTCCGGGGTGTCACCGTCGCCAAGCGGCAATTCGTCCTCATAGAGGTTAAGGTCCGGATTCTGACTCGCGAAATCCCGCAGCGCGTCTTCATCATGAAAATATCTGACGTATTCGTTGTTACCTTCGCGAATTTTGACAAGGTACTCAGGCAGCTTCCCGGACGTCGGTTCGCGATGCGAAAGATAATCTTCGAAATCTCCGCCATGCCGCCGAATCGAGTCGCTCAATCGAGCCAGCTTCTCCAGCAAATCGAGCACAACGCTGAGCTGCTGTTTTGTGAATTCGCGACCATCCACCAGATGTTTCAGGGTGACTTCTTCGGCCCCTAGCGAGATCAGGATCTTGTTAAGTTGCACATCGTCATCCACATATTCTTCCCGTTTCTTTCGCTTGATCTGATAAAGCGGTGGCTGCGCAATATAAATGTGGCCACGCCGGACCAGCTCCGGCATCTGGCGGTAAAAGAATGTGAGCAACAGCGTTCTGATATGCGATCCGTCTACGTCCGCGTCGGTCATGATGATGATTCGACCGTAACGCAGCTTCTCCAGCGTAAACGAACCTTCTACGTCGCCGTCGCCGATGCCGGTGCCGATTGCCGTGATCATTGTCTGGATCTCGAGGTTCTGCAGCACCTTATCGAGCCGGGCTTTCTCAACGTTTAGAAGCTTCCCTCGGATTGGTAAGATCGCCTGGAAACGTCGATCTCTGCCCTGTTTCGCCGAGCCGCCGGCGGAATCGCCTTCTACGATGTACAGCTCGGTCAATGCGGGATCACGCTCCGAACAATCGGCTAACTTGCCTGGAAGTCCGCCTCCTGTTAATGCCGTTTTGCGGACTGCTTCGCGAGCCTTCCGCGCAGCTTCCCGGGCACGGGCCGCCATCAGGCATTTTTCGATAATCTTTTTGGCGACCGCGGGATTCTCTTCGCAGTACCGTCCCAACCCCTCGTAGACAACCGATTGAACGACCGGCTTCACCTCGTTGTTTACCAACTTACCCTTTGTCTGAGAGCTGAATCGCGGGTTCGTCAGCTTAATGCTTAGAACGCAAACAAGGCCCTCTCGCAAATCGTCACCTGTGAGTTCAGGGTCCTTTTCTTTTAGAAGATTATTTGCTTTGGCGTAGTTCTTGATCGCACTGGTCAGGCCCGCCTTAAGCCCTTCCAAATGGGTTCCGCCATCGATGTTTGCAATTGAATTCGCAAAGCACTGGATCTGTTCGGTGTAAGCATCGGTGTACTGAAGAACAACATCGACGTAGGTCGCCTCCAGCTTGTCGTCGACTATCGCCTCGCGCATGCCGCTCACTACAATCGGTTCCGGGTGAATCAATTGCTTGGTGACACCAAGCTCTTTCACGTATTCCCGAATCCCGTCTTTGTAGAGAAAAGTCTCTTTCCGGTGCGGCTCCGTTCGCTCGTCGACCAGATGGATCTCCAGACCCTTGTTCAAAAATGCAAGCTCGCGCAGCCGGGGTGCAAGCAGTTCGAACTTGAACTCAGTCGTGATTGTGAAGATTTCAGGGTCTGGCAAAAAAGTGATTGAGGTTCCGGACAGTTTCTTATTCTGAACCTCGCCAATGATTTCCAGCTTTCGGATAGTTTTACCCCTCGAAAAGACGATCAGGTAAAGTTTTCCGTCGCGCGTTACCTCAGCTTTGAACCACTCTGAAAGCGCGTTTACGCACTTGGCTCCCACTCCGTGAAGGCCGCCCGAATACTTGTAGGCGCCCTGTCCGAATTTACCTCCCGCATGAAGATTGGTAAGGACCAACTCAATGGCGGGCATCTGGAACTTGGGGTGCATTTCCACCGGAATTCCACGCCCGTTGTCGCGAATCGAAACAGATCCATCAATGTGGACGGTCACATCGATTCGAGAACAAAAACCCGCTAGGTGTTCGTCGATAGAGTTATCCAGAACCTCGAAGACGCAGTGATGCAATCCGCGTTCATCAGGATCTCCTATGTACATTCCCGGGCGCTTCCGAACCGCCTCTAACCCCTCGAGTTTGTCAATCTGCGCCGCGCCGTAATTCGAAATATCAGACATATCTGAGAGTTGGGCCACCGAGTACAAAAAGCGGGCCCAAAACACCTACTGAACCAGGGCATCATTTTAGGTTGTTTAAGAGCATTTTGCAAGCAAGTATGGAACACTAGATGTTGTGGTTTCGCGGGGCCGCCATGCTACAAGTTGGGGATTTTTAGGGGGTCCACAAAGGCACTTAATTAGCCTCTGGCGCATCATCGGTAGCCCTGCCGATGATGGTCGAGAAACGACCCGTCGGGCGCGACCCAGCAAAGATTTGGTTGCAGCGGAGTCTTGTCCTGAAGTCTATTCCCGGCATGGACACCTATGACTTCGTGGTCATTGGCGGTGGAAGTGCCGGCTATACCGCTGCTTCCACAGCGGCCGCTCTGGGGCTGAAAACGCTCTGCGTCGATGGCGGAAAAGAGGTTGGCGGTCTCTGCATTCTGCGCGGATGCATGCCTAGCAAGACCTTGATCGAATCCGCGAACCGGTTTCTTGCTCTGCGTCGAGCCGAGGAATTTGGCCTGAGCGCCGGCCACTTAGGCTACGACGCTAGGGCGATCATCGCGAGAAAGCGGCGACTGATTGGTGAGTTTGCCGATTATCGCGCCCAGCAGTTGCGGAAGGGACCGTTCGACTTCGAACGTGGCATTGCCGAATTCATTGATCCGCATACACTGCGCATCCGCGTGCTGGTCGGAGGTGAGCGCATTGTCAGGGCAAAGACGGCTGTTATCACAACCGGCTCCATTATCAGTACGATCGATTTGCCCGGGTTGCAGGAAATCGGCTTTGTGCAAAGCGACCTTGCTCTCGATTCGATGCGTATCCCTAAATCGGTCATTCTATTGGGAGGAGGCGCTATCGCTCTCGAGTTTGCACATTTCTATGAAGCGCTTGGCACAAAAGTCACGATGTTGCAGCGAAGCTCGCAAGTTCTGAAAGGGGCAGACGCTGACGTTGCTGAAGCGGCTGTCTCAGCATTGCGACATCGAGGGGTCGAGGTGATTTGCGGGACAAAACTGTTACGCGCAGAACGGGGCGGAAGTGCAAAACGGATTGTGTATGAGAAAGGCAGTCGAGAGAATTTTGTCGAAGCAGAAGAAGTCTTTTACGCGCTGGGAAGACAGGCCTTTGTCGATGGGCTAAACCTCGACGCCGCCGGCGTGAAAGGAACAGATACGTGCCCAATTCAGAGCAACGCGGCGATGCAAACATCGCAACCCCATATTTTTACTGCTGGGGATGCAACTGGCATGCATCAGGTAGTCCACATTGCGTTTCAACAAGCTGGTGTTGCAGCCAGAAATGCAGCGCGCGTTTTGAAGGGAGAAGAGCCGGAGGAAATCGACTACCGGCTGAAACTGGTCTGCATTTTCTGCGAACCACAGATAGCAATGATCGGCCTGACCGAGAAAGAAGCTGCTGAGCGTGGCATAAACGTGCGCGTGGCCAAATACCAATTCGCTGATCATGGCAAATCGATGATCCGCGGTGAGACCGATGGTTTCGTTAAACTGATTGTCGAGGCAGCAACCGGAGAAATCGTTGGTGGCGCAGTCGTTGGACCAGAAGGCGCCGAGCTGATTCATGAAGTTTCTGTAGCCATGCATTTTCGAGCAACCGCCGCTACGCTGGCCGCGATTCCGCATTACCATCCAACATTGAGCGAGATTTGGACCTATCCGGCGGAAGAATTAGCGCCGGCACCGCCGACATTGCCAACAGCGGAGAGCCCTCGGTGAACGCACTCGGCGAGCTTGTTTTCGGTTGTCGGCGATGCCGGCAATGTTGCGCGATGTCGGCGTTCCAAAAATCGCACTTCAAGTGCGATTTTTGGACGGTTGACACCCTCAGGTGGTACCTCCATAGTTGCGGGCGTGCTGAACAAGCTCTTTCCCCAGAAATCGGGAGAAACTCCACGTGCGGAAGATGCCGGCAGAGGGGCTAGTCCGCTGGATTCGCACGCTCTAGAACTCAAAACCACTACTCCTAAAAACTCTGTTATGGCAGATACACCGACTAAAAACAATCTTTCGAACGACGTCGAAATCAAAGGCTCCATCAAATTCGCAAACGAGTTTGTATTTGATGGGAAACTTGAAGGCGAAATCACATCCGTAGACGGTGTCCTAACGGCCGGCGAAAATGCGGATGTTCGTGGCGAGGTTAAAAGCAAGACGGTCATCGTGAAAGGCAAAGTGCACGGCAATATCACCGTGCAGGAACGCTGCGAGCTCCATGCTCGTTCACAGCTGATTGGAGACCTTAAAGCTGCTCGTTTAGTAATCGAGGAAGGCGCGACTTTCGTTGGAAAATCCGAAGTGACGCCAAACAAGAGCGCCTTGAAAGATGTCGGCCATCCAACCCCTCAACCAGCGCATCAAACACCGCAGCAACAGGCGCAGAAAATCGGTGCTCCGCGGTAAGGAGTTCTGAGTGGCTGCTAAAGGACGTATTGAAGTTCAATGTCCTCACTGCGGTAACATCCAGTTAGAGCCTGAACTTGCGAAGTCGACCTACTGCCGAAAGTGCAGCGGGTACATTCAGCTCGGGAAGGGGAAGCGATCGGCTGAACCGCAGGAGGTTCACAAGGAACCTAGAGTGGCCGCTAAAGGACGTATTGAAGTTCAATGTCCTCACTGCGGTAACATCCAGTTAGAGCCTGAACTTGCGAAGTCGACCTACTGCCGAAAGTGCAGCGGGTACATTCAGCTCGGGAAAGGGAAACGATCGACTGGAGCGCAGGAGGTTCACAAGGAACCTACGATCCTTCAGAAGCTGGAGGGCTTTCTAGGCGGTCACCGCACTCGGGTTGCGCACTGCTTTGAATGCAGCGGCAAGCGCGAGGTGCCAAAGAGCGCGACCTCTACGATCTGCCCGCAGTGCGGCGCTTATATAGATCTTCAAGATTACAAAATCGCCGGCAATTGCAGCCGAACGATTCGAACTCGTGGTCATGTACTGATTACCAACAAGGCTGAACTCGCAAGTAATCGCGTCGTTTGTGAATCTGCAGACGTTCAAGGCTTCGTTCGAGGGAGTCTGATTTGTTCGGGAGAGGCTAGGATCAGATTAAAAGGGAAGGTGAGCGGCAGCATCGAGGGTAAGAAGCTCGTGATTGAGAAAAAATCGGAACTGACCTTCTTGCGACCGCTTCAAGGAGAGCTCATAGAAATTGAAGGAATCGTCAATGGGCGGATTATCTCGACCGGCAAAGTTATCGTACGCAAAAGCGGACGGCTGATCGGCACGGTTTTTGGTAGAGGATTTATCGTTGATAAGGGCGGAGAATTTTTCGGCGAACTCTCCATTGGTAGCGGCGAGATGGAGCAAGGAGAGCTGCTTGATCCGTTGGCTGCTCCTGTGGAAAAGACTTCAAAGCGATCGGATCCGGGTCCAGAGTTCAAGCTGAGTTCTGCATGACAGGGAAGATCCACTTTCCGCGCAGCCCCTATGCAAGGTTGGGTGGATATGTGCATCTGCCGCGGCTGATTGATAAGGCGCGGCTCTACCGGCGCGGTCTGTTGCAAGGGTATAATTACAAGGTCGTCGGATTCGACAAACACCTTTTGCGGTTTCTCGGGATCGACGGCGATGAATTCGAAAAGATCGCTAACGAGCTCGATTCCGATGAGAGGATCCTTGAGGCGATTCGCCAAAAGGGGACTGTGCGTACTCCGGAAGAGATCGAGGCATGGAGCTATTCGATGGTAACAGCAAGACCGAGGACTGCCGAAGCAATAGCGAGATTTCAGTATACGTTAAAAGAGGCAGGCGGCGCAGGCCGAGCTGATATCCAGACTTATTTCGACGCCATCGAGTTTGACGAAGGACGGCTGTAGGACCGCGTTTCGCGCGTTCCTGAAGGTGACGCGCTGGACGGTCGAGCTAGGAAGCTCAAACCCATCACGCCTGGGCGGGACTGGAAGCTTCGCCCGAATCCTCCGGATTCATCCGCCATTGGCGGATCGATCTTCTAGATCGACCTTCGCCGGCTTAAGATGAGGCTCATGCGCCAAGGCAGGATCGCTGAGACCTACTAATCCGACCAGTTGCGGAACCAGGTCCCCGCTACTTTGGACTCGAACTCGGCAACGACGACGCTGTTGGCGACGGCGAAGCACTCGGCGATGTTGCCGGACTGGGGCTTGGACTCGGCGCCGCTGCAGGGGCCAATCGATCATTGAGCTTACTCGCCTCTTGTTCGGCGAAAATTGCTGCCACGCTGTTTGAATAGCGTTGTACGACGCGCTCGAAAAGCTGTTGAGCCTCTTTCAGCTGACCCTTTGCTTCAGTAAGGCGCCCTTGATGAAAGAGTGCCATCGGCGCCTGGTAGGTATTCGGAAACCGAGTCGTCACTTCTCGGTATTGTTCCAAGGCTTTGTCTGGGTTGTTTTCGATTTCGGCATTCGCCGCTTGCCCCATATATCCATTAACGACAAGCGGATGCTTCGGAAAGTCGTGAACAAACGATTGGTAAGCCGCATCGGAATCGGTGTACTTGCCGTCGTCCCGTAGCTTCATCGCGATCCTCAAAGAAGCATTGCCTGCCGCCATCGAGCCTGGAAACTGTCGGATAACCGATCGCCAGGCATCAATCGAATCGGCCGTAGCATAGGCTTGCTCGGCTTTTTGCGTCTGCAAGGTTTGGATTCCCAGGTAGATCGCGTAACCCAAGAGCACAACCAACAGCGCCGCAGCGCCGATAAGAATCTTCTGTTTGTGCAGCAGCCAAAAGACTTCCCGGTCAATTGAAGAAGATGATGGTTCTGCAGCGGGAGGTTCGCTCGTCATGTCATTTCGCATACGATGGTCACTTAGCCACCGACTTCAGCTCGAGCTTCGTCAGCCAGCGCAGTCGTCAGATAACGTTCTCCGGTCGAACATGCAACCGTTACGATCAACTTCCCTTTATTCTCCGGGCGGCGAGCCACCTGAATCGCGGCGTGGACATTTGCTCCTGAACTGATGCCAGCCAGGATTCCTTCTTCCTTAGCGAGCCGGCGCGCCATGACAAAGGAATCTTCATTTGAGACGCTGATCACTTCATCCACAATCTTGAGATGGAGGTTGTCCGGGACGAAGCCTGCGCCTGTCCCTTGGATCTTGTGAGGCCCTGGCTTTAGAGGTTCTCCGTTCAAGGTTTGTTGGATGACGGGAGAGTCTTTAGGCTCGACAGCGATCGCCTTGAATGTTGGTTTGCGTTCCTTAATTACTTCGGCAACACCGGTGATTGTGCCGCCAGTGCCGACTGCGGCCACTAGAATATCGATCTTTCCATCGGTATCGTTCCAGAGTTCTTCGGCAGTCGTTTGCTGGTGGATCCAGGGATTGGCAGGATTGTTAAACTGTTGCGGCATCCAGGATTCCGGAGTGTTTTTCAGGATCTCCTCTGCACGCGCAATAGCCCCCTTCATTCCTTCCGAGCCAGGAGTTAATATGAGTTTTGCACCGAGCATCGCCAATAGTGTTCGACGCTCCAGGCTCATCGTCTCGGGCATCGTCAGTATCAATTTATAGCCTTTGGCCGCGCAAACGAAGGCCAGCGCAATACCGGTATTGCCGCTCGTAGGCTCGACTATTACCGTCTCAGGTTTAATCAGGCCATCCCGCTCGGCTGCTTCGATCATCGACATGCCGATTCGATCCTTGACGCTGCCTAGGGGGTTAAAGAACTCGCATTTGATCGCGATGGTTGCATCGAGATCTTTCGTAATTCGGTTCAGTCGTACCAACGGGGTTCGGCCGACGGTTTCGACAATGTTGTTATAAAGTCTACCTTTTGTTTCCATGGCTTCGAAAAGTGGTGTTATTAGTTACGGCCGAAATATGGGGAAAACTGCTTTACATACACAACCCAGCGGAATTGTCCATGATAACAAAACTCCGGCTCGGCCTGGTTCAGATCCTTGGGCTGATTCCCAGGAAAATGGTTTGTTTTTCGCGAAATTAGCATACTACAGTGGTAGAGCTTCACTTCACCGCGAAATCGGAGGAGCAACCCTATGCCTCAATTACTCAGACCGGAAGCAGTTGAGAACTTGCTTGGCGAGGTACCGAATTGGAAGCTGCGCGAGAACAGCATCGAGCGAACCTTCAAGTTCAGCGGATTCCAGGAAGCGATCGATTTTGTGAACAGAGTCGCCCAGGAAGCAGAGAACATGAATCATCACCCGGACATCGATATCCGATGGAACAAGGTGAAATTGGTGCTTTCGACCCATTCTGCCGGCGGCCTCACGAACAACGATTTCATGCTGGCAACAAAGCTCGACAAGCTCGTTTAGCCCCGAAAGCATTCGAGGCTGCCAAAGGGTCGAGGCCCGATCTTTTCGGACCGGGCCTCGGTTAGGTGGATATAAGCCGAATTCTGTCGATCCGGCTAGGGCCGGACCGCGACGATCATTTATCTCGCCCGGCAACTTCGTTCGAAGTTACCGAGCGCCCGGCAACCCGAAGCTACCGAGTGCGACTATTACCCGAGGATTCATCTTTCGAGCACGCCCGAAAGAGAGGCAGGCTACCTGTCTCCTCTGTTTGTCTTGCACCGTATGGGGTTTTTCTTGCGATCCGGCTTACGCCGTAATCCGGTGGGCTCTTACCCCGCCTTTTCACCCTTACCCAGCACCAGTTTGGCGTTCGCTGTAACCAAAACTGGAAACCATGGAACCCCAAACTGGTGCTGGGCGGTCTATTTTCTGTGACACTCTCCGTCACCCGAGGCTTTCGACTCGGATGCCCCCGTTTTCACGGGGCATACCGCCTTTTGGTGTTCGGACTTTCCTCTACCCCGAAGGTTTTCGAGGCAGCGATCGTCCTCCACGAGCGAGACTATACTATTAAAGTGCTGTCGGCGCCAATCACCTAAAGGTGGCCCACAACGGGCCATCCTTCCTATCCCAACTGGTCGAGAATCTGTTTCGCACGGATCATATCCGACGCTTTCAGAACGAGCCGGATCGGGTGTTCAGGGTCGGCCACGCTTCCGTAGACGTAGTCTATATTGATCTTCGCTTTTGCCAGTTCCTGACCGATTTGCGCAAGCTTCCCTTTGCTGTCGGCCAAGTCGACCACCAAAACGTCTCCCTGAATGGTGTAAAATCCGTTGGTGTCGAGCACCCGCTTACACTCTGCGGCATCACTAACAATTAGCCGGATGACGCCCTGTTCGACATTGTCGATGACCGAGATCGCCACGATGTTAATTTGTTGCTCGGCCAGAAGCCGGCAGATGGTAGCCAACTGTCCTGGCTGGTTCTCAAGAGATACCGTGATCTGGCGTTCGGACTTCGTTCTCATTGCGCCGGAGAAGGAAAGCATATCCTGGACAAATTGCCTAGGGGATTTAGAATAACATCCCGCGTTTGCCGTCCGGGTTCGTGGCTGGGAAGAGCGACCGCTTTTTTAGGGGCGGTTTGAGGGCCGGTTCCGGGGAAGAATTCTCTTGCACGGATTGGGAAAGCTTATATAGTTCGCGCTCCCCCGCGTCTGGCGGAAAGGAGAACGAGCTGCCAGAGCGGCTTTTTTATCCCCGAAAAGGT
>JBKPBY010000193.1:0-9436 GCA_046727075.1 bacterium | reverse complement strand
AACTGTGTCGTGGCCGCAACACTGAATTAGAATCGCTCACGGGGAAACGGAGCCTCACAAGCAGACTGGAGCTAACCTGACTTCCGCTTCCCTGCCTGCCGACCGACCTTCTCCGCTGGCTTGCCCGGTCAACAGCAGCATGCTCTCGAAGAGTGGCAACTGGCTCAAGCGGTCACATTAAGAATTCTTCGACCTTCGCAATTGCCTTCTTTAGATCTTCTAGCTCGCGTTTCAGCCAAACTCGGTTCTTTTCGCGAATCCCGTCTGGTAATTCGGAGTTCTCACTATCCAATCCGAAACGTAGTGTCTTACCAACAGCAGCCACAACCTCTCCAGCTTCTTCAGCTAGCTGTGCCAATTTGTTTGGTAACGTCATCGGAAGGTAGCGTTCGTGGCTCATAGTTGCATGAACTCTGTTCTAGTTGAGATGTATTAGCACACCAGGGCCTTCGATCCCCGTCCGCAACGACTGGGACCGCCCCTTCAATGCAGATGATTCTCGCGAGCGCATCAAGGTCTCTTTCCTGTCCGCACTTGGAAAGTGCTGCGTTGCCGCGAATTTGACGCGATGTGCAGTCGATGGAGGCTGGAATAGCCCTCGGCACAGACGCACAGACGAAATGACGGCCCAGGCAGGATCTCGCTACCAGTCTCCCGGAATGGCCTGTCCAAAGCCTGAATTGTAGCAGCTTGGTGCGGCTTCTTGGCGCAGTACTCAATGGCGTTCATTCCGCGTTCAGCTAGAAATCGTCACGAGAAGCTTAGAAACATCATAAGAGGAGGAATAGTATGCGGTCCATGATTGCGACTGTAACCGCCGTGATCGCCGGAGGGGCAATTCTGACCACAGCTAATGCCGCCGACCTCTACACGACACCGCCGCCTGCCGCAGAAGCTCCGCCACCGCCGGTTAGTGAGGCTCCGCCCGCTATCGGAGTAGCCCCACCTGCTGTCGTTGTCGTGCCAGAACGCCGGGTTATCGTCGTGCCAGAACGCCGGGTTATTGTTGAGTCGGGCTGCCCAACAGTATGGAGGTGCGGGTATTGGGGCTGTGGCTGGAGAGCGTCCTGTGCTCCGGTTACGGCGGACGTATATGGGGTCGCTCCATATTGGGGTCATCGTATTCCGTATGGATACGGTGAATCCTATCGTCCAAATTGGGGCCATTCCCGCCCGCGTTGGGGCCACTGGCGTCACGGCGAAGGATGAGCGGCTCAAGTTCGAACAGTCGTTCGATTGCGCGTGATGCCTTCCACAAGTGTTTCACGTTGCCAGGGTCGGGGGCGCGGGTGGGCCGCGCTCGTCAGTTAAGGACGAAGACTGCTCGGCCCCTCACGAAACGCCCTCTCCCCTTCATTCGAAAAGGCCAGAGCACCAATGCGGCACAAAAGTCACACCGCCTCCCTATTTTCCCCCGGACCCCAAGAACGGACTCGGCTTGCCTGAATTCCGGGTACAAAATTCGGGTTGGGGCTTGACACCGGCTACAGTTCTGCGGGAACGGGTCATGTCGGGGGATGAGTATCGAGCGTTGGCCGACGAGTGCGTGCAAGCCGCTGACCGGAGTTTGGATCCCGCTCGAAAGGTATCGCTTTTGGAACTTGCCCGAGGTTGGTTACGGCTGGCCCAACAGGCTCCCAACCGACAAGGGACAGCCGGGGATGCGTTGCTCGATCCTCCCGGTACTCGAACCCAACTGACGAAGCACAAGTAGGAGCTTACCCTTGCGGGTTGCGTAGGCGTGCCGTGGACTGGGAGCCACGGACCCTCAAACTCCGTGTCATCAGGCCGCCGAGCACCGGATACGTCACCTCGGCCCCTCCCCCGATAACTGTGACTCCGAACACCAACCGATACCTCTGCGGTGAATGCGAGAGCCTGCTTGTGATTGCCAACGATGAGGAAATTCATGGTTTGACTGTGCGTTGCCGGGAATGCGGTCGGTACAACCAAGTCGAAACCTGATCCCTTAGACCTTCCGAGACACCCAAGAAAGCCGAACCCCCGGAACCGCTGTCAAAGGCGACTGCCCCCGACGTTCAATTTTTCACTCCACGTCCTTCAATCCGGCATACCTTCTCTTCTGGAAAGTAGGGAACCATTTTCAGGGACCAAAATTCGCTTGGCGCATCCCTCTTGAGGCCGGGATTGTGCGCCATGCAGCAACCGAATTGGTGGGAGCGTTCTGCGTTTCCTGAATGGACAATAAGAGCCGATGATGCGGAACGGCGGATTGCTCGGGCACTAAGGATTTGTGCCGGCAATGAAGGCCGCAAACTGTATCGCGAAGTGGGAAATGAATCCCTTCCGCCGAGGATTGCTGATCTCCTGAATCGGCTTGGCCATTAGGGAACGAAAAAACGGTATTCCGGGTTGAGCGGCAAAGGACGGGGACTTTGGCGACGGAGGTTCCCTATGAAAGCCGCAGCCATTGAATATCGGGCCAAGGCATTTGAGTGTCTGTCCCTGGCCGAGTGCATGAATGACCCCGAAAAACAAGCCGAGACCCTTCGCTTTGCTCGAATGTGGATGGAATTGGCCGAGCCGTTGGAGGGCCTTCGGGGCGCATACGAGTTGCCTCGGGGGCGGTGAGTAGGTCAACCTGATTTTGGCCGTGTGGCCGCGAATCATGCGCGATGTCAAGCCGAGTTCTACGCCGAAATGGCAAACACGATAGAACGGCCCGATTACAAAGAGCGATGGTTACGGCTCGCGAAACAGTGGCAGGATTTAGCGCAAGCCACCGAACCGATAAAGGACGAACTCTGGGGCGCGTATGAGTGGCCGCGCCATCACCTGGCCTCCGCCGCAGCCGCGACGATGCTATTACTTTCCGCGAGTGCGTTTGCAGCCGATGAGATTGCGCGAGACGATGTCTGCACCGGCTCAAAACCGTTCCGGGAAATCGCGCAAGACGAGACCCGTTCGATGGCCGAACTTTGTAGGATGCAGGAAGAATTTTTACGGGGAGATCGCGGATGGCAGGACACGCCAGCGTACGCGCGGGGACACGGAGAGGGCGCAGACGGGCAGCGGTAGCCAGTGGCATAGGAACGCAGCCATGCCACGGTCACTCATTGAGATCGACCGTTCGGATTAGAACACTGCCGTCGTGTTGGAAGTGACCTGCGAGTATTTTGTTGGTCAGTATGCGCTCGATTTCTGGACGGTATTGCTCAAACACTCGCTCAAGATCGGCTGGGCGCAGAGGCATCAGCGATCCAGCCAAGTCTTCAAGTGCCGCACGACTTACAGCACATCGAATTCGCCTATCTTGATGACGAGCAGAGAACCTGATCGTTTGGGTAAGCGGCGACCAAAAGAAGTAATATTCGAAACCAACTGAACTGGGCATTGCGGTCCCGTGGGCTAAAGCGGGATGATATCAGGTTTGCACGTATCCTGCGTTTTCGAAATAGTTGGCGCATTCCGGCGGAGTGAAGGTTTGGAGCAGCTGGCCAATTGCTGCGCAGATTGCTTCCACGGTGCGTGCGGCGCATTTTCGGAGCAGGTGCTTGAGCTTGGCAAAGGCCTGTTCGATGGGGTTCAGGTCCGGTGAATATTTGGGCAAGAAAAACAGCTTGGCGCCATCTCATGAAGGCGTTCGAAGAGGGCCTGCGGAGCCTCGGCTACCGCGTTGGCGAGAATGTCGCCATCGAGTACCGCTTTGCCGATGGCGAGATGGGACGGCTATCCGAGCTCGTCACAGACCTGGTCGGGCTCGGCGTCGAGCCGCAAAGGCGCTTGGCATCATCATGCCACCAGCGCTTCTAGCCCGCGCTGACGAGGTGATTGAATAGGGATGCAATTTGCTGCGGTGCATGAGTCCGCTACTGGCACGACTGAGACGTTCCCCGCCGGCCCTTGAAATTCCGCTAACGGCGGCCAAGCGGAAGTCCTGTGTATGGCGTCCGAGGGCCGGTTTTGACCGCTATTGAAAAAGTCGGTGACTCGCGACTAAGGCGCAACAATCCAATCGGCGGAGCCAACTCTCTGGATCGAAATTGCGCTGTTGGCCGTCGCTTTGAAACGATATCGCTCAGAGACCCCCTCAAAATCCTTTTCAACAGCATCGACCCAACTCGGACATTGCCGCTGTCCCAGCTAACTCTGCCCGATTCACTCTCCTCGCGCGGGGCCAACGCAGCGGGTACCACATCACGCAAGCTTGAGGTTAGTTCGCCCGGCGCCAGGCAACTAAGGGCTTTCGTTGCGTGCTAGAAGCGAGGACCGAGAAGACATGCTTGGCGGCCTCCTTGATTTGAACCGCCTTCGCACGCGGGCTGCAATCGGCGGCAGCGGCGCGATTGGCAGATCGAGCGGGACGGTTCAGCCCGATGCGCACAAACGGGAGGGTTCGACCGGGTTCGCTTGTCCCGGAACATCCGCTTTGCTGATTAGATCGAGGGCGAAGATTTCTCCCGAACTCATCGGCTTGCCCGGATGGCAAACGAAGCCCGCTGATTTCGACGGTGAGTGGCGGCTTTATCGGGGGAAGTGGCATACGCGCGCCAGATGCCACGGGGTCAATTTCCCGGGGCACTAGCATAGTGAAGGTAACACGATGATGGAGGCCGCTAGCGAGGCGTCCCGCTTCTTTGCCAGCTCCCCAGAAAACATCCGCGCGCGCGGGACCGACAATGGCTGAGCCGGTGTCCTGAGCAATCATGAGGCGATCAAACCTGACGGATTGGTTCCCGGTCGTGAGTGACGGGCCGGCTTGAAGGAAAAACGGCGTACCATAGACATGCAGCGTTCCGTCGATGGCAATTGAGCGTCCCGGCGTAAGCGCTATGCCCTGGGCGCCGACCGCCTCCCGTTCATCGGACAAACCGACGATCCGGAAGAACACAAAGGATCGGTTTTGGCGCCACAGCGCCTCTGCGTTCTCTGGATTGCTACGGATCCACTCACGAATATGCTCCTGGGACATCTCCTGACGCGGGATGATGTCCCGCTCCATGAGGATGCGGCTGATCGGCACGAACGGGTACCCGTTATGCGCATCGTAGTTGATGCGTAGAATGGTTCCATCCTCCAGACGCACGCGTGCCGATCCCTCGATCTGGATCACCAGGGCATCGGCCGGATCCTTGATCCAGCAGATCTCAAGATGCTGGCCGTCGAGGGCGCCGTCGAGGATCTCGCCGCGATCGTAGTAGGGTACGAGTTCGCCGTTGCTCGTCCGCCGCAGGGACTGTCCTTTATTGGGAAAGCCGAGACCGGTGCTATTTAGCGGCGGCACCAAGTCCGGCGGCCGTCGATAGATTGGAACTTTGAAGATAGGGGTGGGGAACCGCGAGCCGTCGACGATTGGCTCGTAGTAACCGGTCAGCAATCCGGCGCTATCACCCAGCTTGGCTATACGCATAGGGCGAAAGTGGCGTTCGAAAAAGAGCCGTGCCTGATCTCTCGCAAGGCGGCCGGCATCCAAAGCCCTGCGGCACGCATGTTTCAGGGCGAAATACATAGGCCGCGTCTCGAGCGCGGCCGGATTGCTTCGGATCAGAGGCCGGCAGCTCGCGAGAAAACTCGTGAAAGCTAAACTGTGATCATCCGCTGTCCACCCCTCAAGTGCGCTCCAGGCAACGGGTTCGAGCTGCGCATCGGGCACCTTGAGCGGCTCAAGTTGGGGCGTGGATGCTTTGTCCGGCTTGATTGCTCGGTGCTTCTGTGCCCATTCCGCGCTATTACCATATTGGGCCGTAAGACCGAGCAGCAGTATGCCCATCCCGGCAGTTGCGAGGACGTATCGCCACCCCCGATAGCAGGGCTGCCGAACGGCCTTTTTCCCGCTCGCTGAGCTGGTGCGAAGCTGCGCAGAAATGACCGCGATGGTACTGGCAGTTGGGTCGCTGAGAGGCGGTTTACGCTGATACACTGGTTCCGACATCACCACCTCTGGTGAGCGAGCCGTTGGTGTCCTTTAATGCCCATCCCCCTTTCGAGGTTCCGGTGTCGAGTTGAACCTTGGTGGCAGTTGGGTGACTTTGGAGACGTGCTGGTTAAATGGCGCCCGGGTTCTCGGCACTTCCAGTGGTTCGGCGCTGAGCAGCGCGGACTGACTCGCATGGTGGTTCAGCGCGGTCCGTTAGTCGGGGCAGGCGAGCAACGAAGGGGGGATAGCTTCGGAATTTAGGGCGCCGAAAATGAATCTCGGCTGGAGTATCTGGGACCGCCCCTTTTTCAATCTGTGTGGTAATTATATCACAGAACCCGATGAGAGGGATGATACGGTTGGAGGCTACGCGAGTCGGGAACCGTGCCTACGACGATCGGAGCGCTGACGTGGGCGACATTGCGGAAACCGCAATGATATTCGTAAGACAGGCGGCGAGGTACTCGGACCGCGAGCTTTTCAAAGTTCCCGAAGCGTTCGCGATACTGTTCGATACCATAGACCTGTTCAACGGCACTCACTTTCGGTCCGCAAGAAAGCGCCGACACTTGTGCGAGGCTGTCAACGTGGCCCTATCGAGCATTCCAGGCAATCAAGTATCGGTCCGGTCCTGTGAGCTCACTGACGGAACTTTCGTCATTGAATGGCTGCCGTACATTAAAACGCGGGCACCCAACTGTAAGTCTCCATCGATCTAACTGACGTGAACCGATTTCGACCAAAAATCGAATTGTCACATTCGAAGGTATGCACCGGCGAGCTCTGGTCTGGCTGGTCGCTTCAGTCCTGGCTGCGGTCGGCACGGCCGAAGCGTTTTCCGCTGCTCGCCACAAGCCCGTGTCCCAGGACCGGAAGAAGGTGAGGTGGTGCACCACAAGCGCGTGCCGCCGCACCGGAAGAAGGCGGTCGAGGTTGAGCACCACAAGCACGTGATTGAGCAACCGGCGGATAGGGATGCGGCGGCGCCGCTGCCGCCGGATCTTGCCGCGGTGAAGCAAGCGATCGAGCTGGTGCGCCGAGGCAAGCCCAAGGACGCAACGGCGCTCGCCGCATCGATCGGCGATCCTGTGGCGGCAAAGCTCGTCGAATGGGCACTGCTGCGTCAACTCCACAGTGAAGCCGGTTTCGACCGCTACGTCGCCTTCATGCGCGCCAATCCCGATTGGCCGAGTATGCCGCTGCTACGCCGGCGCGCGGAGCTGAGGTTGTGGCGGGAGCGGCACGACGGCACCACGGTGCGGCGCTTCGTTGGCGAGGCACCGACCGGAGCGATCGGCCGGCTTGCGCTCGCGCGCGTCGAAAGGCGAGAGGGCGATCGCGCTGACGCCGAGAGCGAGGTTCGCGCGGTGTGGCATTCGGCGCAATTGTCGGCAGAACTGGAAACCGAAGTGCTCGCCGCGTTCCCGGACGTGCTGACCCGCGCGGACCACGTGGCGCGGATGGACCGGCGCATTGGCGCCAAGGATTTTGGTGCTGCGATGCGCGCCGCGAAACGCGTTGGCGACGATCAAGTCGCGATCGTCAAGGCGTGCACCGCCGCCGAGGCGAAATCCGCCAAGGGCGGGGCGCTGCTCAATGCGGTCCGCGCCGACGCGCGCAAGGATTTGGGCTACGCATTGTGCCGCTTGCACTGGCTGCTGCGCAACGACACGCCCGGCTCAAATCTTCACGGACGCATCGTGACGCCCAAAGAGGACATTGCGGCTGCGGTCAAACTGACGCTTGCCGCGTCGCAAGAGGATTTGCAGCGTCAAGACACCGACGAATGGTGGCGCGAGCGTCGCGCGTTGGCGCGCAAGCTTATCGACCTCGGCGATGCAGCAACCGCCTATCAGGTGGTGCGCGACTCCGCATCTCCGGCCAATCCCTATTACCGTGCCGAGTTCCAGTTCATGGCCGGCTGGATCGCACTGCGCTTTCTCGCCGATCCAGCAACGGCGCTCAGGCATTTCGCCCACGTCGATGACGGCATGATCGATCCGATTACGCTTGCGCGTGCCGCCTACTGGCGGGGCCGCGCCGCCGAGGCGACCGGCCAGCTTGAGGAAATGCACGCGCAATACGAGGCCGCTGCCCGCTATCCTACTGCCTATTATGGCCAGTTGGCACGCGCCCGGCTTGGCCTCGAAGACTTCGTGCTGTTGCGTTCGCCGCCGGTACCGGCGGACGCCAACGCGACCGAACTGCTGCATGCTGCGGATATTCTGTACGAGATTGGCGAGGGCGACTTCGCCCTCTCGTTCGTGTCCGACCTCGCTGAAGAGAGCAGCGACTCCGCCGTGATCGCGGCGCTCGGCAAGCTCACTGCTCGCTACAACGATGCCCAGGCGATGCTGCTCGTCGGCAAGACGGCGCTGGCGAGAGGTTTGCCGATGGACGTGTACGCGTTTCCAGACATCGGCGTGCCGAACTATAAGCCGCTCGGTTCTCAACTCAATCGGAGCGTCGTCTATGCGATCGTGCGCACGGAAAGCGGCTTCGATCAGGGCGACATGTCATCGGCCAAGGCGGTCGGGCTGATGCAGGTCACGCCAGGGGCCGGGCGCGACACTGCCCGGCGGTTCGGCGTGGCCTATGATTGGGAGCGTCTCAAGTCCGACCGGGTCTACAATACGCAGATGGGCGCCGCCGAAGTCTCTGCTCTGCTAAAGGACTACGGGGGCTCCTTCATCTTGACCTTTGCCGGCTACAATGCGGGCCGCGGCCGGGTCGAGCAATGGGTGGCGCAGCATGGCGATCCGCGCCATCCCAAGATCGACGCCGTCGATTGGGTTGAGCGCATTCCATTCGCCGAGACGCGCAACTACGTCCAACGCGTCATGGAGAACCTAGAGGTCTACCGCGCGCGCTTCGGGGACATCACCGCGAGGATCGAACCCAACCTGTATCGCGCCGCAATGCGCCCAAAACCAGTCGCGGTCGAACAGCGCCCCGTGCCCACCGCCGTGGAGCTGTCTATTCCCCCTGACCAGAAGCCTCCGAGCACGGCACAAGGGCAACCCGCATGTGCTAGCGAACCGTCGCGTTGCATGCATTGATGTGTGCGGGGGTGAGAAGTAATTCGCGTCCCTACGACGATACTGCAATCTGAAAACGTCGGTTGCTGCAGTGCATGAGTCCGTTCTTGGCACGTTCCTGACCTGCCCAGGTCCGCGTGGAACTTCCGCTTTCGGGGGATTATCGGACGTGCCGTACACAGCCTGGAATGACCGAGTTTGACCCATTGCGGAAGTGCGGCGAGCCTCTCATTCGATCACCTCGTCGGCGCGTGCCAGCAGCGCGGGCGGCAGGTAAAATCGCGGAACAGCGCCGGAAAACCGAATACATAAGCACCGCCGTGCAAGTGCAGAACGCATCGATTGTCGAGCGAGCGGGGCGTCGTGATCCACTCGGCTCTGACACCGCCCGCGTCGACTGGGATCACCTCGGTTCCGCGCGGTGGGTGCGGAATGAGATGCGCGAAGCGCGCCATTCGTCGACGGACGTCCTCGATTTGAGCGTCCGGTGGAAACCGTGGCCGCATGAACCAGGGCAGGC
>JBKPBY010000192.1:0-30206 GCA_046727075.1 bacterium | reverse complement strand
CATCGTCGGGACCCAAAACTCGGAACCCGAAACCCGAACCCGCAAGCCGTCCCCCTCGCTTGCCATGCAAAGCCCCCTCGGCCATATTCGCGACTTCTAACAATTATGAGACTCCCCCTTTGCCTTCTGTTGAGCGCGCTTTGTGTTGGTACGAGTGCGGGTGCTACCGAAACTCAGTCCGATGTCAAGAAGCTCAGTTTTGCCGACCTGCAGAAAAGCGCCACGAAATTTGGTACTACTCTTTCGTTAATAAAGTGGGAGAACACGCCGGAAGATGTTGAGAAGAGTGCTGACGCGGCGATTCGAGCTGCCAACAAGGCGCTCGATGTCATTGGCGCGCTCGATCCAAAAAAGGTGACCTTTCGCAACACCATTCGGGCGATGGACGATCTGAAGTTCGATCTCGCGAATGTCCAGAACCGCATCGAAGTTCTAAAGCAAGCGCATCCTGACCCGAAAGTGCGCGAAGCTGCCGTAAAGGGAGTCGACAAATTTGGTGAATGGAAGGTCGGACTAGATTATCGCAAGGACGTCTACAAAACGATCAAAGCATTTGCCGCGACAAATCCGAAGCTGCAGGGAGAAGATCAGCGGCTGTTCGATGAAATTCTGAGAGACTATCGACGAGCTGGACTTGATCTCCCGGAGGATCAGCAGAAGGAAGTCGAGAATCTTCGCAAGGAACTGAGCAAGACCGAGACACAGTTCCAGGTTAACATCAACAACGCCGACGCACCGGTACTGTTTACCAAGGAAGAACTCGAAGGCGTGCCGCAGTCGGTTCTCGATGGCTACAAAAAGGTCGGGGACCAGTACGAGGTCAACGCGAACGTGACGTTCCAGGTTGAGGGAATCATGGACAATGCGGCGAGCGAAGCGACTCGCAAGAAGCTCTATCTCGTTCGCGACAATCGGGCTCGCGACAAGAATCTGGATCTCTTGAAGCAGGCTATCCAGCTGCGAACAACGATCGCTCAGAAGCTCGGATACAAAACGTGGGCGGACTACAAAACGGAGCCGAGAATGGCGAAGAGCGGAACTGCAGCGCTCGATTTTGTCGAAAAGATTAAAACCGGCTTGCAGCCGAAATTCGACGCGGAAAAGGACGCGATGAGAGAGATCAATGTTGCTTCCAAGGGGAGCGAAACGCCGGATGTCAATATCTGGGACTGGCGTTACTGCGCAGAGCAACTACGGCGGCAGAAGTACAACATCGATGCCGAGGCTCTACGGGTTTATTTCCCGTTCGAGAAAGTGCTACAAGGGATATTCAATGTTTATCAACGAATCTTTGGAATTCAGATCCGGGAGATTGATGCTCCATCCAAATATGTGGGCGATTTGAAGCTTTACGCTGTGATCGATGCACAGTCGGGCGCACCGCTGGGGTTGCTTTACATGGACATGTTTCCGCGTCCCGGGAAGTTTAATCATTTTGCGAATTTTTCGCTGATCGACGGAAAGCGTCTTGAGAATGGCAGATATCAGCGGCCCACGACATCGCTGCTCTGCAATTTCCCGACCCCATCCGGGGATCATCCCTCGCTTTTGACGCATCAGCATGTGACAACGATTTTCCACGAGTTCGGGCATGCGATGCACGCGATTTTGACTCAAGCGAAATATGTCAGATTCTCGGGAACGAACGTCCCTCAAGATTTCGTGGAGGCACCGTCGCAGATGCTCGAGTATTTCTCCTGGGACAAAAAGGTACTCGATGGTTTTGCGGCCGACTATCGAGATTCCACCAAGAAAATTCCTGAAGAAGTCCTCTCCAAGTTGAAGGCGGCGGAACTTGCGACCAAAGCTTTTTACTATCGGCGCCAGCTCGGTTTAGCGATGGTAGACCTGAGGTTGCACTCAGGGCTGAGCGACGACCAGTTGAACCGTCTCAACGACTTTTGTAATGGCGTTACGGGTGAAATCTTTTTGCCGCCGGACCCGTCAACGGCGGCGGTCGCCAGTTTCGGGCACATCATGGGCGACTACGACGCTGGGTACTATGGCTATGCCTGGGCAGACGCAATTGCTGCGGACATGGCCTCGGTCTTTCAACAAGCGCCTGGCGGATTTTTGGATGAAAAAGTGGGGCGCAAGCTGCGTGATGAAATTTACGCGCAGGGGAATTCGCGGGATATCACGATTTCGATCGAGAAATTCCTTGGCCGGAAACAATCGATCGATCCGTTTTTGAAACATATCGGGATCCAGTAGGGGGCGCGGCAGATGAATGCGGCATACAGCGAGAACAGCGTTGGCCCGGTAGACGTCGATTAACGGCGCCGCGCAGACGGTGCGGCTCAGGCGCCGCCATGGATTGAAGCGCGCCTTCAGCGCGCGTCGCTCTGTTATTCGCCATTCCTAGGGCCTCTAGGCTGTACTAGAGTCGCGGCTTCCTCCTTCGCCAAGGCTTCGGAGGACAGGTTGCCGCTAAGCGATACAGAACGGCCGTACTCTGGGGTTAACCGTACTCTGGGGTTGACCAACGCCCACTCTGCTTGGAAGCTCGTACACTCATTATGGAACGGCTCGGTGGATTGGCCCCCTTGTTGGTTGCGAGTCTCTTCGGTTTCGCCAGCGGTCTCTTGGCAGGGCCCGCAGATAGCCTCACGATTCAGGAGGCGAACAGGCACAAAGTTTTGATGCTCCATGAAGGGACGGAACCACGCACGTTGGACCCTCAACTTGCTCAAGGTGTGCCGGAGCATCACACCATTATGGCCCTGATCGAGGGTCTTGTTGGCGAGGGGTTGAAAAGTTCCTCTGATTGTGTACCCGGAATGGCGGATCGATGGGAGCATAACGACGATTTTTCAGTCTGGACGTTTCATATCGGCGAAGACAGGAAATGGTCGAATGGCGACCCTGTCACGGCACACGATTTTGCTTTTTCGTATAAACGACTTCTAACCGCATCTTTTGGAGCTCCGTTTGCGGAGTATCTCTTTGTCCTGAAAGGGGCCGAGGACTATTACCGCGGCAAGATTAAGGATTTCGATAAGGTCGGAGTGAAGGCTTTGGACGACCATCTTTTGAGGCTCGAATTTGTGGGGCCTACGCCGTACCTGCTTTCGCTGGTGCGCCATTCTTCCTGGTTCCCGGTGCATCCAAAGACAATTTTGAAATTTGGTCGAATGGACGAGCGGGACACTAAATGGACAAAGGTTGTCAACTTCGTCGGCAACGGTCCGTTCATCCTGAAGTCATGGTATCCGAACGACGTAATCGAAATGGTACGAAACCCTCTTTATTGGGATGCTGCCAACGTGAAGCTCAACGGGATTAATTTCTATTCGATCGAAAACCTCGATACCGCGGAGAGAGCATTCCAAGCGGGCCAACTTCATAAGACCTTGGAAGTTCCACTCGACAAAGTCACCTACTATCGAACGAAGTTCCCCCAACTTATCCGAATTGATCCGTATAACGGCGTTTATTTTTATCGCCTGAATGTGGAGCGGAAGCCGCTCGATAATCCGAAGGTTCGTCTGGCGCTGAATCTGGCAATCGATCGGGAGGCGCTGGTCAAGAATGTCCTCCGCGCTGGGCAGAAACCAGCCACCGGGTTCACGCCGCCGGGAATGGGTGATTACCAAATCCTTAATAAGATTCGCTACAATCCTGACAAAGCGCGCCAACTGCTGGCCGAAGCCGGCTATCCTAATGGCAAAGGGTTTCCAAAATTGTCTGTTCTATTTAACACAATGGAAGCCCATCGGACTGTTGCGGAAGCCATTCAGCAGATGTGGAAATCTGAACTCAACATCGATATCGGCTTGGAAAACCAGGAGTGGAAGGTCTTTCAAGATACGATGAACAAGATCGATTTCGATATTTGCCGATACGGGTGGATTGGCGACTATATGGATCCGGTAACCTTTCTGAACATCTGGACCACTGGCAACGGTAACAATAACACGCATTGGAGCAATCCAGAATACGACCAATTGATCTCGCTCGCCGCTCGAACCGGCGACCCCAAGGCGCGATTCGATATTTTGCATGAGGCGGAAGATTTGTTCCTAAACGAACCGCCGATCGTGTTGCTGTACTGGTATACCAACTTCTATCTGTTGCAGCCCTCCGTAAAGAACTGGTACCCGCTCGCACTCGACAATCACAATTATAAATTCATCGATCTCGAGGCATCGCCGGAGGGGACGAAATGAGTTTGAGTGTGAGTGTTAGTGTGAGAATCTCGCAGCGTCTCTCGAGTTCAGCAACGCACCCACACTCGCACTCAAACTCACACTCTCGATGATCAAGATCATAGTTGGCCGATTGCTGCAGCTCATTCCGGTAGTCTTTGTTCTGTTCACGGTAACTTTCTTTATTACTAAGGCTATTCCTGGCGGGCCGTTTACCGGTGAGCGCCAATTAGATCCTGAAGTAACTGCCCAACTGAATGCGTACTATGGGTTCGATAAACCGCTCTGGGAGCAATATCTGAACTATCTTTGGCGATTTGCTCGCTTCGATTTTCCCCCGAGCACATCCTACGTGGGAGAGAGTTCTGGCGACGTCATCGCCCGGACGTTCCCGATCTCGCTCGCGATAGGATCTCTGGCGTTCTGCATAGCGATTATCGTCGGCGTGACGGCGGGAGTCGTGGCAGCGGTCAACAAGAACAAGTTGCTGGACTACATCCCGATGTCGATAGCGATGCTCGGGATCTGTCTGCCAACATTCGTGATGGGCCCGATTCTCGCCATGTTGTTCGGCCTCGTGTTTAAGCTCGCACCTGTAAGCGGGTGGCACGGGCTCAACTACGTTGTGTTTCACCCGATGGTCATGCCCGCAGTTACACTTGGGCTTTTCTATTCCGCCTATATCGCCCGATTAACCCGAGGCGGCATGCTCGAAGTGCTGAGCCAGGACTTTATCCGCACAGCTAGAGCTAAAGGCCTTCCCGATCATGTGATCATCTTCAAGCATGCTATGCGCGGAGGGCTGTTGCCGGTGGTCGCTTTTCTTGGACCAGCGTTTGCCGGCCTGATCAGCGGCTCTTTTGTGGTGGAGAAAGTCTTTAATGTGCCTGGCTTGGGCCAGGAGTTCGTTAAATCGGTATTTAACCGGGACTATTCACTGGTTATGGCAACGGTCGTATTTTTCGGAGTCCTGATTGTTCTGTTTAACCTCGCGTCTGACATCTTGCAGGCGTTGCTCGATCCGCGGTCAAGATGAACGCCGGCATAATGGCGGCGACGTAATCGCATGTCTGTAGCGCTGAATATCGAAAATGAATCGCTGGTCGCGGCACGCGGTACTTCGCTCTGGAAAGACGCATGGTTTCGGCTTTGCAAGAATCACGGTGCTATTCTCGGCCTATGCGTATTTTGTGGGATCGCCTTGGTTTGCTTGGTCGGCCCTTTTTTTACTGGGTACACTTACGAGCAGACTCAGCTTTCGTTGAAGGCGAGCGCACCGCTGGAACCGATCTTCTCACGCACCGAATCGCGCGCCGACGCCGAACCCAAAAAAGATTTCATTTCTTTGACCAGCCTTGAAGGCCAATTCATCGATAAGTCTCCGTCCGAACGTAGCAGAATTGTGAAACAGATCGTGGGTGGTTCGCCTTTTCAAGACGGTAAGATGTCTTATCAACTCGCTTCTCAGAGACATCTGTTCGGATCCGATCCTTTGGGCAGAGATCTTTTGACTCGAGTTTTGGTCGGGGGACAGATTTCTTTGGCAGTCGGGTTTGCAGCGACGCTGGTTTCGGTATTGATCGGCGTTGTCTGGGGCTCGATTGCAGGCTTTGCCGGAGGGAAAACGGACGATGTAATGATGCGTTTCGCCGATTTCCTTTATGCGCTTCCATTCACAGTGATTGTCATTCTGCTGATGGTGATCTTTGGCAAGAATTTCGTGTTATTGTTCGTAGCTATCGGCTGTGTCGAATGGCTCAATATGGCACGAATTGTCCGCGGCCAGGTCATTTCCCTCAAACATCGGGAATTCGTCGAAGCAGCTATCTCGCTCGGTTTGCCGAACCACCGGATTTTGTTCCGTCATCTTATTCCCAATGTGATGAGCTCTATTATCATCTACGCAACGCTGACGGTCCCAAATGTCATGCTGCTCGAAGCGTTGCTCAGTTTCCTCGGACTCGGAGTACAGCCGCCCCTCAGTTCCTGGGGAGTACTGATCGACGAGGGATCTCGGACAATGCAGACATCGCTTTGGTTGCTGGTCTTTCCCGGCCTTTTCTTTTCCCTGACGCTCTTTTCTTTGAATTTCTTGGGCGACGGTCTTCGCGATGCGCTCGATCCCAAGTCGAGCAAGGATTAACGCCGAGATCGCCGAAAACGCCGGGAACGCCGAGAACTGAAAACCGACAACCGAAAACTGAAAACTGAAAACTGAAAACCGACTAACACTCACACTCTCCTATGGCTCTTCTTAGCGTTGAGGATTTGCGAGCTTACTTCTACACCCGAGCTGGGGTGGTGCGCGCCGTCGACGGAGTGTCGTTCGCGTTGAATCCAGGGGAGACGCTGGGAATAGTGGGTGAGTCCGGCTCGGGTAAGTCGGTTACCTGTTACTCGATCTTGGGCCTGATTCCGCAACCGCCAGGAAAGATTGTGTCCGGAAGCGCGCGGTTAGGGAAAATCGATCTGTTGAAATGTTCTAGAGAACATTTGCGCAGGGTGCAGGGTAAGCGTATCTCGATCATTTTTCAGGATCCGATGACTTCGCTGAATCCTTATTTGCGAATTGCAGATCAACTGATCGAGCCATTGCTTGTCCACGAGAAAATGACGCGCTCCGAGGCGTTGAAGAGAGCCATTACCAGCCTCGAAGAGGTGGGTATCCAGGACGCCGGACGCCGGATCAATCTGTATCCGCATCAGTTCTCAGGTGGAATGCGTCAACGCGTCATGATCGCGATGGCGTTGATAAGCCATCCGGAAATTCTCATCGCAGATGAACCGACCACAGCGCTCGACGTCACTGTCCAAGCCCAAATCCTTGAACTGATAAAACAGCGGCAGAGGCATCTCGGACTTGCTGTTATTTTCATCACGCATGACCTCGGCGTCGTAGCGTCATTCTGTAAGCGCGTAAATGTGATGTATGCCGGACGGATCGTGGAAAGCGGGTATACCGAAGAGATTTTTGCCCGACCGATGCATCCATACAATGCATCGTTGCAACACTCGATTCCGGCGCTCCACCAAAAAGGGCAACCGCTTTTCACAATTCCTGGAACACCCCCTGATTTGACTCAGGAGATCAAAGCCTGTCCGTTTGCGCCACGGTGCAGCTATGTGGTTGAACGCTGCCGGCAGACGGAAGTCGCACTCAAGGAGACAGCACGTAGCCACCAGACAGCGTGTCTACGATTTCAAGACGGGGAGATTAAGCTAAACGGCGGCATCGCCCCAACAACGCCGCTATTCACCATCACCGAGGCTTCCACCTTCGCCCAGGCTACAGTGGACAGGCCGGTGGACAGGTCGCCGGGAACTGAAGAATGAAAGACAAAACGAACAGAAGCTCACAAAGGATCCAGAAGAAAGAAAACAAACATCAAGAATCTTTGCTTCCTTTGTGATCTTCTTTTCGATCTCTTCTTATCATGCCTTTTCTGGAGCTGAACGGCATTAAAACCCATTTCCCGATTCATCGTGGCGTTGTCTTTCGCCGGGAGATTGGCAGAGTCAAAGCGGTTGATGGAGTCAGTCTGCAGCTTCGAAAAGGCGAGATCCTTGGACTAGTTGGCGAATCGGGTTGCGGGAAATCGACTTTAGCGCGCACAATCATGCAACTGGTTCCTTCTACCGAAGGCGCCGTCATCCTGGAGGGACGCGATCTTTCGCAGCTCAGCAAACACGATGTGCGATGTGAACGCGTGAATTTTCAGATGGTCTTTCAAGATCCCTACGCGTCGCTGAATCCTCGGATGACGGTTTATGACACGTTGGCAGAGTCGATTCAAACCAGGGCCAATTGTGACGCCAAAGGTGTCTTACAAAAAGTCATCCGGCTTGTGATCACAGTCGGCCTGTCACCGAAAGACATTCGCCGATATCCGCATGAGTTTTCCGGAGGCCAACGTCAACGAATCGCCATCGCACGCGCCTTAGCGCCGGAACCTAAATTAATCATCGCAGACGAACCGGTGTCGGCTCTGGATGTATCTATCCAGTCTCAAATTCTTAACCTGATCCTCGGGTTGTGCCGCGAAATGGAGCTGACGATGATCTTTATTTCGCATGATATTTCGGTTGTGAAATATATTTCCGACCGGATCGCCGTGATGTACCTGGGTCGTCTGGTTGAGATTGGTCCTGCTGTCGAGGTGGTCGAGCGCCCGTTGCATCCTTACACAAGAGCATTGGTTTCGGCTGTTCCGGTACCTGATCCAAAGCGTGAACGCACAAGACAACGGATCATTCTTCAAGGCGATCCTCCGTCACCGATGAATCCGCCTGTCGGCTGTACGTTTCATCCGCGTTGCCCGTATGCGATTGAGGCCTGCAAAGCTGAATTCCCTGCGCTGGACCAGAAGGAACCTCAGCGGTTTGCCGCGTGTATCCGCGTCGGGGAGATCTAGCGCGCTTTCGGCGCGCGGTTACCGGTTTTCGGTTATCCCTTTTACGGCTTTCGGTTCATGGACCTCGTCGGTCTTCATTGCTGGTCCCGCCATGGCGACGCCATGGCGGGATCGGCGTTGACGGCGTTGTTGGCATTACCGAAGGTAGGCCTACTATGAGCAACACTATTGTCTGGACTGACATTCCAGTGGTCGATCTCGATCGGGCGATTCAGTTTTATTCGGCTGTTTTCGATACGAAGCTGTCGAAAGAAGATTTTGGCGGGATGTCGTTGGGCGTTTTACCACACGCGGGAGAAGGAGGTGTCAGCGGGTGTTTGGTTCAGATGGAAGACAACAAACCTTCCCAATACGGGCCGCTGATCTATTTGAATGTGGATGGTCGATTGGAAGCCGCTTCATCGGTTGTCGAGAAGAATGGTGGAAAAGTGCTTATACCAAAACATTCGATCCGCCCCTACGGTTTCCGCGCGATCATTGCCGATAGCGAAGGAAACCGGATCGCGCTTCATTCACAGATCGATAGCTAAACGCCGACAACGCCGAGAATCGAAGAATACGAAACTAAAGGGGGTGCCGAACTTCTCAGCGACCTAGCCTTAGCGTTGATTGCCGTTTCGCCCTCGGCGCACGCGCTGACGGCATTGACGGCGTTGTCGGCGTTCCAAAAATGGTTATTTATTACCTCGAATCATCGCTCAACCTGGGAGGACAAGAGGTAAAAACGTTGGCGGAGGCGGAAGCCTTAGGAAAGCGTGGACACTCCGTTACAATAATCGCGCCAGCAGAAAGCAAGATTCTGAGGCGAGCGAAGGAAGTGGGTCTCAGACATCGCTCCCTGGAAATGCCGAATAGTCTTTGGCCGCCAGCTCTTTGGCGGCTGAAGCGTTGGGTACATCAGGATCGCGTCGATATCTTGCACGCCCATAGTGGAAAAGACGCCTGGATTGCAGGAATTGCTGGACGAATGCCAGGTCGCCGTCCGGCGATCTTTCGGACACGCCACATTACTAACCCGATCAAGCATCGCGCAGCCTATCGCTGGCTTCCCGACTATTTAGTAGTAATCACGCGCGCGATGGCGGAACGGTTTGTCAACGAGCATGGGGTTAGCCGAAACAAAGTAGTCTTGCTTCCGCCGGCGGTAAATGTTCAACAGTTCGATTCTCTGCCGGATCGCAAGACAATTCGGCATGAACTGAAACTGCCGGAGAACGCATTCTTGATCGGTATGGTCGCTGAGTTCCGGGGCGAAAAAGATCATCCCACGCTGATCCGCGCGTTTCGTCGTGTATACCATCAGATCCCAGTTGCGCGGTTGCTTTTGGTCGGCGAGGAGGGAGAGAAAGGAGAACGAATTCGGGATCTCGTGAAAACTGAAGGGCTAAGCGGCGTCGTAGACTTCCTCGGTTTTCGAAACGACGTCCCCTCCCTTATAAGGGCGTTGGACGTTTTTGTGCTCACGTCAACACGCGAACCGTTTGGTTTAGTCCTGCTCGAAGCAATGGCGGCTGGAACGCCGGTTATAGCGACGAAAGTTGAAGGATCACTGGAAATTGTCGAAGATGGTAAAAAAGGTTTTCTCTTCGATCCGGGCAATGACGCGCAGCTCGCGCAGTTGTTAATACAGCTTCACCGAAATCCAGCACCTCAGATTGTGTCGAACGCATCAAAATGGGTGCGCGAGAACCATGACTTTAATAAGTCGATCGATCGGTTGGAAGAGATTTATCGTGTCGCCCGCACAAGATAGGGAACCGCAGGTACTACCCGTAAACCGTTATCCGTCACGCGGCAGGGACCTCACGCCAAGACGCAGGAAGAGGGATCTCGCGCCAAGACGCAAAGACGCCAAGATTTTGGAGATCCGTCCTAAATGGTAAGGCGAGGCTTGCTGAGCCGTGCAGCGCGCGTGGCAGCCGCTCTACCATCAAAGACGAAATCGCTATCTGCTATCTATTCCCGACAAGCGTATCGCTCTTTTCCGGACTAAAAAAACTCTTACCTTGGCGTCTTTGCGTCTTGGCGTGCGATCCCTCTTCTTGCGTCTTGGCCTCGCGATTATTTCCGGGTGACGGCTGTGCCGACACTGCCAGCGTTTCTATCCGCTCGCGCGATAACTCTGTCGATCCCTTTCGTGTTAGTCATCAGTGGCCCGATATTCCAGAGAATGAACCCGCCGGAGGTTCGTGGCTTCGTGATAGCTTCTACCGAAAGTTGCGTCGCGATCTCGCTAGCGGGCCAATGAAAAGGACTTCCCAGGCGTTCCAGTGCGATGCTGGGATAGATTGGAATCTCGCGTGGGTTAATCGTCGGGCTCCGCCACCACTGGAGCAGAGCCGAAAAGCTCTGCGCGCTTTTATCGCGCCAGTAGAGTTGCGGTGACAGGTAATCGACCCATCCATGCTTCAGCCAGGTTACCGGGTCTGCGTAAAGATCATGATATTGATCCAGATCAACCGTCACATTGCCCGGAGATCCTTTTGTATAGACACCGAAAGGACTGACTCCGAAGAGCATGTTGGGACGCGTTGATTTGATCGTTTCGTGCAGTTGCTCGATCAACCGATTAACATTTTCGCGACGCCAATCGCCAAGATCCTGGCCGCTGCCGTATTTACGATAGGTGGCGCTGTCGGGAAACGTGCCTCTTGGGTGACCGGGACCAGGATAAGGATAGAAATAATCATCAACAATCACACCTGCGACCGGATACCGCGCTACGATATCGCGCACGACTGCGATGACATGATTGCGCACCTCCGGATCCCCTGGATCAAGCCAAAGTGATGTGCCGATTTTGTGCACGGAGCCATTCAGTTCATGTGAAACGTGGTTCGCTGCTCTTGGTGCTGAGCTATTCGAGGCAGCCCGGTACGGATTAAGCCAAGCGTGCACGCCGATCCCTTGCTTGCGCGCCTCGCTAATAAAATAATCTAGCGGATCATAGCCGGGAGACACTCCTTGCGCCCCGGATAAAAACCGGCTCCAGGGTTCGATGTGTGACGAATAGAGGGCATCAGCTTCGGGGCGAACCTGGACCATCAACGCATTAAGCCCACTCCTTGCTGCGTTGCTTACGATCTTGCGGATTTGAGCCTTCTGCGTGTCGGCCGGTAGCCCCGGTCTGGAAGGAAAATTCAGATTGTAGACCGCGGCGACCCATGCGCCGCGAAATTCTGCGGCTTGAGTGATGAGCGCAACCGACAGGAGACCGATCGCGCAACAGAAAGTACGAGCAAGCATGCGGAGACAGTAGCCGCGAATTCACGAAATTCCATACGATGCACGAACTGCCTAATTGGGATCGGATTGGTCGAAGGTCAATGTGGGGGTCCGGCAGTGGCCGGATCGCCGCCGCCGTTGGAATCTCTTACGCGCACCTACGACCGCGCCCAGCTCAAAAAATCCGCGCGACGAGACCGTGTTGACCACGTTTCCACAGTGCTATCTCAGTGCCGTATTCTCCGGGATGTTTTCTGGATTGCGTCTTTCGCCACCTTCTCTCTAAAATCCGCTCCCGGATGAAGTCGCGGCCAGAGGGTGGTACCAGAGCCACCGTGAAGTCACAGGCAACTGAGCCGGGTGATATCACCGAAATGCTGGTCCGTTGGAGCCAAGGCGATACCGGGGTTCTCGATCCTCTCACCGAGCGCGTGTACCAGCGGCTACGCGATCTGGCGAGCCGTGCTTTAGCGCGCGAGCAAAATCAGCCGCTGGATACCACCGAACTCGTCCATGAGGCCTATTTGAAAATGGTCCGAGGCAAACGAGTGAACTGGCAGAACCGCGCCCATTTTTTCGCGTTTGCAGCGCGCCTCATTCGAGAAATTCTGGTTGATCTCGCTCGGAAACGGAACGCAGCTAAGCGAATCAGCGATTCAATGCTCGTACCGGTAGAATCGATTCAAATACCGGCCGATGTTGATTGGGCCAAGGGCCACAGATCGATCGGGTTGCTCTCTTTGAATCAGGCGATCAAGGATCTGGGCGCGCTCGACGAGATCCAAGCACGAATCGTCGAGCTTCGTTTTTTTGCCGGTATGACGGTCGAAGAGACGGCGGAAGTATTGCAGATCTCTCCGAGAACGGTGAAACGCGACTGGCGAGTGGCTAAAGCGTGGTTGAGGAGAAGGTTGCAAACGGGCTAGGGCCAGAACTTGTAGTTGGTAGCAGCTACCATTCGGCGAGAACCCCTTGCCGCGTTGGCGTGCTGGGCGAACCCTACCGAGCGCTAACACTAGCGCTCCTTAAATCTCCGTCCGATGGCCCTCGTCGTCGTATTGGTAGATTTTTCCTTCTTCTTCGTCTCGGGTCATTTTGTGTGAGCCGTCGCAGAAGGGTTGGTTCTTTGAAAGGCCGCACATGCAGATCCAAACCGATTTTTCCTGCGGCTTGATTTCCAAAGGGCCATTCGGGTGTTTCAAAACTTGGCGCATATCGGAATTAGAACCGATCAGCACCGAATTTGGAACCACAGATTTGGCAGATTCCGCGGATTACTTGAACGGAATTCGCCGGAAAGCAGAGGCAACAGAATCGGAGTCTTGAACAGAAGGTCACAGCGCGGCGTGGACGCAACCACAACAGGAACTTCAGAGCGAGCATCGGCTGTTACTTCACGCAGAGGACGCGGAGAAACGCTGTCGGCGCTTCTACGCCGCAGGCGTCTCCGCTGCGCCATCCAGCGGTTCTGGCAGAATCGGCTCGACCGAGAAGTCGCGGGTACCAAGCAAAATGCTGCAAACGACTGCTTCGGGGCGTGGTGAGAACGCTACGACATCCATGATCTGGTCGTGGAAACTGCGCAGGGTGCTCCGGTGACCAACGCTGACGATGGCCGGACGCCAGGAGTCGGAGCGGAGCAGGGCAAATAGCTTCGCCTCAGACGGTTCATCAAGCGCCGAGGTTGATTCGTCCATGAAAAGGAAGGCCGGTTTTGTGAGTAGAATCCGAGCGAATGCTAAGCGTTGCTGTTCACCGAGCGAGAGGCGCTGAGACCAATTGTCCACGGTGTCCAACTCGTCGATGAGCACGCCGAGCCCGACCGTTTCCAGTGCTGCGATTAAGTGTGCGCGCGCCAAATGGCCGTTGCCAGGATACCGGAGCGCATCGCCGAGGCTGCCAAGCGGAAGGTATGGACGTTGCGGAACGAAAAGAGTTGACCCTTCGGCGACTTTGATTTCGCCGCGGCCAAACGGCCAAATACCTGCCAATGCCCTGAGCACGGTGCTTTTACCAGAGCCGCTTGGACCGGTGATCAACAGAGCTTCGCCCGGGTCTTGTTCAAGCGTGATGCCGCGGAGTAACGGCGTGCCGTCCGGCAAGTCCAGATCGACCCCGTTCAGGAAAATGCCTGTGCCTTGGCGCCGAATTGCGATCTGTTGTGGTGCACGCGCGGCCTTGTGAATAGCGATCAGGCGCTGTTCAAAATCGTCGAGCCGCTGAGTTGCTGCCTGCCAGGAAGCGATATCGGCGTACGAATTGACAAGGAACGACAACGAATTCTGGACGAACGCAAAAGCGTTGACGACCTGCATGAGCCCGCCCCAGCCAATCTGCTTCGCAAAATAACGTGGAGAAACGACCACCAGCGGGAAGACGAACGCAACCTGTGTGTAACCGAGCGTGAACCCCGCCAGAACTCTTTGCCGCTTCATGATCTTGCGGAAATTGTCGAACACGCCGCTGAATCGACTGCGGAACACACCGAGCTCGGCTTCTTCGCCGCCATAGAATGCAACATTTTCGGCGTTCTCGCGGAACCGAACGAGGCTGAACCTGAAATCAGCCTCAGATCGCTGCCGCGCGACATTCAGTGGCACAAGTGGTCTACCGATCTTGAACGCGAGCCAGGTGCCGATTCCGGCATACAGCAGTGCGGCCCAAAGAAGATACGCCGGGATATGGATCGTTCCCCATTTGCCGAGTGGAATATCGGCCGATCCTGATAGCCGCCACAGGATGAAAAGAAATGAGCCAAGGGTTACAACCGAGCTCAAGATCCCGACGGACAGGCTCAGAGCGAAGTTTGTGAACTGATCGAGGTCTTCCGAGATTCGTTGATCGGGATTATCGTCAGCATTCTTTAATTGGGATTGATAGTAGGCACGGTGCTCAATCCAGTTAGCCAGATATCGGCGGGTCAACCATCGACGCCAGCGAACCTGAAGGAGCTGCTTCAGGTAGAGCGCGTAAATGGACATGCCAATCGCAAAAACAACGAGAATACAGAAAACACCGAGTTGCGGGAAGAGCTCAGCGCTGTTGAACCCTTGGAGCGCGTTGTAGAAGGCGTTATTCCATTCGTTGATTCGAACGCTTACGTAAACATTTCCCAGATTCAGGAGGATGACGGCCAGCAAAAGCGCCCACGCGGACCACTTTTCTTCTGAGGTCCAATAATTTTTAGCGAAGCGCCATGCGGCGCGCATCGTCTTTCGCCTGGCTCCTCGATACATCTTTGAGCTACTGATCGGCTTTCTCCTCAGAATCTTAAGTTTGGTTTGCCCCTTATACTACCGATGGGTGGGGTTGGCGAGCCTTTTTGATAAATGCCAGCAAAAGCCATAGTGCCGGCAATTGAAAAACCCGACCTGATCATGCCTGCGCCAAGGACGAACTATCCAATGTCCAAGGTATACGGACCAACGGACAACCGATTTCGAGGAAGGGGATGAGGACGAGGGGCCGAACTCAGGAGCGCTGTAGGAAATCAAAACTTATTCGAACGGATTCAAACGGGTCGCGGTTGCAGAAGTCTTGTTCGACGATGAACCAGCGGCAGCCGGCGGCTTCAGCGTGCTTGATGATTTGTGCGAAGTCGAGGTTACCGTTTCCAAGCTCGGCCATTTCCGGATGATTTTCGCGCGCGTTGAATCCGTAATCTTTGAGATGAATCGTAGGAAGGCGATCGTGCATTTTGTCGATCCACGCGATCGGATATCCGCCACCAAACTGGATCCAATAGGTATCCAATTCCGCGTGCAGTTCCGGTGCGCTGGAAAAGATCGCTTCAAGAACGATCTCATCGCCGTAACGAGCGAATTCCATCCCGTGGTTGTGATAAGCGAGTCGTTTGCCGGCCTGGGCGAACATGTCCGAGCTCTTGCGCAGTTGTTCGATAAATTGGGCCACGGTGGCGGAGTCGCCTAGATCCAGTTCACCAGGGAAAGGGTAGACGATCAAATCAGTGCCTAGCGGTGCCAGCGTGTCGAGGGCGTGGCGCGGCTCGGTCAGGAGCGCCTGTGAGGGGCCGTGCACTGAACAGATCTTGATTCCTTCACCGTCAACGATCCTACGGATTTCTTCTGGTGAAACTTTGGAGATACCGATCATCTCAACAGCTTGATAGCCGATAGCGCGTACTCGTTGGAGAGTCGCTGTAAGCTCTTTTGCGGATTGGATGAAATCGCGAAGTGTATAAATCTGGAGAGCGATTTGAGAGGGGTTCATGGGGGTGTTAGTGCTGGTGTTAGTGCAGAGGACCAAATCGGAATCCAACACTAGCACTCATTCGAAGTCTGCAACTGGACGAATCGCGTGGAGCGGACGTGGGCGCTCGCATGTTGAGCGGATTTCAAAAGTTGTGTCGCCGCCCGCACGTTCGATGATTGCCTGAAGGATCTCCAGGACATGGAAAGCTAGTGCCCCCGAAGCTCGGTGCGGCGATCCGGACGCGATACCTGCAGCCATATCTGCAAGGCCGATACCTCGATAGTTGGCGTCGGCGAAGCTGTGGGTATGCGCGATGTCGTCCCAACGGCCGACAGATTGTGTGAGACGCACGTTGCCTCCGAACCAATTCGGATCGGGAATCTGGACAGATCCTTTGGTCCCGTAGATCTCGATTGGCGGATGGTTGTGTCCGATAACATCGAAACTGAAAACGAAATTAACCAACGGCCCTGAGTGAAATTCGAGGATCGCGGCGACGTGGGTCAGGACATCAACGGCAAACTCCTGTCCTTTGCGCGGGCCACTGCCGATGACACGTTTTGCTCGAGGTTTCGAGCCAAATGAATGGACTCGTTTGACTGGACCAAGAAGGTTCACCAGCGATGTCACGTAGTAGGGGCCCATATCCAACACCGGGCCTGCGCCGCGTTGATAAAAGAATTCCGGACCGGGATGCCAGGATTCAGGACCATCATTCATGAAGAAGGCGGTGCCACCGATCGGCTGGCCAATGGCACCATCGTCGACCAATTTTCTGGCGGTTTGCTGCGCGCCACCGAGGAAAGTGTCCGGCGCGCAGCCAACGCGAAGTCCTTTTTCCTTGGCAGCGTTCAGGAACGGTTCCGCCTCTTCTCGAGCTAACCCCAAAGGCTTTTCGGAGTAGACATGTTTGCCTGCATCAATTGCGGCCTGACTGACCGGAACATGGCTCTGCGGTAACGTCAGATTCAGGATAGCGTCAATCGAAGAATCCTTGAGAAGCGCGTCAACCGGATTTGCTTCAATACCAAATTCCTTTGCACGAGCTGTCGCAACCTCCTCACGGATATCCGAGCAAGCGACGATCTTAAATTGGGGAAAGTTCGATCTAAGGTAAGCGGCGCTGATAACGCCTGATCCGATGATGCCGACACGGAGCGGAGCGGTCATAGCAAGAGTGTGAGTGCTACGGTGAGTATGCGTGAGAAACTGCCGGCTTGTCCACCGCAGCTTTAGCGAAGGTGGATAGTGGAGTGGTCATAGCAAGAGTGGGAGTGCTAGTGTGCGTGAGAGACTGCGGGCTTGTCCACCGTAGCTTTAGCGAAGGTGGATGCCGCTGATTTTTCGACATCCGTTGACCGGTTCAGTGCACTGAGTACGGCGCGGATCGAGGCAAGCTCGATATTTGTATCTACGCCGGCTCCCCAACGCGTCGTTGTCTCATCCAGTTTGATTTGGATGTAAGCAATGGCGCTGGCTTGGGCACCAGAACTGAGTGCGTGTTCGCTGTAGTAGGCAACTTCGAAACCTGGAACGCTCGCCTCGTTCAACGCTTGAACAAAGGCCGCAATCGGACCGTTCCCTGTGCCGGCGAGGTACCGGCGTTCTCCATTGTGTTGGACAGTCGCGCGGCAATGGAATTGGCCGGAGGAACCATCGGCGTGGAATTCTTCCAGCTCCCAGGGAGTGTTGCGCTCAACATATTCGCGCCAGAAGATTTCTCGAAGCTCCGAAGCATTAACCTCGCGTCCGAGCCGATCCACTTCATCATTCGCCAATGGGCCGAACTCGCGCTGCATCTCTTTCGGCAACTCGATTCCAAATTCGCTCTCCAGCAGGTATGCAATACCGCCTTTACCACTCTGACTGTTGACGCGGATGACTTCGCGGTATTCACGCCCGATATCCTGCGGATCGATCGTCAGATACGGCACATCCCAGTGCTGAGCGCCGCCATTCGTTTTCCATTCTGCGAACCCTTTTTTGATAGCGTCCTGGTGAGAGCCGCTAAACGCCGTGAACACGAGCTCACCCGCATAGGGCTGCCGAGCCGGGATAGTCATTCCGGTGCACTCTTCGTAAACGTGCATCAGCGAATTGATATCTGAAAAATCGAGGTTCGGATCGATGCCATGCGCATAAAGGTTCATGGCGACGACAACAATGTCCAGATTCCCGGTTCGTTCACCGTTGCCGAACAGTGTGCCTTCTACCCGCTCAGCTCCGGCCAGGAGCGACAGCTCCGTGGCAGCGACGCCGGTGCCGCGATCGTTGTGGGTGTGTACACTGAGTACAATCGAATCTCGTGATTTAATGTGCCGATCAATCCACTCGATTTGATCCGCGTAAATGTTCGGCATCGCGACTTCAACGGTATCCGGAAGATTTAAAATCACCTTCTGTTGCGGGGTTGGTCGCCAAACGTCAATAACTGCTTCACAGACATCCTTGGCAAACTCGACCTCTGTAGCCGAAAAGCTTTCCGGCGAATATTGGAGAGTAACATTGCAGTCTTTGAGTGTGGGCAATCTCTCCTGAATCCATTCAGCTCCGCGAGTTGCTACTCTAATGATCTCCGTTTTGCTCATGCCGAACACTACCCGACGCTGCGCAGGCGAAGTCGAGTTGTACAGGTGAATGATGACGTTACGCGCGCCTTGCAGAGATTCGAATGTCCGGTCAATGAGATCTTCGCGTGCTTGAACAAGCACCTGGATACGCACGTCGTCAGGAACGCGATCTTCTTCGATGAGACGCCGGTTGAATTGGAACTCTGTGTTCGAAGCGGAAGGGAATCCGATTTCGATCTCTTTGAAGCCACATCGGACCAGTGCGGCGAACATCTTCAGCTTCTGCGAAACGTTCATCGGCACCGGGAGCGACTGGTTGCCGTCTCGAAGGTCTACGCTGCACCAGATTGGAGTTTTAGTGATCGACTGGCTCGGCCAACGGCGGTCGGGCAAATCGATCGGAGGAAATGGGCGATACTTCTGACTTGGGTCAGTGATCATATTGAGTGTGAGTGCTAGTGTTAGTAAATGCGAAGTTAGGAAGTACGAACATAAAGTTCGTGCGCGAAATCGCGCGCTCGACAATTACACGGTGATGGCTCCCTGCAGCAGCCGATGCCTATCAGGTGGCAATCAGTGCCGGGAGCAGTGTAAGTCGAGCTGAGAGACGGACGGACATTTCGCCCAATTTTGGCAAGGAACCTGGCGATGTCAAGCGGTGAGGAAGGCGGAAATAGAGGAAACAAGGAGAAGTTTTCGGTTTTCAGTTGCCGGTTTTCGGTTCGGTACTGCCAGCAAAATTGGCACGCCCAAGTTCTGATGGCCTTGCAGGCCAGATCGCCCCTCACGACGTCTAACCAGGGCTGACGCCCTGGGCTAGTGCCGCCCAGACTCCCTACAGGAGCATCGGAATCGTTTAGGGTTGCGACGGGGTTGGGGAAGGTGACGGAACGGGTGCGGATTTTGAAGGGCTCGGAGAAGAAAATGGAGCCGATGCAGAAGGAACCGGGTTGGCAGTGTACTTTGCTTTTGCTTCGTCGGTTTTCGAGGCCAGTCCCTGGTTTTGCGGGTCGAGTTTCAAGGCTTTCTGCCAGTAGTTAAGTGCCTGGCCAACATTTCCCAGCGATCGGTAGGCGTCTCCGATATGTTCGAATACCGTCGGGTCTGCGGGGTGTACGCGGTCGGCAGCGTGCAGCAGCTCGTTCAGTGCCCTGGAAAATTCGCCTTTCTTAAAGTAATACCACCCGAGGCTGTCGAGGTATGCGCCATTGTCGGGCTCGATCTCCAGAGCCTTTCTAATCATCGTTCCGGCTTCGTCCAGGTTCAGGTTCCGGTCGATCCACATGTAGCCGAGATAATTGTAGGCTTGGGCAGATTTCGAGGGATCCAGCTCTATCGACTTTTTCAGGAGTCCAGCCGCTTTATCGACCAGACCAGCCTGCTCGGCTGTAACCCCATAATTGAAGTAAAAATTGCCATCGATGATTTCCTGCTGTCCGGACTTTGCCTCCTGGAGAGCCGCTTCGTAGACTGGAAGCGCCTCGGAGTATCGTTTTGCCGTGGATAGGCCGACGGCCAGCGCATAAGTGATCTGTGGAATCGGGAAGCGATGCCGTGCCTCTTGTAAGGTCGCGATTGCGCGGTCGTTCTGTTTCAGTTGAAGATCGAGTTCTGCTGCATGCAAATAGTTCTCCGGCTCTTGCGGAGCGAGGAGTATCGCTTGCTCGTAGTCAGCCAACGCATGCTCCTTGTTCCCATTTTCCAGATAGAGCCGTGCCCGAAATTCATAGATCTCGGACTTGAGCGGGTTGCTTTTAAGCATCTCTTCCAGAGTACGAATTGCCTGGTCGCGCTGCCCGGCCTTGACAAAGCTTTCCGCGAGTTTGTAGCGGACCTCAGGGTTGCTCTTGTTTAGCTCAATTGTTTTGAGGTAGAGCGGGATCGCGCTATTGACCTGATCAATCAAGACATAATCGTCTGCGATTTGCTGGTTGGTGTTTGCGTCATCTCCAGCGAGGCTCGTTGCCTTCTCTAGAAGGCGTATGACCAGCGGCGCCTTGGCAGCGGGGAATGAATTATTGTCACTGCGATAGAGCTGTATGGCGAGATCACTAAGGCTGAGCCAATAAGCGGGATTCTTGCTGTCGTTCTTCTTCGCCCGCGTGATGACCGACTCAGCTTCTTTTTTTCGTTTCTGGGTCATGTAGAGCTCGAACAGGCTCTGGTAAGCAGCCAGATTCTTCGGGTCGACCTGGACGGCTTTTTCGGCGTACATCACCGCCAGGGACGGCTTGTTGAGTTGCCTGAAATAGAAATAGGCGAGGTTCAGGTAGGCCAACGGTTCCCGCGGACGAACCTTAGCGAGATCCTTGAGAATGTTAATCCCTTGGGCGACATCGCCACGTTTAACGAACTCGTGTGCGACGCGAACGGCAAGCTGAGGGTTGCCTCCGGGGTCAAGCGCAAGAGACTGAGTATAAGCGTTCAGCGCTTGCTCGTAGTCGCCCTGTTCTTCAGTCAGAATCCCCTCGATAAATGAGGCCTGTGCATCCGCCTTTTTCTCGAGAGTCCTCGGAAGCTTTTGGTCCGGTGTTGCCGGACGGATATCGGAATAGAACGCCTCTTCAGGGCTGCGGAAACGAGGCTTGACTGGCGTCGAAGGGGTTGCGGCATAAACTCCACAACCCACAACAATGCCGAGGCCCACGCTGACGACCAGCATGCGCGCCGGCTTCCGAATGTTCATAAAGCCAATCTAACTCGGATTTTGCGCATGCAAAGGAGCCTGTCCGATTTGAAGTAAAACTTGACGATTGGGCGGGGCCCAATCCAAGAGGAGAGGCCGTTTCGACAGGCTCCTTGAAGCTCCGTGCGGCCGACAAGAGAGTTGGTTGCCTCCGATGCAAAGCCCATATCGGATGCCGCTTTTCGCGGCATCCGTGAGCGCGCCTTCGGGTGCACGCGCGCTGCCAAAGCCTCCAACAATGCCCTATCGCGAGAACAGGCCATCAGACGACTCAGAAGGTCGAGCTTAGGACTTATATCGCAAACGCTTCTTGTGCCGATTTTCCTTCATACGTTTGCGGCGCTTATGTTTTGCGATCTTTGCTTTTCTTCTTTTTTTCAGTGAACCCATATTTCTTTCGTAAACGGCACTGGCCAAAAATTCACCGAGCCAGCGATCGGGTGGGAAATTGATAGCTAATAAACGACTTTATTCAACGGATACTCGATAATTCCTTCTGCGCCGAGCGCCTTGAGCTCCGGGATGATTTCGCGGACCACCTTTTCATCGATGATCGTTTCGATTGCGACCCACCCGGGCTGCGCGAGCTGAGAGACGGTGGGATTTCTGAGCGCAGGCAATTGTCTTACCAGAGCGGGCAGCTTGCTTTCCTGGAGATTCATTTTGAGTCCGACTTTATCGCGAGCATTGAGCGCGCCCTGCAGGAGAAGGGCCAGCCGCTCGAGCTTGTTGCGTTTCCACGGATCTTTCATCGAAGTTCGATTGCCGATCACCTGGGGGTACGATTCTGCGATGGTCTCCAGGACACGAAGGTTGTTTGCTTTGAGGGAAGTGCCTGTCTCGGTGATATCAACGATGGCATCGACCAGCTCAGGAACTTTAACTTCGGTCGATCCCCAACTGAATTCGACCTCAGCTTTTACGCCGCGGCTTTCCAGAAAACGTTTCGTCAGACCGACCGCTTCGGTCGCTACCCGTTTGCCGGTTAGATCGGTGATCGACCGGACAGGCGAATTTTCTGGAACAGCCAATACCCATCGAGTCGGTTTGGAAGTCGCTCGGCTGTACTCGAGTCGCACGACTACTTCGACATCGGAAGCATTCTCTTCGATCCAATCGGCGCCGGTTATGCCACAATCGAGGTAACCATGCTCGACGTAGCGGCTGATCTCCTGCGCCCTTAGCAGCCGGACCTCGATCTCCGGATCGTCGATGGCCGGTTTATAGGAGCGACTGAATCCGGTGATCTGGTAGCCTGCCTTCGCAAAGAGATCCAGGGTAGTCTCTTGAAGACTTCCCGAGGGCAAACCCAGACGCAGGCGTGATGGTTCCATATAGCTACAAAAAAGGGGCGATTATGTAACCCGATCAAGGCTTTCTCGCGAGGAATATTTTTGGGTTACGGACTCCGGGCCCCGGGTTCTGAGTTCCGGGCTTTGGAAACGCCGGTGGTCTTACGGCGCGAACTGCAAGGTCGGAATCCGGAACTCGGAACCCGGAGCCCGTCTTTTGGCGTTGCTACTTTCTCCATTTCAGTTTCCAGTTTAAACGTTGCTGGCGAATTCGCGCTTTCGCCGGCGTTTCACCTTCTCACCGTTATGGCACTCAATACTGAAATGCTTTCTCGGGCCGCGACAGAAGCGCGCGGCTTGGCGATGGACGCTGTACAAGCTGCTGCTTCTGGACATCTCGGATTGCCGCTGGGCATGGCCGAGATCGGGGCCGTGCTATTTGGCCACGCGCTACGTTATTATCCGGAGGATCCTCATTGGATTAACCGGGATCGGCTTGTGCTGTCCGCGGGTCACGGAAGCATGTTCTTATACGGATGGCTTCACTTGGCTGGCTACGATGTTTCGATCGACGACATTCGCAATTTCCGTCAGCTGCACAGCAAGACTCCCGGGCACCCGGAATTTGGCGATACACCGGGGGTTGAGGCGACGACCGGCCCGCTTGGTCAAGGAGTGGGCAACGCGGTTGGAATGGCGGTTGCAGCGAAGATGCTGGAGGCGCGTTTCAATACCGCGTCACACGCGATCTTCGATCACAAGATCATCTGTATCGCCGGCGATGGCTGTTTGCAGGAGGGTGTCGCAGCTGAAGCCGCTTCGTTTGCGGGACATCAGCGACTCGATAACCTGATTCTGATCTACGATTCCAATGATGTAACGCTCGATGCGATGGCGAACCTCACTCAAAGCGAGGATACCGGCGAACGCTTCAGCGCTTATGGATTCGAAGTTCAACGGATCGATGGCCAGAACATGGAAGAGTTCCTCGCCGCGTTTGAGCGGGCCAAGAATTCGAAGAGCGGCAAACCGCAGTTCATCGTTGCGCGCACCCTGATTGGCAAAGGAATTCCCGAGATTGCTGGGACCAACAAGGCGCACGGAGAGGCCGGTGTGAAATTTGTGGATGCCGCGCGCAAAGCGTTAGGGTTGCCGGACGAAAAATTCTATATCTCGAAAGAAGTGCGTGCCTTCTTCGCGGAACATCGGGGCCTATTGAAGGAGAGATATCTGGAATGGCAACAGAGGTTTGATGCTTGGAAGAAAGCGCATCCTGACCTCGCAAAAATGCTGCAGGACGGGATCGATCGATCCATACCGAAGGACTTGCTTAGCCGTGTTCCGACGTTTCCAACGGATGCCAAGATCGCGACTCGCAAAGCAGGAAGCGAAGTACTGCAACCGATCGCCGAAGCGGTGCCACTTTTGATTGGAGGAAGCGCCGATCTCTACGGCTCGACTCTAAATTATATTCAAAAGGCGCCGGACTTTAATCCAGAGCATCGCGACGGACGCAACATCCGATTTGGAATTCGGGAGCATGGAATGTGCGCGATACTGAACGGGATCGGCTATTACGGAATTTTCCGGCCTTCCGGCGCAACCTTTCTGGTATTCGCGGATTATTGCCGGCCCTCGATTCGTTTGGCGGCGTTAGCCAAGCTCCCAGTGATCTACATATTTACTCACGACTCCGTTGGCGTGGGCGAAGATGGGCCAACCCATGAACCGGTCGAGACGGTGAGCGGATTACGATTGATTCCTTGGCTTGATGTTATTCGTCCGGGCGACCCTGAGGAAACGGCTGGAGCATTTGTGGCGGCGCTTGAGAGAACGAATGGCCCGACGCTGATCGCGCTGACGCGCCAGACCATTCCAATTCTGAACGATATTCCAGTAGAGACCCGGCGGAACGGCGTCCTCAAAGGAGGCTACGTCGCCGTGAAAGAAAAAGGCCCTCTGCGAAAAATACTTCTGGCAACGGGGAGCGAGCTCCAGCACGCGGTCGCCGCGGCGAAACAACTCGGCGACGGTGTCCGTGTGGTGTCAATGCCTTGTGCAGACCGCTTTTTGCGTGAGGACAAGGCTTATCAAGACGAAGTCTTGCCGCCCTCCTGCAGGGATCGAGTCGCTATCGAAGCCGGCGTAACGACGTTCTGGTACAGATTTGTCGGCTTGGACGGCAAAGTGGTCGGCATCGATCGATTTGGGCTGAGCGCTCCTGGCGGAGCGGTTATGAAAGAGCTAGGGATTAGCGCCGAGCATCTGGTCGCTGTCGCGAAGTAACGGTCGATAGGGGTCGAGCTTCATCCGGCCATGCCATCTCAGACAACCTCGGAAGCTTGACCGTTCCGAGGCTGCGTTTAATGCCTCGGAAGTGCTATTGATTAGGCCTTGCGCATTCTCTATATACATATAGAGAATAAGGGTAATGCCGCTCCTCGATACTTTTACCTCAGACGATGTCCGAGCCCTAGCCGGGGATTTTGAGCATGAGCCCCCTACCAAAGTCCTGCAATGGGCTTGGGACGAGTTCGGCGAAGCCGCAGCTATCGGAACCAGTTTCCAAGGAGCCGGTTTGGTCGCCATTCATCACGCCGTCCTGGCCGAAATCCCGTTGCCGGTCTTTACGATCGATACGGACCTGCTTTTTCCCGAAACGCTGGAACTGAAACGCCGGCTCGAATCATTTTTCAATCTGAAGATCGAAGCGCTGATACCCGAGAAAACGCTGGATCAACAAGCCACGGAATTCGGCCCCAAACTCTGGGAGCGCAACCCCGACCTATGCTGTACTCTTCGAAAGGTCATGCCGTTGCAGAAAAAGTTGGCAAGTCTCGATGCCTGGATCACTGGCTTGCGACGCGATCAATCCTCTGGCAGGAATGGAACCGGCGTCTTGGAGCTATATGAATTCGATCGGATCAGGCAAAAAAGGATCCTCAAAGTTAATCCTTTGGCTGGATGGGGCCGAGACGAAGTCTGGGAATATATTCGACGTCACAAGATCCCGTACAATCCATTGACGGATCGAGGCTTTCGAAGTATCGGTTGCTCGCCATGTACCAAGGCTGTCGTTTCGGGCGAAGATGAACGGGCCGGCAGATGGATTGGGTTCGAGAAAACGGAATGCGGGATCCACACATTCCTTGGGGATAACATCTGACGATCGATGACCGATTCAAATTATGCGCATCTGGATGCGCTAGAGCATCAAAGTGTTTATATCCTGCGAGAAGCTTACCGGAAGTTTAAGCGACTCGCGATTCTTTGGAGCATTGGTAAGGACTCGTCGGTGATGTTGTGGCTGGTTCGAAAAGCCTTTTTCGGTCACATCCCGATTCCCTGTGTTCATATCGATACGAGTTACAAGATTCCGGAGATGATTGCCTTTCGGGATCGGTTGGCCAGAGATTGGGGTATCGATCTTGTCGTTGGTCAGAACCGAGCTGCGCTCGATGAGGGCAGGACATTTCCCAACGGACGACTGACACGGGTCGAGTGCTGTAGCCTGCTGAAAAAGGATGCCCTCGAAGCGGTTATTCAAGAGAAAGACTATCAGGCGGTTATTCTTGGAATTCGGCGAGACGAAGAGGGTACCCGAGCGAAAGAAAGATATTTTTCGCCGCGTGATCAGAATTTCGAGTGGAATTTCAAGGAGCAGCCGCCGGAGCTTTGGGACCAATTCAAAACCGACTTCGATCCGGGCACGCATCTGCGGGTTCATCCGTTACTGCATTGGACGGAATTAAACGTCTGGGAGTACATAGAGCGAGAGGGGATCCCGGTGGTGGATTTATACTTTTCCAAGAATGGGTCGAGATATCGAAGCCTGGGATGCGCCCCTTGTACAAAGCCTGTACAATCGAGTGCCGTCACGGTCCGCGAAATCATTGATGAACTCCGCAAGACGCGGATCTCTGAGCGGAGTACGCGCGCCCAGGATCAAGAGGCTGAAGACGCGTTTGAGCGGCTGCGGGCCAGTGGATACATGTGAGGAAGAGCGAACCGCCGGTTTCGCAGGTTCCCCAGCTTTCTTTTTGGGTCGGAGATGACGGGCTAACCGAGGAGTCAAAATGCAAGTGCCTGAATCCAAACGCGCTGAAGAATCTGCGGAATCCACCTCCGCCAGGGCTACGGGGGACGGGTCCACCTCCGCCAAGGCTACGAGGGACCCGTCTCTGGAACCTGCGCGTCCTTCTTCCTCTCTTCGGATCGTTATTGTCGGGCATGTCGATCACGGAAAATCAACTTTGGTTGGACATCTGCTCCACGACACCGGATCGCTACCGGAAGGTAAATTTGAACAAATTCAGATCGTCTGCCGAAACCGAGGAGTGCCATTCGAATGGGCATTTCTGATGGATGCTCTGCAAGCCGAGCGAGATCAGAACATCACCATCGATGTTTCCCAAATCTGGTTCAATTCTCCGCGGCGGCCATATGTGATTATTGATGCGCCCGGACACAAAGAGTTTCTGAAAAACATGATCACGGGCGCTGCGACTGCTGATGCGGCGTTGCTGCTGATTGCCGCAGATGAAGGAGTTCGCGAACAAAGCAAGCGGCACGCCTACCTTTTGAGCATGTTGGGTGTTCAACAAGTCATCGTGGTCGTGAACAAGATGGACTTAGTGGGTTACTCTGAGGCTGTCTTTCGCAAGATTGAGGCAGAGTATCGCGATTTTCTAAAGAAACTTGGCGTAGAGCCGCGAACGTTTTTACCGGTTTCTGCACGCGAGGGGATGAACCTGGTGCATGGATCGAAGCCGCCTTGGTACGCTGGACCAAGCCTTCTGGAGGCCCTGGACGAGCTGTCTGCTCCGATGTTGGACGCCGATGCGCCTCTTCGCTTTGCCGTACAAGATGTTTACCGATTCGATCAGCGCCGCATTATTGCCGGGAGGATTGAATCGGGCACGCTTCGCGTAGGTGATGAAATTGCTTTCTGGCCAGACAACAAGACCTCGCGTGTGGCGTCGATCGAACGGTGGAACGCTCCGGTAACGACGCAGGTCAGCGTGGGTGAATCGATTGGGGTGACACTAACCGAGCAGATTTTTGTCGAGCGGGGACATTTGGCATCGACCATCGACCAGAGCCCAATCGAAACGAACCGGTTTCGTGCCCGAGTCTTCTGGATGGGAGATAAACCGTTTACGGTTGGAAAGAGGTATCGGCTGAAGCTTCTGACCCAGGAAGTGGAATGCGACCTGGTATCGGTGGATCGCGCAATCGATGCGCTTTCTTTGGAGGTATCGACGGTCAGTCGTAGATCGCTCGGAAAGAATGAGGTCGCGGAGGTCACGATTCAAACCAGGGCGCCCCTGGTCATGGATAACTACCACCGTATCCCGACTACCGGTCGGTTTGTGATCGTCGACGATCGCGACCTGGCGGGAGGGGGAATAATTTTCGGCGGCGTCTACGTTGATCTGGCGAAGGTCGAGAGCACGAACATTTTCTGGTCGGATAGCGAAGTCATTCACCGGCTCCGAACTGAGCGCAATCGTCATCGAGGAATGGTCGTATGGTTTACCGGCTTGTCCGGCGCAGGGAAATCGACGCTTGCGCGCGCGCTCGAGGTTCAACTCTTCAACCGACAGATGCAAGTCTATGTCCTTGATGGGGATAACGTTCGCCACGGTTTGAACGCTAATCTCGGCTTTTCTCCACGGGACAGGATCGAGAACATCCGCAGGGTTGCGGAAGTTGCAAAGCTAATGGCGGACGCAGGCATGGTTGTGCTGACGTCCTTTATCTCGCCCTATCGGATGGATCGATTACGCGCGCGCGAAATCGTTTTAAGCGGGGGAGTGGATTTTGTGGAAGCCTATGTTGCTGCCCCATTAGACGTTTGCGAAGAACGCGATCCGAAGCAGCTTTACAAACGAGCTCGCTCGGGCGAGATAAAAAACTTCACCGGGATAGATGCGCCCTACGAGGCTCCCGCGAATCCAGAGATAGCGATTCACACTGATCATGAAACCGTCGAGGAATCGATCGGGAGACTTTTGGACTTTCTTTTGCCTCGGCTCCAGCTGGAAATGGCAGAGTACGAGATTTAGATCGGTACGCATTGGTTGGCGCCGTTTCGCGTCCGCTTTGCTTTGCCTCTTTGGGTGTTTATTTGCGCCTTCGGCCATCGCCCAGGAGTTGCTGCCGATGGCGAGTACCGAGCCCCGGCCGCCAGATAAAACGGCGAAAATCGATCTTGGACTTTATAGTCTTGCCTGGTCGCCTGACGGGCAGCAGCTGGCGGTTGGTGGACGCGGATCGGTCCGTATTTACCGGATGCCGGATTTTGTCGAGGAACGGACCTTTTATACCGAGCAGCAGGAAATCTGGGCGCTAGCCTGGGCGCAAGATAACAGCACCCTTGCGACCGCAGGAAAAGACGGGACCGTCCAGCTTTGGCGAGACGGTGCCCCGCAGAAAAAGTTCGTTCAAGGTGCATGGATTTTTGATCTTTCGTGGAAACCGGACGGATCATCCCTTCTTGCCGCCGACTACAGCGGCTTAGCAAAGGAGTGGGACATGGGTGGCTTTCTGAGAGCTGCGATTCAACTCGACGGTGACGGACTGGCCATTGATTGGTCGCCCGACGGGCGTTTTTTTGCTGTCGGGACTGGCCATGACGGCAGCCGTCTCTTGCTATTCGATTCGGTCAGCGCCGAGCTAAAGTGGAGGCGCCAGGACATTCCGAAGACTTATCAAGCTCCCTTCGGTTACGGGCGGGACGAGGTGAATGGGGTACGGTATTCCCCCGATGCCAAGTGGATTGCGACAGCTCTGCAGGATGGCCGGGTCGTGGTGCGGAGTGTGGAGACGGGGGAAATCGTGTACCAGGCACAGCTTCATGGATCCGGCATCGAAGGAACACGGCGCGTAGCTTGGTCGCCCAGAGGGGATTGGATTGTTAGCTGCGGCGAGGACGGCCGAGTCAACTGTATCCAATTTCCGGATGGGAAAGGCCGCTGGGAACTGTTGGAAACTGAGAAAGCGGTTTGGTCAGTCGGCTGGTCGCCCGACGGGCGTTGGATTGCTGCTGTCGGCGAGGAAGGAAAGCTCTGGATCTGGGCGACTGATTTCTTGCCTGCGCCCCCAGCGCCTGCGCCGGTAATCGCCTCGAGCACGAAACACAAGAGCTCGAGCCACTTAGTCAGTCACAATTCGAGAAAGCATTACGCATCCAGAAAACCGGCGAAGAAAACGTTGTGGACCTGGCTGCGTGGTTTGTTTCATTGAGGTGGTGTTTTCGCACTCGCAACGCTAAAGATCGGGCCCCAGTGCGCGGCAAGCTTATCTTCCGCTATACCGAAACCGAACCCGCTCCCGCTAGCTCCTGCAGCTCCAGCCACCGGTCGTGTTCCTTGATGAGGTCAACCAGGCGGTCGACCGCCTCTGCTTCCGGAATGTTGAACTTCACAGGCTTCTTGCCCACGTAAAGATTCACTTTTCCGGGTGCGCCCCCGACGTAGCCGAAGTCGGCGTCTGCCATTTCGCCGGGACCATTTACGATGCACCCCATGATGGCAATCTTGACCCCTTTAAGGTGGTTAGTGGCGGCTTTGATCCGCGCGGTCGTGGTCTGCAGATTGAACAGCGTACGCCCGCATGAGGGGCAGGCAACGTAGTCGGTCTTGAAGATTCGTGCACCG
>JBKPBY010000191.1:0-7717 GCA_046727075.1 bacterium | reverse complement strand
GGTCAAACGGTGGCTTTTCCCAATGGCGACGTAAGCGTGGTCGGTCCCGTGGCTTCGGGCGCCGAGATCGTCGCCGGCGGTTCGATCCATGTCTATGGTGCGCTTCGCGGCCGGGCTATGGCGGGTGCGACCGGGAACTCGTCGATGTCATCCAGGGAGCTGCCAAGCTTCCGCAGGCCCTCATCCGCGACAAACGCATCGAGACGCTCTTCCTGCTTCCCGCCTCGCAGACCCGCGATAAGGACGCGCTGACTGAGGACGGTGTCGCGCGCGTCGTCGAGGAATTGCGCTCGAAATTTGACTGGGTGATTTGCGACAGCCCCGCGGGCATCGAGCGGGGGGCGACGCTTGCCATGCGTCACGCCGACGCGGCCGTCGTCGTCACCAATCCGGAAGTCTCCTCGGTTCGCGATTCCGCTCGCATCATCGGCTTGCTCGACGCCAAGACCGAGAAGGCGAAAAGGGGCGAGCGCATCGAGAAACACCTTCTGCTGACCCGTTATGACGCCGCTCGTGCCGCGCGCGGCGAGATGCTCACCATCGAAGACGTCCTGCAACTCCTCTCCATCCCCCTACTTGGGATCATTCCGGAGAGCGAGGAGGTGTTGCGCGCCTCGAATCTCGGTTCGCTCATCACCATTAACAACTCGTGGAGCGCGCCAGCCCACGCCTATGTCGATGCTGCACGAAGGCTTAAAGGCGAAGCCGTGGAGATGACCATTCCAAGCGACAGGAAGGGTCTCTTCAACAAACTGCTTGGGCGGAGAGCGTCGCAGCGGGAGCGAATGAAAACCGGCAATACGGAAGCCGGCGCCAAGAATCTTGCTGCCCGGAGGACTTTCATGTTGGACCGCCTCTCGGGCCAGACCGAAGCGGGGCCCGCAGTAAATTCGCAGCAGCAGAAGATGAAAGACTGCAACGCAAAGGCAGGTGAGCTAAAGCTAACTGGCGATGCTCGCAGGACCTTCATGAGCTCTTGTCTAAAGGCGACGTAAAATCGGAGTTCATCCTTCGACGCGGATGGGTACAACAATAACAGCTGCTCATGGATCCTGGCCGATGCTCGGTGATCCTGGGCCTGCCAGAATGCGCTGGCATTCAAGGCCTCACACCGACACGCCAGCGAACAGACTCTTCTTTATAATGGCGTGGATGCCTGCTGGACGCACGCTGGTACACTTATGAACCGGAAGGGTTCCGCCTACTCGCGCATCCTGATCGTTCATCGGCGCTCCGACATGCGGAGACTGTCATCCGAGCTGACCCGAAGCAATTAGTGGAAATCCTCGTGCAGGAGGGCATCGTCTCGATGCCGAGCAAGCAGATAACCGGCCTTCTGAGCGGTTCTATCAATCACCGCCGATGATCTTCTCTGAAGCTCGAGGCGGTGCCGCCGGTGGGCAAGCAGGGGAATGCCGTCTGGGTGAAGAGGCGCTACCTGCATTGCCGGCGCCGATGTTGCAACGATACAGCGATTCCAGTTTTCAGGTACGACATCGACAATCCTCCAATGCCCGCCCCTTCCGCGCTAATTACGGCTTCGCTTGGATGAACAACAGGTGAGCGGCTGGGACGATAAGAAAGGCCACCCTGGTACCGAGCGGCCTTTTCCGACGCTTGGCTATCCTGGCCGGGGTCCGGCGATTGGGCGCCGGAGGTCAGCCTAGAAACAATTGAAGCGATTCGCGGCAGTTGATAGGCGATGCAGGGTCTCGATTATGACACGGAGGCTCCTCACAAAAAGGGCACGCATCCGACTGCTAATGAAGGACATTCCAACCCAAAATGGGATCCCGGATGGCTGCCACCGAGCTGAGGCCTGCAGTAAATCCAGCTGCAACTCCATTACATTCTTGCCAGATCGATTCTGAGTGCCCAAAGGCCGCTCTGGTCCCTCTCACTCTTCCAGGCCGAGGCACATTCACTACACACGATTAACCGGTCGGCACTTCCAGTGCGTTTTGTGTAATGCAGATTTCGATGTGTGTTGGAGCTGCCGCACATTTGACAGGTAGGGATCTGTTTACTCACCGACTCACTGCCTTTCACTTCTCGAACCATCATTGTAGGCAACGTGACAATTATTACCGCTGGCTATTATGCTCTTCGATTCGGGGCGCTTTCGCACCGAATCAGGCGTGCTCCCCAAATTGAACGGTGCCGCCCTGAACGCACCAATAAAGCGGCGCGCGACGTCGGACGGTCCCGATACATTTCCAGGGGCTGCCTGTTTTGGATCGGGACCGTGAGGTCGGGAGGAGGGGGTCAGGGTCCCGACGCTGGATACTCTACCGCTGTTTTATGGCACGGTTTCGAAGATCAGGCGAGTTGATTAAGGCAACTGCTCAAAATGAAGGGACCGCTCGGAACGATCGAGCGGCCCAAGTGCGATAAGAGATGCGCAACGGCGCCGCGCGTCTCGACTCAAGGGGGCCCTGCGAAAAATCTAAGGGCGACGATGCCAAGGATGTAAAGGAGTAGGGTTGTCACTTCGTCGATGCGGCAACTCAAAAGCACCCCGAACCGCCCCCATCGGCTCAGCAAGGCTCATCCCATACGGGCAAAGCGAAGTATGTCGGCCCGTTGCTCTGGATTGTTTGTAGCTCCGCCCGAGACAGACATTCCAGGCCTCTAGCGCGGTATTCGTGGGTCCGACCTTCCGGTTCAGACGCGCACCGGAAGATTTGCGCTCTATATTTTGAGTCCCGCCGATGACCGGCCAATGCGCTTCCCGCCTGAATCGGTCCACTTTTTTGAAAGCATCAGGGAACTTTCACCTTCATCACGAAACCACATCTTCTATAGAGCCCGGTGCTCGCTGCATTGCACAACCCGAAATGCGATTTTACCTCACATTCATCTGATACTTTGGGAACTCCATCCCGGTCAATGCATGGACGCATGAGCTGTTTGAATGTGTCCATCGGGCGAAAGTCGAATGATGAACCGGAGCGAATCGCAATTTTGTCGTGATGAAGCCGAACGACTGTAAATTCTCGCAATGGAATGCAGCGATTCGAAAGTGCGCACCCATCTTTCGGGGATGGCTAAAGAGTGGCTGTTACGAGCAAAAGAGAAGGGCAAGGCAACCAGCAAAAAATGACAAAGCCAAACGACTCTTCTTTCAGATGATAATCTCGTCGCGGATTGGGGGTGCAATGTGCGTCATCACGGAACAAGTATGAAAACAATTTCCGAATATCTGGAGGACGCCACCAAATTTGAGAGGATGGCGCAGGGGGAAAAAGATGCGGAATTCAAGAAGCGGCTCTTGGAGCAGGCAGCCGCGTACAGGAAACTTGCCCAGAACAGAGCAGCGCGGTTGATTCTGCGCCTTCCATCGGTCGCGCCACAATCAAAGTGAGCGGCCCGGTTCTACGTCCGCGTCAGTCATAGGGGACCCAGAACGCGACAGTGGCCACCGACCCCTAAATCCTTGTCGCATATCGCCATCACGCGACAAAGGCGGTTCACTCTTATTAATCTGGGAATCGTTGAGCCTTAGGCCGTTGCGCGCCGGTCTATGTCGCCTTTGACGTGCTGAACGTCGAAGCCGCCGACGTGCGCGGATTACCGTTCAAGGATCGTCGCGCGGTCCTGGTCCGAACCGCTGAGCGATACGGGATGCAGAAATCGCATCTATTGTTCGGCTGCGGCAAGTCGCTATTCCGGGCCGTGTGCGACCATGATCTAGAGGGCATCGTTGCGAAGAAACTCGATGATCCCTATGAGCCCGAGCGCACCCGGTGGTGGAAGAGTTTGAACCCGGAGTATTCGCAGAAGGCAGGAAGGGCAGAGCTGTTTGAGCGGCAGTACGCCTGATACGCTGCGCAACCGCGCGCTGGTGATGGAGGAACACAACCAGAAATGAAAGAGCCGCCCGGAATGACTGGATTGGGCGCGAATTCGTCTTAAAGCGCCGACTACTAGCGATTTAATTTCGGACGAGAAAGGGGGACCGTGATGGAAATTCGTTAGCGAAGCTTTTTTTAGCCATTGGCATCACGTTTGCAGTACTAGCGCTGATCGTCGGAGTAATGATGTGGTTCGGCCAACAGCACCTTGCAAAATTTGAAGGCTCAACAGCCGGCGCATGAGCAGTCGCAAGAGCAGGCCGAACAAGCACACGGAAGCGATGTTAAGATTGCAGAACCCACCCCGATATCCCTTACGGATACAAAGCAAGCAGCCGTAGAACACTGTAGGGCAAGTTCCGGGCATCAAGGCTTGGCTCCGTTGCATGGAGCGCGAGGCGTCAATACAAGGGACCTGTTGAAAACCGGACAATAGCCCATCAGACGGGGGCCCCGACCAGCGCCTTTGGAGCTTGAAACCATGGCCGCCCGGAATGACCCGAGCTAGCTGGGAAACCGCGATCCAGGAGGCCGTCCGTTAAACGCCGCCCTAGAGGTCGCGGCAAGGGCAAATCCGTTGGTCGGGATGATGCGCTCACTTTGGAAGAAGGGAAACGGCGGAAGTCCGACGAACGGACGGCGACCGCCGTTAGAAAACCCACAGCCGCCCACAAGCAGGCGCCGCCAACCAAAAGAAAACCGCGGCCATTTCCTGCCGGGAACTAGCCGAAGTCGCGCCGTTCTACTCGACTCCATGTAAAATGTCGCCCGGGATAACCCGAGCGGCCTCTGACGTGGAGTCGCTTCAGGCCGCTCGGCTTCCCTTTCGCCCAATATCGAGCAGCCCGCTCGCCCTCGAGCAAGACACCGAGTCATGCCCCAGCGATCCCAATACGGCCTTTTTTCCAGACGAGCATAGGTCTGAACGGCGTGAGTGCTGAATATGACATTGCGAAACTGGGTCGCCGCCTTGATTGCAATTACGGCCGGACCGCTGGTCGTCGCTGCTGGCGCGCAACAAGGGAATTTCGAGAATAGATGGCCGCGGGATCCGCCCCCAACCCAAGGGACGCATCCCCCTGCCGCACAACAGACCCCTCCCGCGACCGCGCAACAAACGCCTTCCGTTGCCGAACCAGACACGAAACCGTCCCCCGCCGTTAGACCGCCGGCCTCGGGGTCGGCAGTCGCCGGGACCTGGTCTGGCCCAGTGACACAAGTTGGAAGTGAATCCAAATACAGCGTCATGCTCACGCTGACCGCCTCTGGCGGAGAAAGCAGCTACCCCGAGCTCAATTGCGCCGGAAAGCTGACACGGATCGGCGCGTCGCATAGCTATGTCTTTTTTGTCGAGGTGATCACCAGGGGTCAGATCGACAAGGGAGGCCGCTGTCCGGATGGCACCATTACGGTGGCACGGGCCGGTGATACCCTTTATTTGGCATGGTTCGGCGTTCTCCGGGGCGATGAGATCATTGCGTTTGGTACCCTCGCTCGGAAGACCGCGCGTTAGGAGACCCCCGCCGCGCCCATAGGAACAGCCGCTAACGGCCGCCAGCGTCGACCGCCCTCAGCGAAGCAGCCGGGCCCGAGATCGCCGCCAGCGAGTGCCGCTGAGTCACAGCGACGGCTCTGTGATATGCTCGCCGATGCCGCCCGGCTGCGCGCTGTCAGGCGGCAGGACCCCGGCTGGGTTGAGGACGCCACTCTTTGAGCCCAGCCGGGGCGCCCGGACACCGCGAACAGGGCACATTGCCTTCTCTGGAGGCAACCATGCGCAAACTGCTGATTGCTGGATGTTTGGCAGCCGGAACGGCATTCGTGCTCTCGCCCCAAGCCTTTTCGCAGCGCACTGGGGGCTCAACCGGCGCAGACCCTGCGCCTTCAACACACTTGCCATCGCCGGAGCCAGGTTTTGCCCAAGGCCCCCGTGAGGCCCCTATCGGGCACCGTCAGCCCACCGCTCAGGACGTCCCGCAGAACGAGAAGAGCACGATCGAGGCGGTGGACCAAATGGACAAAGAGCTCGATCGCAAGCTCGACATCTGCCGCGGTTGTTAGCGCATCTCAGCAATGCCCCTGGGCGGGCCAGCAATGTCGTAGCCGTGCCAAAGTCGGGTACGTCGATCCCATCGGCTGACGTGAAAAGGCCGCCCTGGGTACCAGAGCGGCCTTTGATCCGACACTTGGCTATCCCGCTGAGGCCCGGCGAGTTGGCGCCGGAGGTCGGATTAACTATGGAAAGCCGATTCGCGCCTCGCCGGTTCCCGCCTATTAGCGCGCCTTCCTTTTTGCCGTGACTGAGAGCCGTCACGCGCCATCGAAGCTATCTTCCCGAGGTACGCATCCCCATCCAAGGCGGACGGGTGAAGCGGTTCCGCGGCGGGGAGGTCTTTCACATTCTTGGCCGCCGTGCGGCTGGCATTTTCGTCAGCGCCAGCTCTCGCGATAAACATGGCCGCTGCGAAAAAACCAAGAATAGCGCCGGCAAACAGCGCAATGATCAACCCAATCCAGACCATAACATCCCCCCGATCCACTAGTGTTTGCTCGCATTTGGGCAATCAAAAGGTCAAAAGTAGACTCGTCTAAGAAATCAAGCGATGATCCTGTGAATGCCCCGAGATGCGGCGTGCTTTCGAGCAGTATTTGAAAAGTGGAGGATTGCCTGTACCGCGTCGAGGAATTGGCCTGACAAGCGCCTTGCTACCGCTGCCAAGCCACCGACCTGGGGTGGCTTTGTCGGGGGAAGATACCGGTACCCGCGGAGGGTGCCCTAGCCAAAGCCCCTCTGACACTTCGCCAATATTTTTATAAAATTGCCCAGCACCTCATAGGAGACCAAACTAATGCACCTACCGTGGCGGGGCTAATGGGGACGCTGGGCAAGGCCATTCTGAGGATGGTAGCCGCAATAATTGTCGTGGCTCCTGTCGGACTGTTACTGGGACTGTACGGGGGGAAACGACCAACGAATTTCGGGAACGGCACTTTAGTCGTGACGTTAAGGCCACGGTCCGACTACAGCAGTTGCGGAACGAGTTGGCTGAGTGTCGAAAGCGTACCGATCTTCTTGGTGGTCACGAGCTGGACTCAAGAATCAGCGACACCGAAAGGATAATACGCGAACTCGAAAAACAGCTTGGTATCCGCTGAGGGATCGTCGGCAGATTGGCGGTGACCTATCGGAGATCTAAGCGCTTCCGATCGATCTCTATCTGCACCATCAGGGCCTGGACATGACTACGCCGTCCGGGAAGGCGATTGCGCGGCTCCTGCTGCGTACAGTCCGACAGATGGGGATGCCGCAGCAGACGGAAACGTCCACCGCAAGAAGCCCGATCTGCTGTGCTCAAAACATTAGCGCCTCGACGGCCGTCGGGATCCTGGACCATTGGTCTCGCACGGGAAAGCTTCGTGAAGCGCTCGGCTGACCGCCAACGCAGCGTTATCGGGCAGCTTGTCGGCATGCGAGCGCGCATAACTCACGAAAGCTTGGATCAACTCCAGCATCGTCGTCCGTTCAGGCGGGCAAGCTCCCATGACTCTGCGCCCCTCCTCATCGGCTAGCACCGACAGGTCCTGCATTGCCTGCATCCCCAGCACACCAGGGCCTTCTTCGTGAATGGAATGCGGATTTTCTTTCCGGAGCCGATTGTGGCTCGGAGTAGGCTGCGACAATCGTCGGCCAATTCCCGCGCGCTTCCCATTGCATGCGCACCGAGTGGTAAACCTGCGACGACGGTCAGCCAGACCAGAGTCAAAGTCCGACTCATTGCACCGATCATCTGGTTCCCGTGGCCCTGGCTTGCGGCGACTCGTCCGGCGCGGTGACCTCCGTGGTCAGTCTGCGCTGACTATGA
>JBKPBY010000190.1:0-5172 GCA_046727075.1 bacterium | reverse complement strand
AGGTTATGCCCACTGAGAGAGATGAGAAACTGGAAGCCTGGTGGCCGCTGGCACGCTGGGCTTCGCCCGACAATTGCTCTAAACGAATTGCCTCCCTAAAATCAATAACCTTATGTGCAAGTGTTTTACGAATGCCTGCCGCAAGATGTTACACTTTTTCAATTTGAGCCGGACGAGTGTGGCAAGAACCAGTTAGTGGCCGACTACCTCCAACTCGGCCGAGACTATTTCATCGCCCCACGGCCGAACTATCAGAAGTTCACTTATCCCCATCCGTTGAGGCGTCACTCCATCCGTTGAAGCGATGATTTACGGAGAATAGACCGCCACGGTAGAGCCACCAGGCGACGAGGCCGGGAAAAGTTGCTGAACTGACTTCGGTCGTTTCGGAGAAAGGACCCTACCAACTGACTGCGACGATACAGGCAGGGCCAATTCTCCGAACTGACCGAGGATGCCGCAGAAGCGGCATCATGGACGCTGCCTCTAACACCAAATTTCGGCGTTCCAAACGCTCCAATGCTGTAAACCAGCAGGTCGCAGCCGGCGATCATCTTCAAGCTATTTGGTGCATCTCCGTGCTGCATTATGCCGGCAGTTGCCTAGGAAAGAGCCACTTACGTAGAGGGATTTGGCAGACTGTAAATCTGCTGGCTTTACGCCATCAGTGGTTCGAATCCACTCCTGCCCATGCGCGCGCCGTTTCCGGTCCTCCGTCTACCGTCTTCGGTTTTCCGTTTTTTGCCGAGTGGACAGGTCAGCAGGACCGAAAACGGTCGACGGTAGACCGACAACTGGAAACCGCGCGCCAACGGCGCGCGATCACGTTCCCCCGCCGACAAACTCAGCGGTGAACGTCTCAAATTTCACCGAATCGCCAATAGCAGGCAGGGTCCCGACAGCATAACAGTTTGAACCGACAAACTGTTTCGTTTGGGTGTCGAATATCATCACGCACTTGAGACTCTCCGGAGCCACCCAATGAGCTGACAGATTCTCCTGCGCCGACTGAACGGCTGCTGCCGCTTCCCGCCGTTTTTGCTCGTAGTCGGCTATTTGCCGCTTCGAAGGCCGGAGAGTTTGTACAGCGATATACCGCTTCTTAGCAGTGCGATGCTGGTTCGACTGGGTAGCAGCATAGTAATTTCGGACACATTTCTTCGCTTCTGCGTTTTGTTCGTCAGTTGCTACATAGGCGAACGGATAGTTCGAATCATAACCGGGATATCCGGGATACCAAGGACCGTACTCATACCAATAATAACGGCCATGCCAGTGGTGTTCGTGGTGCTCTTGGTGCTCTTGATGCTCATGCTCCGAGTGCCCTTTGCCCATTCCAGTCCCAAAAGCACTGGAGCCGAACCCAAACAAACCGGCTACCAGAAAACCGGCCACATAAATTTGTGATCTCATGACGCCTCAATCCTCGTCAGGCTGCGCAGCCAGCGAAGACCCTGTTTTTTTCGGAGTTTAGCTGATAGCTCCTATGATTCTCCAGTGCAAACCAGTCGAAAGTTGGGCGAATCTGGTCCCACCCGGTTACATCACAAACTGGGACCTGTTGTTGGTTAGCAAGAAATTCGCATCTCGTCGAAGGACAGCCTTTCCATTTCTTCCGTGATTCTGAACTTTTCGGCTTGCGATCGCGCGTCCGGATGCAATTTCGCCCGCAGTGGGAACACGTGTGGGCAGGTTAGTCATAGGCACAAAGCCGACCGCGGCGCCAACCACCAGCAGTGCAGGTATCAGCATCAAGTGGCAGACTCAGGGGACGGCGGCCACAAGCCGAGTCTGATCTCTGTTGCAGCCCGTCTTGGGGACGGCCTTATCCGCCGCGAGAATGCTTGTATACTTCGGATATACGATGTAAGGATCTACGAAGTAAAGAGACTATATAGACAATGCTTCCTGAATCATTCTGGTTACCTGAACCCAGCTTTGCAGAGAGGCTTGCGGAGCGCAGGGAGTCTGCGCGTCGAACCATCCGCGAGGCTTCCTACGAGGAGTTGCGCGCCTTAGTTTCGGAGCTCTTCCCTGATCAGAGACACCCCTTTGCGGAAACATTTTCACAATTCATCGAAGAGCACCATTCGGAACGAGCCGTGCGGGGCGAAGTTCCAGGGCATACTGCTTTTGTTTACTATCCTCGGGCCAACCGCGGCATCTGGTACCAACACCACGATGACCGTGTAAATGTCGGTCTGCTGGGAGAAACCAGCCTTAAAGCGCTTTCCGAAATTTGTGCCGAGCATGGACGTTCGTAATTCGGCGTCGTCGTAGGGCATCGCACGCCTTCGGCGCTCAAAGTTCGAGTACGCCGTGCCCACCAACCGTCAACGGTTGACCGTCGACGGATAACCGAAGGCGCTTCAGCGCCGGCGCACGCCGAGCTGCGAGCGATCGATCAGATAGGTACGATCGACCTCAACGCGTTCATCCGGATTAGCGTTGCTGTCTGCCGGCATCCGGCTGATTTCATCCAGCGCTTCCAGGCCGGATATGACGCGACCAAAAACCGTATCTTTACCATCTTGGCTGGGAATACTTTGGAGACAAATATAGAACTGGCTGCCATTTGATTGGCGGATCAGATTGATGTTGTCCGGCAGACGCGCCATGGCAACAGCTCCTCGAACGTGTTTAAGCCGGATCTCCGCGCGGAGCGTATAACCCGGTCCTCCAGTACCCATCGCAGATCGATCTTTATGTTTTGTGATTGGATCACCGCCTTGAACGAGATATCCGGGAAACACTCGATGAAATATCGTTTTCCGATAGAAACCGTCTTGAACCCGGTGCATGAAATTGGCAGCAGTTTGAGGCGCGGCTGCATGATCGACCGCAATCGCAAAACTGCGGACCTGGCGCGATTTCTTGCGCCCCCAATGTACGTCAAACACTGCCACAGGTTCTGCCAGACAAGTAGCAAGCGGGACAAACAACGCTAACAAGATTAATTTGTTCATTCGGAAGTGATGAACGGAAGGCTGCGAACTTCCGCGATACCAATCAAGCCGGCATCGCGGCGAACTTCGAGCTTTGAACCGGGTTCATCAAAGCCGCGCCGGATATACGCGAGGGCGATGGTCCCTCCGACTTTGGCGCTTTGGCAGACGCTGGTGATGTTGCCCAGGGGCTTTCCTTCCGAATCCGAAAACAGCTGATCTCCAGTATCGAGCTCGGCATGAGCAATCAAGCCGCACAAATGACGGTTTACATGTCCGATGCTTTTTATGCGGCTGATCACTTCTTGTCCGACGTAACATCCTTTGGTGTAACTGATCGCGCGATCTTGTAGGCCGGCTTCGTTGGGGATCACAGACTCCGAGAGTTCAGTACCCCAACGCGGAATTCCCCGTTCGATGCGGAAAACCTCAATCTCGTCTGGACCGGAAAGCGGCTCCGACAAAGCGTCTAAAAGAGCTGCCTTCTCCGAGTTCGAGAACCAAAAATCAACTCCGGCGATGCCAAACCGGTTCGATTGAATGGGCGAGGGCGTATTCTTGCTTTTAGCGGAATCGAGTCGGCCGAGCCAATGAATGAGCCCGAGATCAGCCTCCTCCAAAAGTGCATCGTCAGCGATAATGTATCGCTCCAGGCGAGCTCGCAGGGTATCTCGCAATACGGGGTCGCAATCGAGATAGATCGTGTCCTGGAGCCTTGTGACGTATAGGTCAGCGCACAACTTGCCTTTGACGGTTAATGCGCACGCATACAAGGCCTGACCCGGCGCTAAGGCTGCGACGTCATTCGTTAGCTGGCCATTGAGAAAGCGCAAAGCATCTGCGCCGCTTACCACAAACTTTGCGCGATCGCTGAGATCAATGAGCATATCAACACTCTTATTCCGGTTTTCGGACTAATTCCGACACGATCGCGTAATCGCGATCGCTCCAACCTTTCGCGCTTGCTGCGGCTAACACTTTGTTTGCGCCGCTAGTCGCCGGCAGCTCCAATCCAAATTTCGAAGCGAGCTCCAGGGCGAGGTTGGAATCTTTCAACATGTTCGCCACTGAGAAATGGGGTTCAAAATCGCGCTTTATTATCAGAGGAAGCTTAAGGTCGCTGGCGCCAGATCTGCAGGCGTTGTTCTGCACGGCTAGCGCGAATTTTTCCGGAGAGATTTCGAAACGTTCGCAGATCGCTAATGCCTCGCTCAGGGATTGAACGATTGCCGCAGTTACCATGTTTGTGGCAATCTTCACGGTGCTTGCATCGCCGAATCGATCGAACAACAACAAGCCTTTGCTGCTTGCTTCCAGGAAAGGCTTGGTGCGCTCGAGATCCGCTGGATCGCCTGCCAGGTAATACATCAGCTGACCATTCTGTGCTGCGTCTCTGCTGCCAGTAAAAGGTGCATCAATCAAGTGTGCACCAGTTTCGCTGACTTCTTCGCGCGCTTTTTTTGCTGTCTCGGGAGAGATTGTCGAATGAATGATCAGAAGGTGATCCTTGGTCAGCGCGGGCTTCAGCTGTCGGATGGTTTCCAGGACCGCCGCATCGTTGGAGACGAAGATTTCAATTACCGAACACTGTCTCGCCAGATCGGCCGCTGAGTCGGCAAACTGGGGCTCGTCTTTCTTTGTTCTGTTCCAGACATGGACGTCAAACCCGGCTTTGCGCAGGTGCCTCGCGATGCGCGAACCGATAATTCCAAGTCCGATTACGCCAACGGTTTTTTGTGCACTTGTAGTCATGAAGAAGGCAACATACAGCCTGGAGCCAGGCCGGCAATTGGAACGCCGCCACCGCCGCCATCGCCGACAGCGGAAAACGCCGGGATCGCCGAGAACGCCGGAATCGGACTGGAGAGCGCGTCCGAGGGTTGCCAGGGATTGCTCTTCCGCGCGACCTAAACCCACCGCGCGCCATCATCCCTCTCTACCGTTCCCGGCGATGTCGGCGATGGCGGCGATGAGAGCGTTCAACGCTCGCCGATTCCGCCAATCCCGCCGTTCTGTATTCCGCTCCCGCCATTCTCGCGGATTCCGGCCTTCTCCCACTGGAATCTTCGTTTCGGCTTCGTATTGTTCAGGTTGTAACACCAATGGTCTCCCAGCCGTCTTCAGACTATGGTCTCGTTGGTAGCCGGATTGCGCCTCGCGCCCGGCTGTTTTTAGGCGGACGAGGCCCTCACCAAATCCGGGAGGATAAGGGCAAACGCCCATACAT
>JBKPBY010000189.1:0-7510 GCA_046727075.1 bacterium | reverse complement strand
CAACCCAGACCTGAATGGCGCAACGCAGGATGGGGTGAGTTTCTATCAGGTCACTCAGCGGAATGTGCGGCGTGAGAGTGCTGCCACCGCTTTCTTAAGGCCAGCGTTGAAGCGCAACAATCTTAAGATTGTGACGCGTGCAATGGCGACCAAGGTGATTGTCAAGAATGGCCGCGCCGTCGAGCTAAAGTATCTTCACCAGGGAAAGGAGCGGATTGCCCATGCTGACAATGAAATTGTCCTCAGTGGTGGCGCGGTCAATTCACCCAAACTGCTGCTGCTTTCTGGCATCGGCCCTGCGGATGAGCTAAAGGCTCTAGGCATTGATGTCGTCCATGATTTGCCCGGCGTAGGGAAGAACTATCACGATCACATGGATGTTTATATCGCTGCGGAATGCAGTCAACCGGTCAGCTATAATGGCGAAGACCGCTGGTTCAAGGCAATTCCACACGGAATTCAATATCTGCTGTATAAGACCGGTCCGGTGACGGCCTGCGTTGCAGAGGCCGGTTGCTTCATTCGCAGTAGTGAAGAAATGCCCTCACCTGATATACAAATTCATTGCTTACCTGCCTATGTGGTGGATCATGGCCGCATGCGGATCAAGGGCCATGGAATTACCATCAACACTTGCCACCTTCGCCCACGTAGCAAAGGGGAGGTCAAGTTATACTCTGCTAATCCATTGAATCCGCCAGCGATCAATCCCAACTTTGTTGGAGATCCTTACGATTGGAGAATTTCGATCGAGGCATTTAAATGGGGGCGAAAGATTCTCGCCGCGCCAGCGTTTAAACCTTACATTAAGCGTGAATACATGCCGGGAGCTGATGCTCAATCAGAAGAAGAGATTCGCGCCTATATTCGCAAGTGGTCAAAGACTGACTATCATCCAGTAGGCTCCTGCAAGATGGGACATGATGAAATGGCGGTGGTCGATACACAACTACGCGCCCGTGGGCTTGAGGGATTACGGGTCATTGATGCATCGATTATGCCAATACTGATTAGCGGGAATACGCAGGCGCCAGCAATTATGATCGGCGAAAAGGGCGCCGCCATTATGATCGCGGGTAAAGTGGTATAGAGGATTCACACACTCACAAAAATTGAGCAAAATGTCCTGCGTCTGGAACAGTTAGCATACTTATCCGTGAACCTGCGTGCTACAGTTTTTCACGCAAGATGTCCTTAACTCTAAGTGCCATGTCCCCTATGAGTTGCATGATAACTCTATCATGAGATCTCTACCAGACGGGGAGGGCGGGGTCAGACAATTCGCGGAGCGTGATTTCGCAAATGTAGATTAACACACTCACAAAAATTGAGCAAAATGTCCTGCATCTGGAACAGTTACCATACTTTGCCCCTGAACCTGCATTCTGCAGCTCTCTCTCGCAAGATGTCCTTAACTCTAAGCGCCATGTCCCCTATGAGTTGCATGATAACTCTACCCGGATATCTCTACCAGACGGGGGGCGGGAGTCAGACAATTCGGCGAGCGCGATTTCGCAAATGCTTGAGCATCAGAAATGACTGAAGACGAATACTACGACGGCGAGTTCACAGACGGTTTCCTTAACGCTGAAGCCGACATCGCTGAGTACCGGCGAATGGTCCAGGAATATTTCCTTCAGTGGAAGGAGCAAATGGACCCTGTGACTTACGAGCACTTTCGGCAGTATCTGGAGGAAAATCCTAGCACGTAAGAACCCTGAAAGCAGCTCGGCGAGCAATGAACTACGATGCGATTTGGAAGATTCGCGAAGTGCTTGACTGGGTGGAGAGCAAAGCGCCCCGAAGTCGTCAAGCGGGTTGAGCTGGAGCCACCGATGCCGTTTGGTAAAAAAAACGAAGGGTGGCCGCCGACACTTCCAGTAACAACGACCACCCCTGCTAGAGATTGCCTCGTTACACTCCGCCACGAGGCGCGGGCGGCTGGAACCTGACAAATCACCCGAAGTGTCAGGAAACTGTTTAACTATTGAGCACCCAAATCCGTCGAGCAGCAGAACGATAGGCCGTGACCCGTAGATAGCGTCTGGCTGACGTGAAAAGAAAGCCTGTGACAATGCCCACGGCCAGAAACATCATAGTGTACTTCGTTAGCATTCCCAGACCGATCGCCGCCCCGACGGCCAGACACCAGCGCGGATCGTCTGAGGCAAGCAGCCGAACCATGAAGTACGCAGCCGCCACCCACCACAGATAGTCGAAGCTGACGTATTGAAAGAGCGCGCCACCGCTGAATGCAACGCCGCCAATCGCCGCGGCCAATGCCGCCACGAGCTGTGCCTGCCTTCCACCTCCTAAATCGCGAGCCATCACGCCGGTGAGCACCAGAACAAGGCCCAGTGCCACGGCTGCAAAGAGACGCAGCCCAATCAACGACGGTCCAAACAGAATGAACGCGACTCGAGCAAGGAAGGGCGTAACCGGCGGATAGGCCACATAGCCCCAGGCCAGCGAGCTTGCGTCATCGAGAGTGGCCAGTTCGTCGCGATGGAAGCCATATCGGCCATTGGTGTGTATGGAGAAGCACTCCGACTGTGGCCGATAGAACCAAGACGGCAAGGTCACTGGATGCGAGCTTTCTCCAGCTATCGCCTAAACGCATGTGTTCTTTCATTCGGTGAAAGCAACACTATTTTGCCATGTGCCGGATCTGGGGGCAGGTTCATTCGAACAGCCGTGACCTTCGTTTCGGACATGTTGTATTATTTGGAACGCTGTGGAGGGCTACAAACAGTATCTGGTCGACCATAATTTTGGAAGGCACTGTTTCGCTTGGTCCAAATAGTCTTTGATAGCGGCCCGAAAGGTATTCCGGTTGCGTGATGTACACCCGAAGGGTCGTCGCTACAGGCGCGCGAACAGAAGGCTGATATAAAGCAAGATCACCAACGCGGCAGCCGGTGCCAGCAACTTATGAAACCACTCTCTTCGGGTGGTTGGTCGTCTTGGATGATTGGGATCTAAGTAGTATTCGCGGCGAGGGTCAATGCTGGCGTCCCTTCGTCCGTGGTTGCTAGTTCGACGAGGGCGAGGTCCGAAAAACCTGCTCTCGTTTGTTTCACGCTATGTTTTGAAGTGGCAACGCGTGGAAGAAGTCTTCCACACGTTGCTCCGCCTGGCAGAATATCCTTCGCTGGGAACCGCGTGGCAGCGGCCGCGGTCCGTGCTCCTGCCAACCTACGGCGAGGAATTGTCAACGGACGCGCGCATCTATCCGGCAGCGGGAGTAGTTTTGCGCAGAGGAGAACTGAAAATGACGACTGAGCAAAAGCCTGCAAGCGCTGGCGTCACCTCAGCCATGCCAGACATCGCCAACGGATTTCTGTTAGCGCTCGGGGTGGTTTTATATTTGCTCGGTCCAGTCGGGATTCTGTTCGGTATTCCATTAATCGTTACGGCGTTCGCGCCATCCAATGTCAAAAAGGTAGTGGCAATAGTGTAACTTGATTTTAGTCCTTGCCATGGCGGCTCTGATGGTGTGGCAAAAGGCGCAACAGGCACCGCAGGTGCGGCAGGATCAGCAAATCCGACCAACGAAACGAGCTTGTGCTTCAGAAATTGGAGCACGAAAATGGCAACCCTCCGCGACGCCCACGGGTACGATCGAAAGCATGGCGATAGCGGTAGGCCGCGGCGGGGGGAACAGCTTGCCGGGTGTGATAATGTTCACGGCATCGACACGATGTTCGTTACCGGCTGGCGTGGGTTCTACTTCGAGTCCAGCTCCTTACGGGTTTGTCTTATCCAATAAACTTGCTCTCCAACCGCGAACTTACCCGTGATCCCTTTAGCAAGGCGGTCGTAGGCTTCTTGCGGCAGCGTGACTTTACCCTCGTCGAGGCAGTCGTCTCTATAGGCGCCTTCGCGGTGAATCTTACGCTCGCTAACACTTAACTCGTTAAGCCCTAGGCTGTTACTCCAAATCAGGCCAAAACCGGCAAATGGTGAGTGTCGGCCAATGGATGGTCAGTACGATCGGAAACCCTTGCGTATGGTTTAAGTAACTTTATGAAAACTCAGATCGCATGGAAAAGGCGAGGACACGCACCGATGCCACCGGACTTGGCCAACATCATGTCCCTGGTGGATGAGAAGGACACTCCGGTGTACTCCATGGTCCGCAAGGGCTCTGCTCCAAAAAACACTTTTACACGGTCTCGCTGGCCGGTCGAGGCGAGCCCGGAGGACTTCCAGGACACCGAGTGGGGCTGGGATGAATACAAATAAATGTTACGTTGTGATCTACGTGGACAAATGCTGGGCCGGGCGGAATTAGCGAGCATAGGGTCGCCACGATCGGAGATTCCAACGATCCTGTCGCCTTCACATTACCGGAGCTGTCTTCTGTAAAACGATGCGTTCCTGCAATCCAAGGTAAGTTCTTCACCAGCCAGACGCGGAAGGAGCGACTCTGATGAGTAAAGGACGCGAAATTTACTGCTACGACTACGTCAACCATCCCTATGAAAAGGTCCGCGGCGCGCTGAGCAAAGACGCTCGAGCGGTGTTTCAGTCGGCTACGAAGGCCGCGGCTTCCCGCGCTCAATCGATTGCGTCTGAACTGCGGATCGATATCGGAGGAATCGGGATCGAAGCCGATATTGAAGTTTCGGTCAAGAAAATCGAAGTGAGGCCTCGGGCAGCAATGTCGAGACCGGCCACCCGGTTGCAGCTCGAATGGCGGGCCGCTAGGACGCCACGCCTTTTCCCGCTTATGAAGGCCGACCTCTCCATCTATCCTCTAACAGCAACTGAAACACAGTTGGACTTCAAAGGTCTCTACGAACCACCGCTCGGGCTGTTGGGAAAAGCCGTGAACGCAATGGTTGGACACCGCATCGCGGAAGTGTCTGTTCACCGCTTCGTTAGCGATGTGGCGCAATACCTCCGGGAAACCCTTCGCTAGGCGAAAGAACAGCGACTGGGTCTGTACAGGAAAGTTGGATTTGACCGTTGGCAAAACAAGTCATGCGCTGCGGACTGGCCTACGGCCTTAACGCCGCCGAGCTTGCATAAAAAAGACTTGTCGGCTTGGCAATTCAGCTCGGCGTCTGTGAATTCGCCCGCGTAATATTCGTCTTCGGTCATTTTCGGTTCCTCTCCATGTTGAGCTGGTGGTGTGGTAGAGCTAGAATCGGTAGAGTAATGCGCAAAATCCTATTCCTGAACATGTTACAACTTAGAGACATCTCGTTCACAATGAGAAGGCCAGGGGTTCGAATCCCCTTACCTCCAGGTCCCTCATTGCGAATAACTTACTTAAACAGGTGGTCGCTTTGGATTACGAAATGGATAACATGTCCAGCCAAATCCGAGGAAATCCGGGCCGGCCGCCGCTTCCGTTTCTACCTACCCACTTGCCCGGCTCCCGGACGCGAGCGGCCACCCTCCACCCATAGGACGGTGACCATCCCCAGCATTAAGGCATTAGCCCTACCCGATAGCCTCAAAAAAGGGCGGTAGAAGCATTGGCCCCACTACCGCGAGCCCTAGCTCTAAGATTTAGAGTAAGGGTGGGTTGGGAGAGAATTTCGTTTTTATGGGGAGAGCAGAGCGCTCGCTCTGAGAGCATTACCCCCTGGGGGTAGCGGGTGTTTTCTTTGTGCCAAGAGGGTGGTCTTGCAGTGTCCTTCACTGAAGGGCTCTAGAACGCGCCAGGACCGATTGTGGGCGGCTTTTGGGGGCTGGGCAGGGAAAGGGGGGAAGGCAGGGAAAGTTTCTTCTCTGCTCTTCTAGCTCAGAGCAGCATTGCGCGGGGCCTCTGTGCCGGGGTGGAGGAAGTTTTTTGGCAGGAAGGTGGTCGTCTTTGGGGAAGAGAATCCTACCTTTGCATCCTCCCAAACGCGCGCGCACACACGCGTACCGGTATCTATTTAAAGACGGAACAGACGGAACATCCTTTACTGGAGCTGTTCTCCGAGGTGTGTGTATACGAAAACAGTGACGGAATATGACGGAACAAATTAGTGTCTCTCTATAGAGATAGAGAGATAAATAGGGGAGATAATAAACGGGCTCACTCTCTGATGAAATGGACCGACGACGGCGTTGCACGTCGGTTACGTATCGGTCTAAGATACCCGCCCTTTTGGTGCAGGTCCGGCTCGGACCGCCTTGCTGGCGGCCCATTTTGATCTCAACGAACCACGCACGTATTTCGGGGATAGGACACGATAGCTCAGTGTGGTTGCCGACCACTCAGTGCGCGACATTTTATGTAGCGAATCCAGAATCAAATCTACTTATGCCGACTGAAAACAAGACCGGGCGCGCGGCGCTTTTGCAAACAATCTTCGGAGAGTATCGTAGCCAAATTTTGGTAACTTACGTCCTTACTCTGCTCGAGAATGTTTTCGAGCTGTTTTATCCTTCATTGACAGGATTGGCAGTTAACGGCCTGCTTAAGAATCGCCTCACTGGTCTGGGGCTGCTTCTTGCTGTCTGGCTGATTCATACGGCGACGGGCGTCTTTCGTCAACGCTACGACACTCGGGTATTTACGTCGATCTACACGGATCTTGCTACGCGGACGGTCGGCGAGCAGCGATCGATGGGGGTCTCGACCTCGTACATCGTTGCCCGCTCAGCGCTCTCGAGAGAATTCGTAACATTTTTCGAGCGAGACGTGCCGGCGACAGTGAATTCGGTATTCGGCTTGTTTGGAGCGCTTGTTCTACTTTTATTTTATGATGTCTGGAGCGCGATATTCTGCCTTATGCTTTTGATTCCACTTGCGATTTTGAACAGACGCTACTCCAGGCGCACGCTGCTGTTGAACAGACGCTTGAACAATCAATTCGAGCGCGAGGTTTCAGTGCTGACGCGGCTCGCTCCGAGTCGGGTTCTTGGACATTACCGTTTGCTGGGACGCTGGCGAATCCGGCTATCGGATGCCGAAGCGATGAATTGGGGTGTGATGGAACTCTTCAACATAGGTTTATCTGCAGCCGTGATTCTTCGGGTCGCTTCACTGCATCGTATCCAGCCGGGTACGATCTATGCCATGTTAGCCTATCTGTGGAATTTTATAGCGAGTCTGAACAACGTCCCGATGCTCGTGCAGCAGCTGAGTCGGCTGAAAGACATCGCAACCAGAATGGAACAGAGCATTATTGGTCACAAGCCGGTAAAAGGCTCCCAAACTTGATTTGAAGACATTAATAACAGCTCGGTCTCATCGGCAAGCCCACCCTCACCGATCAAGAGGAATCCTTTGTCTCGAACGTCTGCGCCGCTGTACATGCGGAGGAACAAATTTGTTCCTGCGCGTATGGCGCGGTTAAACCCCGAAGAGGTGCTCGAAAGACTTCGGAGCACTGCCCCAGAGGCAAATTTCGAACATCGGAATTTGGTTTTAGTCGGGGTCCAGCGGAGTCTTTACTCCTGGGCGCTCTTTTTGGGGAGTCTGGAGTACTTGCTCGATTTGGAAAACGGTCTGTTTTTGAGTCTCCTTCTCGGGGTCAGCGCTCTCTGTTTTCAGCAGGCGCAGCGC
>JBKPBY010000188.1:0-8927 GCA_046727075.1 bacterium | reverse complement strand
ATACAGCTCTAGGAGTGGTTCTGATTTTCGCCCGGCAATTTCGCGAAGCTCTGGCGTATTGCTACAAGGCTGCGGAACTAGATCCTAACTCTGCTCCAATCCAGGAAAACCTGGCGTTTGCCTACGCCTTAAATGGAGAGTACCAACAAGCATTAGAACATTATAAAAAAGAAGGTGAACTCAGCCCGGAGAGCAAAGGGGACGCCCTTGCCTTCGTTGTGACCGTGCTTGCGGTCGCAGGTCGCAACTCAGAAGCCGAAAGCAGTATGGATGACCTTTTGGATTTGGCGCGAGCAGGCAAGGTCGATCCTTATAATATGACTTTGGTGTATACGGCGCGCGGCGACAAGGAGCGAGCGTTAGAGTGGCTTGACAAAACACTGCAAAGTGGATCTGGCGGGGTGCATGCCTACGCTCGAATGATTAGGTATGATCCACTGTTGGATTCGTTGCGCTCAGACGGCAGATTTGCGGAGCTGCTGCGGCAGCACAACATGGCTTCTCTTCTCGAAACTCGTTGAGAAGGCAAGGTCAGCTATCACGTCAGCCTACCTTGCTCCATCAAAGAACTCTGCCTAAATAGGCGGTCTACTGGAGACTTTGCCGAGGCAGATCGCCGCTGAAACTTCAGACAGCGGACAATCTTATTTTGATCAACAGCTCGCCTACTGGATCGGCTTCTCACCGTCACATGTTATCATTCGGGCTTGGGGGACTCGTGCCTTAGTGAGCTACAAACCGGGAAATTTGCGACTTCTTGAGCGCTTTTCCCGACAGCTATTGCATTAGAGTATGTGGGAAAGCTTTCATCCAAGTACGGTAATCAATCCGTGCCAATTTGGCGGCGGTTGCCGGAGGGTGAGTCGCGCCGATGAGGATCGGAACGGTGGCCAAACAGGTAGAGCCCTTGTCGATTGGCATTCTGGGCTTCAATGGCGTGTCCCTTTTGGACCTCAGCGGGCCATTCGAAGCGTTTACCGTGGCTCGCACCCACGCCGCCGATGGAAGGGACCACTCTTGTTATCATGCAAGGATCATCGGCGTGACCGGCAGAACATTTGCTTCCGAGTCAGGCCTGGTTTTAAAAACAGACCACACGCTGCCTGAAGCCCGCTATGTAGATTCGATTATTGTGCCCGGCGGGGCAGCAGTGCGCGAAGGAGAGATATACGGAAAGATTTCAGAGTGGTTCACTGCTCATGCGCATCGCACCAGGCGGATAATCTCCGTTTGCACTGGTATTTATCCTGTCGCGAAAAGTGGTTTGCTTGATGGACGCAAAATAACGACTCACTGGAGATTCGTGCAGGATGTCGCGAGACGATTCCCGAAACTGCACGTCGATCCGATTTCGTCTTTTGTTAAGGACGGACCATTCTATACCTGTGGCGGTGGAACGGCTGCGATCGAAATGGCGTTGGCGTTGATCGAGGAAGACTATGGTTCTTCGGTCGCTCTCTCAGTTGCTCGCGAGCTAGTTGCGCGTCTCAGACCAAGTGGAGATGATGAAAACTCCGTCGATCCATTACAATTCGAGTGTGGACCAATGGACCGGCTTGCTGATCTCCCCGCATGGATTGGTTCACATCTAAGCGACAACCTCTCGGTAGAGGTGCTCGCTAACAGGGTGTGCTTGTGTCCCCGTCATTTTAGTCGCCTTTTCAAACGCTTTTTTCAAGTTACACCAGCTGCCTTTGTCGAACGGCTAAGGCTCGATGAGGCACGACGCCGTTTGATCCTTCCTCGAAACAGCGTCGAGAATGTAGCGCGCGATGTCGGCTTCAAGAGCGCCGATTCGTTCCGACGCGCTTTTAAACGTCGCTATAGGGTGAGCCCGCTCCCCTACAAGAGAAACTCTCCCGGTCAAACCACTAGCACATACAAATCGTCTCTTTTTGCAGCCTGAGCGTTGCGATAGTGAGCTAGTGGCCTGCAGGGGATTGCGTTAAGCGCGGGTAACTCATCGGTCGTTCTTTGTGTCTTCGAAACGACAATACAGAGAGTCGCAAGCACAACCGGATATGCATGCCAAGAGATCGCAAGTAAAATCGGGACCCGCAGCAAGTCCGTAATAGTCGTGTTTAAGTCCTCACACTGCGCCTCCTAGGTTGGTTAGTCTCGGCGCCAATAAGAACAAACGGCCGCAGTCATGATGCGGCTGCAAAACCTAACCAAACCAATGGAGAAACTAATGATTAAAAACGTGCTAAATAAGTTCGGATTCGCGCGCGTCGCACTGGTGGCGAGCGTCGGATTTCCATTCATTGTAGCATCGAACACATTTGCTGCAGGCGCGCCGCCGCCACCACCGGCGCCGGGTGCTGCCGCTGCGCCAGCTCCCGCTGCGGGCGGGGCGGCTCCCGCCGCGGAGGTGGAACGCGTGATCGTCACCGGTTCGAACATTCCTACTGCGGAAGAAGTGGGTCCGAACCCGGTGTTCAATCTCAACCGCGACCTGATTAACAAGTCAGGTCAAGGCACCACCACGGAACAGCTTCTCAAGACTCAGCCGGTAATGAGTGCGAGCAGCGTTCCGGTGCAAAACAACGGGACCGGCCAGGCCGGGCCAGCCGGAACAGCTTCGATCTCGCTCCGCGGTTTTGATCCCGGTGCGACGCTGGTTCTGATCGATGGCCGCCGAGTTGCTCCGTTCCCGGGGTCCGCCAACTCCGGATTCGCCTTCGTCGATTTGACCGCCATCCCCGTTCCAGCCATTCAGAGCGTTGAGATTCTGAAAGATGGCGCTTCGACCACCTACGGCGCGGATGCGGTTGCCGGCGTGGTAAACCTCAAACTGTATAAAGACTACCGTGGCGCACAGGTCACTATTGGATATGGCAATACCATCGACAAAGACGCAGCCGAATATTACGGCGACATTCTCTTTGGAACCGGTAACGATACAACCAGCGTTACTGGCGACATCTTTTATTACAAGCATCACGACACGTTCAACCACGACCGGGGCAACTCTCTTATCCCGTTTTTCTTGAGCTCAAACGCCAGCCCGTACAATCTTCAGCTGAGCCCGCAGGTCGCTCTACATCCATTTGATGTCAATGGGAACATGCAGCCAGCCCCAGTGCTCACCCCTGCCCAACTGGCGCGGACCACATTGTTCGCCACAGCGCCGACCGGTACCAACGGATTAGCGCCAGCGAACCAGTATATCTACGACCTGGGTACGCGTGTCAGAGGGTTTGGAGGTTTGCTGCCCGGCTTTAACTTTAACCTCTTCTCGAGTTCGTTTCCGAAACAGGAACGCTGGGGCGGCTATGCAGCGTTCGAGCACAAGATCTGCGATGATCAACTGCGCCTTTACAGCGACTTCTATTATGTGGATGCAAAAACCCACGACGAACTCGCCCCAGTCGCCACGGGTAGCTTTGAGACCCCTGGCAGTCCTACGATTTTCATCCCGCCCAATCACCCCTTTGCGGTTGGTGCCAATGGTATTCCAATAACGCCGCCGAATACTCCGACCGCAGCGGAAGTTGGGCTGCCTGCGGGTGCCTTTAACCCATTTAATCCGTTTCAACAGATCATCTCTGGCGGCACGCGCGCACGCTTTGCAGATTTCGGTAACCGTTTGGTCGATAACGAAAATATAGCCGAACGGTTCACAGTGGGTGTAAAAGGTGACAAGCTGTTTAACGGAACCTGGGGCTACGATGGAGCGTTCATGTACAGCCAGGAAGAGCAGATTGCGCGGTTTGTAGGCGTCAATGCCCCGCGCTACGAGCAGATTCTCAACGCGCACGACCCAATCTTTGATCCAACCTCCTCGAACTTTATCGGACAGACGACTCCGTACAATCCATTCAACGACTTCCGCGTGCCGATCGCGAGCAACGCGCCATTGCTCGACTTCGCGACGCTGAGAACGAGGGATCTCTTTACGTCGAAACTCGCCACATTGGACTTGAATATTTATACCACGGATCTGTTTGATTTGCCTGCAGGCGGCGTGGGACTCGCCTTTGGCGGCGCGTTCGAACGCCAAAGTTACACGATCGATCCGGATGACCAAAACCGGCTCGGACAGAGTGCCGGTGGCGCCGTAGAAGCGCCCGTTAAAGCTGGGCGCAAAACATGGTCAATTTATGCGGAAACGCTCATTCCTATTTTCAGCCCCAAGTGGCACATACCCGGCTTTTACTCATTGGAGTTCACGGCTGGAGTACGATACGAGGAGTGGCTGAATAACGATTCGAATGCAGCGGTGCCCAAAGTTGGGGTGCGCTGGCAGCCCTTTGACGAACAGCTTACGCTTCGCAGCACCTGGGGTGAAGGCTACCTTCAGCCATCCATGGTCCAATTGTATGGCCCGACAAGGTTCCTTCTGGGACCAGTCCACTTCGTGGGGTTTGCGCCTCCGGGCTTGCCCCAATCGGGCACACTCCAGGACGTGACCGATCCGGAAACAACCATCGAGAATATCCCGAACAAAAGCCTCCATCCGGAACATGACCGTAGCTGGACCGGCGGCTTGGTTTACACGCCCAAGTGGATTCCGCCCAAGTGGGGAACGCTAACGTTGACGGTTGACTTCTGGGATGTCGAGCGAAGTGGGGTTGCCATGTTCCTTTCGCCTTCGGTGATAGTTAACGGGTATAATGCGGGCATTTTCCCGGGTATTGTGGCTCCTGCGCAGCCGACGCTGTCGAGTCCGCCAGCAGTTCTATTTGACCCGTCGGGCGGTTACGCCGGAGTATCAAGCCCCTACCTGAACGGCGGGCGTATGCGAGCGAACGGTGTTGACCTGGGTGCTCAGTACCAAATCGAGACGCTATATGGCACATTTACTCTCCTAAGCCGGTGGACTTATCTGAACGAATTCGTCTTCAATTTCCCTGGAGACAGACCATGGCAGGTGGCTGGCCGCACTAACAATGACTGGTTTGCAGGCAGCTTCTTCGGTGACGTGACCAGTGGCGATGCCTGGTTCAAATGGAAGGGAATCACCAACCTCGACTGGACGTGGCACAACTGGGACTTGAACTGGACCTTACACACTCTTGACGGGTTCTGGGAACAGACCTTTGCCAAGCAGTTTGATGGTAAGTGGAGGCAGCACTGGGTGCATGCGACCTGGTTCACAGACGCGCAGCTTTCCTATAGCCTGATCTTTGTGCCTCCAGTGGAAGCGGCGCCGGTACCGGGGTATTCCAAGGGCAAGGAAGTGGTGGGCAAGGAGAAGCAAGCGCCGCCGCCGACTCCTTATGTTATGCCATGCTGGAAGAATATCCTTAACAACACCACCATCACCGTGGGTGTGAACAACATCTTCGGTGAGGATCCTCCAGTGATGTTTGGGTTTGAACATGGGAACTCCGTTGCTTATCCGGGCAGCACCTACGATAACTTGGGACGGTTCTGGTATGTGCGAATGATCAAGAAGTTCTAAGCATCGCTAAAAAGCAGTTTAACAAAGAGGCAGCCTGCGAACCAGTTCGGGACTGCCTCTTTATGCTTAGTAAATGTTTACACTAAATCAGGAAGCAGAAGTGCGCCTGATAAGAGGATCAGTGACAATATCGCCGACAAGACTGCGAAGGACGCACGGGCCGAGCACGTGAAACCTACCCGACGCCGTATCAATGCGGTGCCATGAGAGCACGCGCTGAAATCGCGATGAGCAGCTCAAGTGCTGGAATACCAATGCAACGGCCCAAGGTTATAGGGCATCCCAGTAATCAGTAAAGGAATTCGGCCGCGTACCTATCGTGCTCTATGCGAAGCCTCCCAGGAAAAATTGTTGCAAAGGCAGCTGCATGACTTCCGTCCAAGTCGGTCATTCCGGTTTGGGATGAGCTTGCTCGGCAGCTGATAGCTCGATCAGCGTCGAAAATCGGCGGCCGCGCAGACACGTCGCGTAAGGGGGGAGGTGGAACTCGACTAATAAAAGGCTGAACCACCTATGAAAACAAAAAGCTCGCGTCTTGATCGCTTAGTTGCCCGTTATTATCCCGCCGTCTATAGCTTCGCTACCAGGTTAACCGATGATCCCGCGAAGCGATCGCGCTCACGCGCGAGACGGTCAGGGCCGCTTGGCCTGCCTAACCAAGTCAGGATTGTGGACAGTTGACCCGGATACCGGAACTGCAGCAGCTGTTGCAGAAATGCCTCCTGTTCCTCCTTCAGCAGGACGTTGAGTCCGGTGGTTCAGAAACCGCCGCATCAGACCAGTCAGAACGTCCTATTACGACGTGGCACTGTTCCCTCCCGCGGAGCAGACGTTGATTATCAGCTACACGCATGCGTCCCATTATTCCCGCGCTTGGAATTACTGGCTGGCTCCTGTCAGGAAAGAAAAAGCTGTCGAGTCTCAGAATTCGACGTCATACGGACATGGTCGCACCAGTTTTCGCTAGCAACGGCGACATCTTCAAGCAGCAGAAGGCGACCTTTGGCATGGCCGCATCGTTCACGGGGATGAGAAGGCCTTTATCCCCGATCCTGTAAACGCCTATCGGTACGCACCACTAGCGACATTTGAGACGGGCAACTACGCCGGTGCTGAAACGGGGGTGACGAACGTGGCAGTCAGTGCCAAAAAGCTTTACGCGCAAGTCAAGAGGTTGGGCGGAACGGGTTACGGGCACATTGTTCGGTTGGCGAAGCCAGCGTCATTCAAAAACACTGAGGCTTCTGTGTGGCCCCCTTCGCCACAAAAGTTTTACCCGATGTACGTGAAGGCGCTGCAGTCTGTACAAATCTTGGGGTACTCCGAGAGCGGTCCGTCTTACCTCTGCGCGTCGGAAGATGGGCGCCGCGTATTTTTTGTCGCGCGCGACCTTGGCTCCAAAGACACTGTTGCACGAGTTCGCGCGTGGCTGGTTACTGATGACAGCTCGCCACGTGAAATATCCCTCCACAGTGATGTGGAGTTGTGAGCGCGCGGCGGCGACCAGCGCGCTGAGGGAGCACCAAGCGCGAATCTCCTGCTCACCCTTTTCACTTCCGACCACACACCGGCCCCGAGTTGGGAAATACACTCAAGGCTCTCTACGACTCGATAACCGCAACTGTTGATCGGGAAGCGCTGGATTTCCTGAAAAAAGTCATAGAAGAACCGTAATATCGAGCTTGTGGCACCGGATCGCCGCTTCCAGTTTGACAAACGCAATCAACTTTTCATCCGCGCGCGCAACGAAACGCTTTCCATCGCCGCGATGCGCGTGAGCAATCCAGATCGTTCGCCCGTTCAAATCCACGGCGGAACGCTCGACAAGCGATTATGGCGCGGATATCAGCGGACCTCGCCGACACCGTAACGTATCCAGGATTCCAAACGTGGTGGACCGCACGAAAACACTGGCACACCGTTCAATGGATAGAGCCGAGGAACGCTATTTGAATTGGCAGTCCCGCCAGCCCGTCGCACCAGGCAAAAAAACCGTTTTCAGTGACCTCAAAGCACTCGGTTCGATGTTTTGAATTTGGTTTTTCGGGATCGGATGAGCCGTTTTCCAGCCCGTTATTGCATTACCGGGTGTGGGACAATTTTAGCCCACAAAAAAAGCAATACTCAGAAAAACACACGTCCATCCATAAATATGAAAACAAGAGTTCACCTTAGGAAAACGGGGCTGTTTCTCCAGCTCGTGCCGGCAGTAACGATCCTCGCCGCGCTGGCGATATCCATCCCAGCATCCGCGGAAACGATTACCACCTTTGATGCACCGGGCGCGGGGACGGGTCCTTTTCAGGGCACCTACGCCTACAGCATCAGCCCATCCGGGACGATCATCGGATATAGCCGTGACGCGAACAATGTGCGGCACGGTTTCATCCGGTCCAACAATGGCAGTTTCACTAGCTTCGACGCGCCGGGTGCAGGCACGGCCGCCGGCCAGGGGACACGGGCTTATTCCATAAACCCGGCCGGGGAAATTACGGGATTCTTCCTAGACTCCACCACGGCAGCCCACGGGTACGTTCGCTCCAATCAGGGAGTGATTACCGTCTTCGACGCGCCGGGCGCGGGCACGGGACCTCTTCAAGGGACGTTTCCTTTTAGCCCGCTAATCATTAATCCCAACGGGGCAATCGCAGGGTATTACGTTGACTCGTCCGACGTCAGGCACGGTTTCCTGCGCGATAATAATGGCGCCATCACCACGTTTGACGTTCCGGGCGCCGGCACGGGCGCAGGCGAGGGTACGCTCAGCTACGCGATCGGCGAAACTGGGGCGATCACGGGATACTATTTTGACGGAGCCGATGTGAGCCACGGCTTCCTGCGGGATACGAATGGCGTCATCACGACCTTCGATGTTCCAGGCTCTGGCACAGCCCCTCTTCAGGGCACCTATGGTGGGGGCTTTACTCCGAATGGAACCATCATGGGAAATTACTTCGACGCGGACAATTTGAGTCACGGTTTCCTGATGGATAGCAATGGCGCCTTCACCACGTTCGATGCGCCGGACGCCGGTCACGTCCCGGGTGTGGACGACGGTACCTACCCCTTTGGAATCAACGCGAATGGGGCGATCACGGGATGGTATGTTGACGACGCCGATGCGAATCACGGCTTTGTGCGCGATAACCACGGCGCCATCGTTGAGTTCGACGTTCCGGGCGCGGGCGCGGGTGTCTTCGTCTGGAGCATTGCTCCAAGCGGGGCGGTGACGGGATATTTCTGGGACGCGAACAACGTGGTTCACGGCTTCACGCGAAGCCCGTAAGCTCCCTTCGCAAATCGTCACCGGCGCCGATGGCGGCGCCGGTGAGGTCCGATGGAGCGGGCCTCAATATCCGAATCCCAATTCTCTTCCGTTCGAAGCGCGATTCGCCCGCCATTGTGGGATAAACGACGCGAATCAACTGTTTCTGCATCGCTTGCTTGTCCTTCCTCATGATCGGATCGACACGACTTCGTCATGCAGCTCACGTGCAATCTCTTTGCGGTCGCCGAATCG
>JBKPBY010000187.1:0-5459 GCA_046727075.1 bacterium | reverse complement strand
CTCGAGAACGCCAACTGGCTGGCAGGATTCTCTGCACCCGTTTAAAAGATGCGCCCAGTCCGCTTCGGTCTCACCCGGTAAGACTGGAGACCAACTACGGACGCCGTGCGCGACTGCCGCCAGGGCACAGGTTTGCTTGCCGCCCGCGGTTTTTGGACCGTTGGATTTTCGCCCGTTCTGCCGATTGATCTCAGCGGATGGCATAGTTGCAGAGTATATCGTAAGCCACAAATTGAACAAAGGTCCCAACTCTGATTCTGACTAGCTTTCGCATTTCACGTGGGGCCGGCCGCTCCACTCGAGCTTTTGGAGGTAGCGTTCGCCGCCTACTGGCGGCTCGTCAGCGACGGTCATTGTACATGAGAGCCGCCGGTTGAATCTGTGAACAAAAGTCATGGTTCCCTATTACGTAAAAAGTCGAAGCAAATTTTTCCAATTTCGGTTCTCGTTTACCGTTTACCGCATATATGTGGGTAAACGGTAAACGAGAGTAAACGAAAGGGTAAACGGGGTGTAAACGAACGCCTGTTTTACGAGGGAAAATGAGTAAACGGCCATTTTCCCAAAACAGTAAACGAGAAAGCCTTTCTCGTTTACCTCTCGTTTACTCGGATTCGGGTTCGACATTCGAGCGTAAAAAGTCCCGTTACGGGATTACATACTCGCGATTCTTTTTTGTGAGTTTGCCGTCCTTGATGAGCTTGGTCGCGATCCTTGATACCATTCCTTCCGAAAGCCCCATCTCTTTGGCAATCGCACTGCAACTGGTCAGTCCATCCATTACCCATTGCAGAACGATATCAGCCCGATTTGCCTCCTTGAAAGTAACCAAGGTTCCGGTGCTCTGAGGTTCAAACCGCCACTCATAATCGGGCGCAGGTTTTTGACCGCGCAGTTTTTTGAATCGGCTGATAAACCGAGCGCCCGCCTCGGTGTAATCTCCACGTTGATCATCCAGTCGTAAGACCCAGGCCGCGGAATCCTCTCTTTTAACCGTGCCGCGCATCCGAGTCGAATCGTGACCGCTGTGGTGAACGATGATGACTGAGATCGCGTGCCGGCGCAGTGTTAAAAGCCACGGTAAGATCTTCTCCCATTCATCGGCGTCGTTCTCTCCAACTCCGCTAAAGAGGCAACCCAGATTGTCCAGCACCAGGACTTTGATCCCTTTTTCGAGGCATACCTTTGTGATGATCTCTTGATCGGTTCTGTTCCCCAGGTTTAGCACCAGTTGGGAACGGTGGAATAAGATCTCATGATTAAGAAGGTAGAGATCATCGGGTATTTTTGACTGCAATCCCGATATGCGTTCCCTATCATCATTGTGGGACATTTCCCCGTCGACGTAGAGGACTGGCCATTTGCCCCCTACTTGCCATGGACCGCACTTGCCACCGTCAGCTATAGCAATACAGAGCTGAAGAATGAGCCAGGTCTTACCGGTGCCTCGATAAGCGAACACGAACCCTAAGTCGCCCTCCTTATACCAATCATCGATGATGATCTTTTTCGGAGGAATATTAATTTCGAGCAGTTGCGCACCTTGGACTACGGCCGCTGAAAACGCTGCTTCTCGTTCAGCGTCCTGTTCAGCCGGTGTCTTTTTTTGGTTGTCATGCGAAGCACCTTGATGATTCTTGCCACCGATCTTCTGTTCATCGTCGCGTATCTTTGCCCCAGGCTCGCGCCCGAGCTTGTTCTTGTCAGCTTCCTGCGCTTTGTGTAGCAGTTCCTTCTCGCTCCAGGGCGGCACACATTTCCTGTTATATTCCCGCAGGTAAGGCATGGCGCCATCGACCCCCAAGGCGAATCCGATAACCAATTGCGTGGCGACTTTGAGCGTCTGGCTGTGGCCGCCATTGCCGCTGATAGCGGACGGGCAGCCGGCCAGGTAAGCGAGAATCCGGCGGGATAGGTCGCCATCTGGGGTTCCCGCGGTTCCAGTTTCCGCAGTCTTCGGCTGCCATGGCACGTTCCAGTGAGCCGGCCATGTGAGGGTGATCCAATCGATCAGCAGAGGCGGTTTTTCAACGAGGATTTTGTAAGACTCGCCGGTATCGGGATGAATACCGCTGACCACCGTATACCCGTCGGCACCGCGCCACTCACCAATTTTCTGGCCGTCAGTAGTTTTGAGTTTACATAGCAGCTTGGGATAGTTGCCGCGAATCCTGAAGTGGAAGGTACGACCACGAGCTCCGCGAGTTTGAAGAGTTTGGCTTACTTGCGGATTGAGTTCGAGAAATTCAGTGACGCGTTCTTCAGTATCGCAATCCAAGCCCGCCAGGTTCTCGGGGCCAAAGAGCACGGCAACTCCGCCATTTATCAACTTCAATTGGTAATCAGGTTGCTGCGTCGTTTCCCATATTGTGTTCTGCCATTCTTCACGAAAACATTTCTTGGTTTCCGCTTGAACTGGTAAAAAGACCGTTCTCGGTCCAAAGAGGGCATACAGTTGTTGCAGTTTTCGCAAGCCCGTCATTGCTCACCTCCTCCTTGCAGCACAATTTCAATGGCCTCGCGCAGGCCGAGGGATAGGCAAGAACATTCCCGCAGCGCCCACTTTAAGTAGCTGGGTTCTATGGCCTCGAGGTGGCGGCCGCGATGCTTACCGAAGGGCATGACGCGTCGTCGTGCAATTGCAAGCGCTGTCTCCGGTAGTGATGGCGCTTGCAGCTGACTCCCTAATATCAACGCCTCCGGGCGCATTCTGCGCCGACGCAAGTTCTGGAAGAGTTTGGCGCCTGAGTTTTGTACTTCGCCGGCGGACGCGGCTGGGTCCAGGCCCAGGCGGATCAGTTTTTGCTCGACTTCGATAAACATCGGGCCGTCCTCCTTGGCAAATGAATTGTTGCGGAGCTGGCACCAATGTTAGGATTTCCAGTGCCTGCTCTCTCGCTGGCATCGTTTGTTTTGCGCGTCCCGGGTTTCTCAAGCTCGGGCGCGCCTCGTTTTCCCGGCGGCCCTGGCGAGCCCAAAGCAACCTGAACCTTTGCAGATACTGTTTGCCCAGGCTTTGTTTTTCGCGTACGGGCCTCGCTTCCCGCGGGGCCCGACGCGTTTTCTGAAGGCCACATCATCGCACCTCTTTAGTCGTCCAGCGCAAAATGGCGCGCCGTACGTCAGTTAGCCTGAAACGCAAGGTTCGGTGCCCAAGACGAATGAAAGGGATTCGTCTTTGAGCTACCCAGGATTCAATGGTGCGATTGCAGACCCCGCAGTCGCGGGCGACTACATCCTTAGTTACGAGATCAGGTGCTTGATTCGAGCTTTCATTTTGGATGGCGGAAAGCAACGCCGCTTTTGATGCAGGCACAAAAACTCCAAGTGGAAGAATTCTGTGCTCGCTTTCCAGGGTCTCCGGAGGAGTTTCTCTCTACTGTCCCGGTTCTCAGCCTTCGCCGGTTCGCTCGATTTTTGACTACGACACGCGAACTACGCAGCCGGATGTGCGGCAGTCGTCAGCAACCCGACTCGCGAGTTGCAATACACTTTATCCACAATGCCCTCTCACCCGATCAGCCTTTAACAGGCTAACAGCTGCGACTATGAAGTAACGCTAGCGAGTTTCAAGGCTATTTTTGCGAATCTGTACGAGAGGCTTCACCCCGTAGCCGATTGCCAAGCGCTCGAGTTTTCCTTTTCTGATGTCTACGCTCTTTATTGGAGGATTTCTGAGACTCGAGGCTCGGCATTTCAGAGAGCATCTCTTCGGCTGCTTTTGTTTCCCTCCGCTGCGAATTGTTTTTCGGGTGGAACCAGCGCCGGCAGATTTTAAACTCCCCGCTTGAGAGCTGGAAGGTCAGCTCCGCGTAAACATCCGTTAGGTGACGGTCCGACTAGTTGATGGCCGGGGTACTGATGGCTGACGTTCAAGCCAGCGACATTAGATGGGGCAATCGGCTCTGGACCGAATGATTTGCCAATAGTGATCTTAGCCATAATCTACGCGACGACAGCGATTGATTGCGCATGGACGGCAGGCACGATCCGCCAGAAGCGTTCCGCTTCGCTCGGGCGCACCAGCTCCCGATAATGGCGAAAAGTGATGCTCGCGTTGGTGTGCCCCATTTCTAATGCGAGTTCCGCTGCGTTTTTGAAATGTGCCAGATGATAGGATGCAAAACTGTGGCGCAACGCGTTGACCTTCCACTCTTTAAGCCCGGCCGCTCGCCGGTCAGCCAAGAGCCGCCGGGTAAGATCGCCTGGGCACACTTTACCGTGCCGGCCGCGGTAGGAGGGCTCAAGCCAGGCAAGCAAATTAGGACGCATCGTAACGAACCGGCGGCTGGCGGTCTTGCTGGAGAGCGCCGGCACCTCGACAAGTCGCTCCTCGAAACGGATGTCGCGCCACTCCAAGCGCTCGATCTCCCCAGTCCGTAAACCCGCGAATGCACCCAGAGCAAAGAACGGCAGGGTCTCTTCGCTGGCCGTCTCTAGCAACCGGGCCACTTGCTCCGGCGTCAGGATGCCTGGAGGGCCTGCCGCCACCTTGGCTCGGGGCACGTCGAGGAGCGGGTTAGCCTGGACCCAGCCGCGTTGGCGGCAATACTCGAAAAATGAGGACAACCGCATGTGGTGCGTATTGCGGGTAAGCGGCGCTAGCCCTAGATCGCGCAGATAATTGTCGATTTCCCCCGCTTCGATACCGGCCAATTTTCTATCTCTGAACACTTCGGCGAAGCGTCCTACACGGAAATGTAGATCGCTAAGGTAACGGGGCCGTAACCCGTCGCCGGTTTTAGCGCTCAGGAACGCTTTAAAAGCCTTGCCGGCCGTCTCGCTTTTATCGGTGGATTCACGTCGCCGGACATAGTCGCGGATAATGTCTAGCATCGACACATCGGGATAGGGCGCGAGCAGCTGCTCGCATTCAATAACCTGGGCCCGTGAACGCTCACTCAGATTAATTCCAAGGGTCCCGCGGTTGGTGCGCTCAATCTTCTTGAGCTGGGCGAAGGTTTCGGCCTCCTGGCGCTCGGCGAAGGTGCGCCGTTGGCGAAAGGGCCTGCCATCCTTGGGCACGATCCCTAAATCAACCTGCCAGAACACCTTCCCACCAATCCTCACCTTGCGCGGGTCAAGTCGGTCGCGTTTGCGTCTGGACCGCGGACTGGTTGGTTCGGCTGTTGCATCTTCTTCCCGAGGGGATCGAGCTTGGACGGTTTGCTTGGATTTACGAGAGAGCATACTAGGCATAAACGGTACAAAATGAGTACGGTTTAGTCAAGTTTCCGTCAAGTCATGCCGTTATCTCCTCGTGCGCTTGCGCTTCGTAGAAGCTCTCCCCCGCTTTGTAGATCGCTTCTGGTTCACCGTTTACTTGGACCCGGAGCGCTCCAGCGATGACGTAGACGACGACGGGAAACGGATGGGTGTGTGGTGCAGAGAACCCGCCGGGCGGATAGGTAACTTCAACCAACTTCACTTGAAGCCGGCCGGCGTCCAAGTTGGGCAAT
>JBKPBY010000186.1:0-5389 GCA_046727075.1 bacterium | reverse complement strand
GCGGGCCGGGTAATATGCACCTCATCAACGGACTCTACGATTGCCATCGCAGCCGTGTGCCGGTGCTTGCCCTGGCGGCGCAGATTCCAAGCCAGGAGATCGGCAGTAACTATTTCCAGGAAACCCATCCCGATCAGCTTTTTCGCAATTGCAGCCACTATTGCGAGCTGGTTTCCCAGACGACCCAAATCCCGCGAGTCATTGAGATCGCAATCCAGACTGCACTAACCCACAAAGGCGTTGCGGTTGTGGCAATTCCCGGCGACGTCGCACTCAAGCAAGCCAGGTATCGTAAACCAAGCGCCTCAATCAAACCGTGTCGTCCTGAATTAAACCCGTCCGAGGACGAGATTAAGCAGCTGGCCGAGCTTCTTAAGCGAAGCAAGGCCGTGACCATCCTTGGTGGCGCGGGATGCGCGGGTGCCCACTCAGAACTGATGGCATTGGCCGGCAAACTGAAATCGCCCATCGTCTCGGCATTACGCGGTCGGGAACACATTCAGTATGACAATCCCTACGATGTAGGGTTGACCGGGCTGATTGGATTCTCGTCCGGTTACCACGCAATCATGCAAGCTGACACATTGCTGATGCTCGGGACCGATTTTCCTTACACCCAGTTTTATCCTGAGGATGCCACTATTATCCAGGTGGATCGACGCGGTGAGAACCTGGGGCGCCGCACGCGGTTAGACCTGGGCATAATTGGTGATGTCAAGACTACGCTCAAGGCTTTGCTACCGCTTCTCGACGAGCAGAAGGATGACGAGCACCTAAAAAGGTTTGTTCGGCACTATCAGGAGACGCGGAAGGAGCTGGACCACCTCGCGGTGGGGCGTCCCGGTCACAAACCGATGCATCCCCAGTACGTTGCCAGAGTGGTCGATGAACTTGCAGCTGAAGACGCAATCTTTACCTGCGACGTTGGAACACCGACAGTCTGGGCTGCCCGATATCTCACCATGAATGGTAAACGACGTTTGCTTGGTTCGTTTAATCATGGGTCGATGGCTAACGCCATGCCTCAGGCGATTGGGGCCCAGCTCGCTTTCCCAGGTCGTCAGGTTGTCAGCCTTTCCGGTGACGGCGGGTTGGCGATGTTGATGGGAGACTTGCTGTCGCTGCATCAGCACAAGCTTCCGGTGAAAATCATTGTTTTCAGCAATAGCGCACTTGCCTTCGTTGAACTGGAAATGAAGGCTGCCGGCATTCTCGGACAAGGAACTGAGCTGGTGAATCCCGACTTTGTCGCGTTAGCCCGGTCAGCCGGCATGTCCGGCGCACGAATAGAAGATCCAGCCGATTTGAAAGAAGCGGTGAGCGAGGCATTCCGGCATGACGGGCCTGCTTTGATTGATGCGGTTGTCAATCGGACGGAGCTTTCGATGCCGCCGACGATCAAGCTCGATCAAGCGGTTGGATTCAATTTGTGGGCGCTCAAAGCAGTGTTGAATGGCCGGGGCGATGAAGTACTCGACCTTGCGTTAAGCAATCTGGTCCGTTGAGAGCTGGTTAGCTATTTATAGGTAGTAGGAACTAACTTGGTTTGCTGGGAAGCGCTGCCCTCCACAATACCGCTGCATCGAGCTGGAAACTCACCCTGGAGGGTTGTTGCCCGCAATCCTCCGGATTGATCACACCATTGGCGGATCGACGTTTGTTCCGCGGCGATGCCATCAAATGTGCAGCGAGGTTAACTCGGACCGATATCCGTTACAGAAACGGACAAAGGTGTCGCTGGGCTCTCCCAGGGCGCCACTGGGCAACACCCAGTAAAAGCCTCGCCTGACTACCAAGCCGGAAACTGGAATAACGCGGAGCTGGCCGAGAGCTAATTCATTCTTGACGCTCCAGTGCGAGAGGAATGCGAAACCCATACAATGATTGACCGCTGTTTTAATAGCTTCGATGTCGGCCATTATGTACTGGTAGTTGAGGCGCCTGACCTGAACGCCGAGCTTGCGCATGGCGGCCTCCACTATGGCTCGGGTTCCTGAACCAGATTCCCGCCAGATAAGGGGAAGCCGGATTACGTCCCCAACCGTCAGCGTCCCTGCGACCAAGCGTTGGTACTTTCGGAATGTAGTGTTGGTGCCGGCAACGAGAACCACTTCGTCATCAACGAACTGTTCAAGTCTTAATCCGGCTGCGCGTGCATTTCCCTCGACCAGGCCGAATGGGTAGCTGCTTTCACGGACCGACTCCAGGACAACTTCTGTGTTATCGACCCGTAACTCGATATGAACGGCGGGATGCACCCGCGAGAATTCAGCGAGAATCGGAGGAATCACATGGGAAGCAATGGTTAAGCTGGCACCAAAGCGGAGCTCGCCGCTCAATTGATGTTTTACGCGGAACGACGTTTCCATGCGGGAAAGCGTGTTTTGAATTTCAGTGGAAAACGTTCGAAGCACGTTCCCGTGCGGGGTCAGTCGCACGCCACGGGTCGAACGGCTGATCAATGGTTTACCAACGATTTCCTCCAAGTGCCGAAGGTGCGCAGTGACCGCAGGCTGCGATAAGTGTAAATGCTTGGCCGCGGTCGAAATCTTTCCACACTGCGCTACAGCGAGGAACGATCGGAGAAGTCTCAGGTCGAGGTCATTGGTATTCATCTGATTGGGCGAGTGAAAATGCGTCCGGTGGTCCTGATGTCTACATATCAAGTTCTCTGATGCTTTATCCAATCAATTGATTACCCCCGTCATAGAAATCGGCGACGCTCCTCGATGCAAATTAATGACTTTCGTTTCTGGAAAGAGGTTCTGCTTGCGGTATCTCTGGCTTTGTTGGCCGCTTTTCTCGCGAACTTCCCGATGTTCGATCACTTCGGCGGGATTTCCTTGGCATTGATTATTGGGATGCTTTGGAAAGCTCTCTTCTGGAGATCCGGATCCGGTTTAGGCGGTTTGGAGTTTGCTTCGAAGACATTGCTCCGCCTCGGCATCGTCATCCTGGGTACACGCTTGAATTTCGCGATTCTCGCCCATGCCGGGTTCCAGGTGGTTGTGTTCGATGTCTTGATGATTGTTCTTGGGATCGCTCTAATTACATTGCTGCTGCGAAAAGCGGGATTTGAGCCGACGCTGGCCACCCTCGCCGCGGTGGGAAGCACGATCTGCGGCGCATCGGCCATCGCGGCTACTGCTCCTGCGGTGGGCGCAAACAAAGAAAATTCGGCGCTGGCGATCGTCGTTTGCACGCTGATCGGAACTGTTGCGACCTTTCTCCTGATTCCACTGGAGGCGTTCGTCGGGCTTGCGCCGCAAAAATATGGGATACTGGCTGCGAGCAACGCTGCATGAAGTTGCCCAAGTTGTAGCTGCAGTCGCTCCTGTTCCTGACGCTTTCCAAACCGGAATGGTGACAAAACTCCTGCGTGTCGTTTTTCTGGCGCCAGTGGTTGCGATCTTGCCTCGGATTATGCAGCACTCGGTTCGCCCTGGCTCGTCAAACGCAGTTAAGCCGAATGTGATTCCCTGGTATGTGTCGGGTTTTCTAGCCACAGGTTTGTTGGTGACAGCTAGCGGGCTTTTGCCTGATTCCGGGCGTACTCTGGTCGATGGAATAACAAAGCAGTTGGTACAGCCGACGAATCTATTGATCGGGACGTCCATGGCCGCAATCGGCTTGCAAGTTGACTTCGCGACGCTAAGAAAGCACGGGCTCAAACTGATGCTTATCGCCGGCGGCGCGTGGTTGATTCTTTTCTCGGCAGTATTCGCGCTCTGCTTTGTTTGGCGTTGAGGAGGGATCTCACGCCAAGACGCGGAAATGGATCTCACGCAAAGACGCTAAAGAAGGATCTCACGCAAAGACGCCAAGACGCAAAGGTTAAGAAGCACTCAGTAAAATCGTCCTCGATCTCATCCCCGAACTCAAGAGAGCGTGCATAACTCATGGCACGTTTCGGCTACGGCTCAAGTATTCTGGCCTCTCCTAACCTTTGCGTCTTGGCGTCTTGGCGTGACCCCCTTGCCACGTGAGATTCCTTCTTTGGCGCCTTGGCGTGAGGTCCCTGGCCTGCCGCCCTACAGCACGCTTCCGGGTTGCCCCTGCCGAAAAATGAGTCGAGGCTGGTTTCATTGAACCGAAATGCAGCAAAGTAAACCGTTGAAGATACCGCTGTTTCACTTGGCCAGCGGGCGCAAGCAAGTCGACGAGCGCCTAGGCGTTTCGTTTCAACAATTGTCCCAAGATGTCCCATTTCGCCACGTTCCGCATCGGCACGATTTTTATCATATCATTTGGATCGGGTCAGGGACTGCGACATTTGTTGTAGACCAGAAACGGCATCCCGTCGAAGGCGGTACGGTGATCTTCGTGCCGCCAGGCCAGGTACATACGTGGGAAGAAAAGCAAGCTCTGGAAGGTTATATCCTCTCCTTTGAGCCGGCGCTTCTTTTCAGCCAGTACAATCGTCCCTCCCGTCTTCTCCATGAGCTGACCCAGTGGAGCAATACTGGCGCTGATCAGGGACCGGTAGCGGAGGATACTGGTGGTGCGTTGCGTCAAAGATTCGAAGATCTTGCTCGGGAATTTTGTAGCAATGAAGACTTTCGGGACGACATGTTGCGCGCGCAAGTGACGGAACTACTGATCTGGTTACATAGGATTTCTGCGGGCCCGGCCGCTATGGAATTTCAGGAGCATCTTGCGCCTCTAACCAGCCGCTTTCTTTCCTTTCTGGAAAAGTCAGAAGGGAAATTTTACAAAACCGATCACTATTTATCGGCTCTTTCGGTTAGCTCACGTGCCTTGACCAACGCGGTTCTCTCAGAAACTGGGAAATCCCCGAGCGTCTGGATTCATGATCGGACGCTACTGGAAGCGCGCCGTTTGTTGACCTACACGGACTTAACAGTTTCAGAGATAGCATATCGTCTGAACTTTCGGAATGTCTCCTATTTTGTTCGATTTTATCGTCGACTTATTGGTATGTCGCCCGGTGCGGCGCGCACCGCCCGAAAGAACGATGAAAAAACCGAATCGTCGCAGTGACGGCTTCTATCCTACCGTTGGCTGCTGACGATCCACATAAAGTCACCTTTCTACATTGTTGAACCAGCGTCTGGGCGACCAGCTCCCGCCGGATGCCGAGCCAGCCAGCGATTGCTGACGCTGATCGATAACTTCCTTCTGGTGAGAAAAATGGCTGGCCAGTAGTCCGCAAACAAAAAGCTGAAATGGGTGATAGAACATGATCGGCAGTAAAATTAAGCCGAGGTTTGCGTTCGCCCCGAAGATCAGGTGAGCGAGCGGGACGCCCATCGCCAAAGTTTTTTTCACCGAGCAGAAAAGAGCGGCGATGAAGTCTTCTCGTCCGAGCCTGGCCACCTTGGAAGTAATCCAGACAAGAAATGAAACGCTAAAGAACAGAACGACGATA
>JBKPBY010000185.1:0-30344 GCA_046727075.1 bacterium | reverse complement strand
GATGGGTAAGCGACATGAAGCCAAAGGAAAAAACCACTTGCTGTTAGACTGCCAGCTCATGCGATCTACATTAACCAGTGTGAGAAGAGAGGGCCGCCACATTCTTGTTATTAACAGCGGCAGTTCATCGCTGAAGTTTTCGCTGCTGGATGTTAAGTCGGAAGCCGTGATCGCCAGTGGGATCGCCGAGCGCCTGGGAACGGCAGAAGCCTTCCTGAAATTCAGCGCCGAGAGCTCCGCCTGCTTTGTCATTCCAACCAATGAAGAGCTCATGATCGCGCGCCAGACCACGGCTTTGGCGCTGCAAGGCCAAAATCGGACGACAAACGACAAATGACGAACCTTCCGGTCAAAGGTGGACTTCGGCTTCTGCAGTTTTGTTGTTTGAATCCGTTACCAGTCGTTTGGCACTGGTCGTATTTCTCTGTCCCATGAAACACGTGTTCTTTCTTGCTCCGGCCGGTCGCGGCCAGGGATTGACTACAGTAGCCCTTGGGCTAGTCGAGGCGCTCGATCGCCGCGGGGTTCGTGTCGCGTTCTATAAACCGATCAGCGAGAGCGTCGAAGAAGATCCCGACCCGGAGCGCTCGACGCACTTTTTGCGAGCGCTTACGACGCTTACTCCTGCCGAGCCCTTGCCGCTGCTGCAGGTAGCCAAACTCGTTTCGGACGGCCGCCTGGATGAAGTACTGTTAAAGGTCATTGAGGCTTACCAGGATTCGACGAAAGGCGCTGATATGGTTGTAGTAGAGGGCCTGCCGCCATCGCCGGACGATTCCTATCGAGGCGCCTTGAACCAAGCGCTGGTCAAGGCTTTGAATGGCCAGCTCATTTTAGTAGCTGCAATGGATGAGAAGTCCGTTGCCGAGTTGGATGATCAGATTGAGTCTGCGGCCAATATTTTCGGTGGGATTGAAAAGATCATCGGTTTGATCGTCAACCGCTATCCTCAAACCGAAAGTGCTGAAGACCTGGTAGCAGATTATCCGAACCGAAGCCGGCTTTTTCGGCGAGGAAGCTTTCATCTGGTAGGAGCTGTACCGCACAACGGAGCGCTGAGGTTCTGTCGATCGGTCGACGTCCAACGGCACTTGCATGCAACCGTGCTAAACGCCGGCGAAATGGAGACGCGCAGGGTCAAATCGACAACGATTCTGGCCCGGACCGTGCCGAATTTATTGCACTACTTCACGCCGGGCGCAGTGTTAGCGACACCGGCCGACCGCAATGACATCATTATCGCTGTGTCGATGGCTGCTTTGAGCCGGGTACCTATAGCCGGACTGATTTTGACCGGAGATACTGAAATCGACCAGCGCGTCATTGAGTTTTGCCGGCCGGCGTTCGACACGGGGCTACCACTATTCCGAGTTACGACCGACAGCTACGAGACGGGAACAAAGCTATATCAACTCAGTCCCGAGGTGCCGATCGACGACCTGGAGCGAATGCAAACTGCGATGAAGCACGTGGCTCAGAGCATTGACGTGGATTGGTTAATTTCGCGATCGAAAACTGAATTAGAGTTCCGAATGTCGCCGGCGGCGTTCCTTCACCAACTCACCGAGAAGGCCCGCGTCGCGCAAAGGCGGATTGTTCTTCCAGAAGGAGCGGAGCCACGGACGATTCGAGCCGCTGCGATTTGTGCGCAGCGAGGCATTGCACGCTGCGTTTTGCTTGGGGATGCCAGAGAGATCGAGGCGGTTGCCAAGAGCCAGGATGTTCATCTTCCCGCGGAAATCGAAGTTCTCGATCCGGTTGCTGCGCGGCCCAAATACATTCAACCCTTGTTTGAGCTAAGAAAAGAGAAAGGGCTTTCGCTGGAGATGGCGGCAAGCCAACTGGAAGACAATGTGGTCCTAGGAACTATGATGCTGGCAGAGGGAGCGGTCGATGGGTTAGTTTCGGGCGCGATTCACTCCACCGCCAACACGATCCGGCCGGCTCTGCAAGTCATTAAGACCCGAGCGAATGCTAAGGTGGTCTCGTCGATTTTCTTCATGTGTTTGCCGGATCAGGTCTTGGTCTACGGCGATTGCGCCGTCATACCGGATCCTGATGCAGAGACCTTGGCGGATATTGCAGTTCAGAGCGCCGATTCGGCAGCTGCGTTTGGAATTCCTCCGCGCGTCGCCATGATCAGCTATTCAACCGGCGAGTCCGGTTCTGGAGCCGGTGTCGAGAAGGTCAGAGAAGCAACGAAACTGGCCCAAAGCATGCGAGCAGATTTGCTGATTGATGGCCCGCTCCAGTACGATGCTGCATTCATGCCCGACGTAGCCAAGACCAAGGCGCCTGATAGTCCGGTAGCGGGGCGGGCGACGGTCTTTATTTTTCCGGATCTCAACACCGGAAACACGACTTATAAGGCGGTGCAACGCAGCGCCAACGTCATCAGCATCGGCCCGATGCTGCAAGGCCTGAAACGGCCCATCAACGACTTGTCGCGTGGTGCTTTGGTCGACGACATCGTTTACACAATTGCCTTGACTGCGATTCAGGCGACGCAAGCACCGGCCTTGTAGGCATGCGACGCGCCGCGATCGATGATCCCAGCGAGGTCGGTGCCGGTACCCTCAATGCCAAGGCAGAAATACGGCATCGACTAGGCTAAAAGCGAGCGTTAAACCGCTGACCGATCGTTCGCGCGCGGATGGCAAGAGCCAAACGGCCGCCGATCTTGGCTCTATGATCGGCTAAAACAGGAATCGCGTTCAGCACCGAACAAAACTCACACAATCAGCTGGAGGTCTCATTCGTAAGGCACGCGTTTTTTTGCTAGCTAGAGTCATCGCGAATTGCTGTGATCTGGCTATGAAATTCCAATCTGTCATTGCCGTTTTCACCGCGCTTGTCGCCACTTCCTTCGCGATGGAGCAGCCATCATTCCATACCAAAGGCACGCCGACTGGCAAACCGACCGGCCCGCTCAAGCCGGGCGAGTACTGGTGGAAACCACAACTTTCACCGCGCGGACCAGTTGTCGTGCTGGTGAGTCTACCGCAGCAGACGATGCATGTATATCGCAACGGCATTCTCATCGGCCGCTCGAGCGTCAGCAGTGGCAGCAAGGGCAACTCCACACCGCCAGGGGTCTTCGACATTCTCGAGAAGAAGCAAACGCATTACTCGAAAAAATATAATAACGCCCCGATGCCGAACATGCAGCGGCTCACCTGGAGCGGCATCGCCATGCACTCTGGCCAGTTGCCTGGTTATCCGGCCAGCCACGGTTGCGTCCGGCTGCCATATGACTTTTCGGCGTTGCTTTTTGTCGCCACTTCGAAAGGCGGTACGGTGGTGATTGGCGATAGCAAAACGCGACAACCGCATCTCGCCTCCAACCCCGGACTGATGCTGGCACCGAAAGATCTTACGCCGGCGATGCTGCGTCCGCTCGCGGCAAATGACTACGACTGGCATCCGGAACGCAGCTCGAGCGGTCCGATTACCATCGTCATCAGCTCGGCTGATAAGGCGCTCTACATTTATCGTAACGGCAATCCAATCGGTCGCGCTGCGCTTGAGGTCACGGGCCGCGGGCTGGGCGAACATGTGTTTACCCTGCTCGAAGGCACGACCGGCAAACCGAGTCAGCTTGCGCCCGGGCGGGAAGCCGGCCGGTGGATGCGAGTGGACAGCGAAGGTCGCGGTGTTGACGCGGAAAAACTTGCGTCGCGCTTGCGGTTCAGTCCGGAGTTTGCGCACAAGGTGGCCGATGAAATCGCGCCGGGCACAACCGTGATTGTGACCGACGCGCCAGCGGTGCGGAAGCCGGTGGTTGATTCAACTTACTTCGCTGCCAACTAGCTATCTATATATCTATATGCGCGCGTATCTGTGCGTGCTCGGCAACGCGCTCATCCTAGCTGGTTGTGCGAACCCGTATGCACTGGTCTCGCACGTCCATCCGCACCTGGCTGGCGCGCCGGGCGTCGGCTCGCTGGCTACGGCCGAGCAGGGCATGACAAAGGCATTGCACGAAGAACACGCAAAGCCGCTCGTTGCGCTCGCCGACTGCCTGACCGCATTGCAGGCAGCATCGCGCGAGCTCGAGCGCAACCCAACAAACCCAACCGCTGTTCGCGATTACAACTTTGGGATCGCGCGCATTTTCCAGATCATTCATGACGCGAAACTTAATCCATGGAACGCGCCGCTAACAATTCCTAGCCCGGCTGGCGGTTTCACGCTTACGCACAGACCCGATCCGCGACCCGAGTGGAGCCCCGCGCTGTACGAATTTACCCCAGCCGACCAGTTCGATGTCGGCGGAAAATATGTGACCGAGCGGATAACGCGCTATGGCATCGGAGCGCCGATCGTCGCCGTCGAACGAGAGCCGAAAAACCGGCGGGCGGACTTTGCGCCCTCCCGGATCTATTACAGCGTAACCGTCGTGGCGAATTTTGAGGGACGCCGCTGTGTCCTCTCTTTCGAAGATCCGCTCGCGAGAGAAACGGTGGCGTTCCATGGGCGCACGGTTCCGCTGGCAGCCGACTTCACTGTGCCGCTCGCCGTGATGCTCCAGGAGAGCGACCCGAAAAAGCACGAGCTCTCCCGTGTCTTGAACCCGGAGAAGTATGCCCACACTGCTGCCATTGAGCGGCTCCAGCCTTACGATCCTGGCAAAACCGTCGTGCTGGTGATTCATGGGCTGAAGGATTCCCAGGCTACGTGGACGCCGATGATCAATAAGCTGCGCGGTGACCCGGTGATCCGAAAGCATTACCAGTTCTGGTTCTATAGTTACCCTACGGGTTACCCGTTCCCGTACTCAGCCGCAATTTTACGCGACGAGCTCGATGCGGTGGAAAAGCGGTTTCCGAAAATGAAACCGATGGTTGTAATCGGCCACAGCATGGGAGGATGCATCAGCCGCCTGCTGTTGACCGACAGCGGGAACAAACTTTGGATGAACATCTTCGGTCGCCCGCCGGATGAAGTGCCGTTGTCGCCGCGCGTGCGGGAATATTTTCGGGAGGAGCTTTTCTTTCGACACCGGCCAGAAATTGGACGCGTCATCTTCATTGCCTCGCCGCTGCGAGGCAGCAACCTGGCGAGAGGACTGATCGGGAGTCTCGCAGCCATGATTATTCGGGAAGCGACCCTAAACACTCAAGCCAGCCGGGAAATGCTGCACCTGACGCGGATCGAGCAGGCTGAGCTAAAACCGATGCGCCGGTCCAACAGCGTCGATTCTCTTTCACCGAAAAGCCGGTTTATCAACGCGATGAACACGATTCCGATGACACTGGGTGTACCGTATAATACAATCATCGGCGATCGCGGGCGCGGCGATTCACCGAATTCCAGTGACGGAGTGGTGCCGTACTGGAGCTCACACATGAACGGCGCAGAGAGCGAACACATCGTTCCTTCGCGCCACGGCGCGCATCAGAACCCCCAGGCGATCGCAGAAGTGTTGCGGATCCTGAAAGCAAACGCCCGATAGTTCGCGGAATTGAGCTTTGCGGCGCCGAGCAATTTTCGGTATGAGGCCGAGCGGGTGAAATGAACGAGAAACCTCAACGACAGTTCCTTTCGGGTTTACGCGGCAACGCGGGCCCCACGGACAAAGCGCACCAGCCGGCTAATGTCAGTTGACTATGCGCAGGACCAACTGGTCTTTGCCTATATCGTTCGCGCTTTCGGGCAACCGCTGACGATCGTGCCACTAGCTACGATGGCAACAGCGCTGATCGCGCAAGAGAGAGCACCGTCCGGTTCAGCGATTTTCAACATCGCACGCAATCTCGGTGGCTCTGTAGGAATCGCCATCCTGTCAACCATGTTGATCCGGCGAGAACAATTTCACTCGGAACGCGTTGGTGAATCAGTCACAGAGCTGAGTCTGCCCGTGCAACAGCGACTTCACCAGCTAAGCGATCATTTCATCTCTGTTGGCTTTGATCCGGTCTCGGCCACACAAAAGGCGTATCAGACGATTAACTCTGTGGTACAGCGCGAATCATTCATACTGGCTTTCAATGACTGCTTCGAAATCATCGCGATCGGCCTGCTGATTGGAGCTGTATTAGTGTGGTTGTGCAAACGCCCACCGATCGGGAGCCAGGGTGGCGGGCACTAGCCACGCTGAAGGCGCGGCTTTCTGCAGAATCCGTTTGCTTGAGATTTGAAAGTAAGCCAAGAGAAGAGGCTCGGACTTCTCTCATGCAAAGCTCAGTTCGTAGGATCCATTTTCTCGGCGTGTGCGGAACAGCTATGGGTGCAGTCGCTGCCGCGATTCGCGAGAAAGGCTTTATTGTCACAGGCTCGGACGAAAACGTTTATCCGCCAATGTCCGACTTTCTTGCAGCTAAGGATGTCAAGATCTGCGACGGTTATCGTCCGGAGAATATTCCTGCCGACGTCGACTTGATTGTGGTCGGCAACGCTATCATCCGTGGAAACCCGGAAATGGAAGCCGTTCTAAACCGGAAGCTCCTTTACCGCTCATTGCCGGAAACCCTCAAGGATTTCTTCCTACACGGAAAAAGGAACATCGTAATAACCGGTACCCATGGCAAAACCACCACGACTTCATTGCTCGCGTGGGTATTCGAATGCGCTGATTACAATCCCAGTTTTCTGATCGGAGGGATTGCCAAGGACCTGGCGAAAGGGGCGGCTTTTCGCGATTCCGATTATTTCATCATCGAAGGAGACGAGTACGATTCCGCTTTCTTCGATAAGCGTTCGAAATTTCTGCATTACCTGCCCGAAGCAGTCGTCATCAACAATATTGAGTTTGATCACGCTGACATCTTCTCGAACCTGGACGAGATTAAACTCAGCTTCCGGCGCCTGGTTCACATTGTTCCGACCAACGGCAGGATCTTTGTTAATGCGGATGATCCGAACTGCGTCGAAGTCACAACCGGGTCATTTGCGAAAATAGATTCAGTAGGCTTCGATGAAGGAGCGTCTCACCGGATCAAAGGCGTTGCGTACCACGAGACCGGCTCAAGTTTTCATTTCATGAACCAGGAGTTCAGGATTCCACTGATCGGCGAATTCAATGTTCGAAATGCTGCGATGGCCGCTGCGGTTGCGCTTCACTACGACTTGCCGGTTGCTACGATTCAGAACGCTCTGCAAAAGTTCTCTGGCGTCGCACGCCGGCAAGAGGTGCGCGGCGAAGCCAACGGGATCAAAATCATCGACGACTTTGGGCATCACCCGACAGCGATTCAACAGACGCTTTTAGCGCTACGGCTGAAATACCCGGGAGCGGGTATCTGGGCGATTTTTGAACCGCGATCGCAGACCACGCGGCGCGCGGTTTTCCAGAACTCATTGCCGCAGGCCCTGAGAATCGCGGACGGCGTGATTCTGGCCAGAGTAGCCAAATCCGAACAGTTGCCTCCGGGAAACCGATTAAATCCTGAAAAAGTAATCGAATCGATCAAGCAGAGTGGTGTTGCCGCGTTTTATGAACCGGATGTTGAAAGTATCTTGCGGAGAATCAAACAATTAGCAAAGCCTGGCGACGCAATCGTAGTTTTCAGCAATGGCGGATTCGATGGGCTTCACCAGAAGCTGCTCGGTCAACTGGCGGTCCGATGAACTTTGATTTCCAGAGCCACCGGATTCACGACTATCGCTTTCTGGAAAAACGTTGGCGATCGCTGGCGCGCCGAACCGGCCTTCAAGGTAAGGTGTACGCGTCCGCCGAGGATTTCGATTTGTGGTGCTACTGCTCCCCTGCCCTGCGACGAACCCGCGGAATTTATCTCTCAGCCGGTATTCACGGTGATGAACCCGCTGGACCAGAAGCCCTGTATCAATGGGCGGAACTTCACGCGTCCGTTCTGAAGGATCTTCAATTGATGATTTTCCCTTGTTTAAATCCATGGGGTCTGAAAAACAACCGGCGCACCGATTCAGAGAATCGTGATCTAAACCGGTGCTACCATCTGGACGATCTTCCGAGAATCAAAGCGCAGAAGGAGTTGATACAGCAACATTCGTTTCGTCTGGCGATGTGCTTGCATGAAGACTACGACGCCCAGGGAGTCTATCTTTATGAGGTACGAAGGAAGCTTACTCCGTTTGGGCGCGAACTGCTGGCAGCCGCCGGCTATTACGTCCCGCTGGATCCACGAAAGATGATTGAAGGTCGTCGTGCGGCCCAAGGGTGGATCGCGCGTCGTATCAACGCAAAAAAATTCCCGTTCCTGCCCGAGGCAATCTTTCTGTCGATACAAAAGAACGAGCGAGTCATTACAGTCGAGACACCATCCGAATACGAGCTCGGCCCCAGAATCCAGGCGCTGATCGCGATGATTCAGCGAGCGATTGAGTTAAGCGCGCCTTTGGCGCGCTGAAGGCGCGCGCGCCTATCCGCCAGCCGATCCCTCGCCGCCGGGCTTCGTCATTTCGATTGGATCAAGCGCCTTGTTGAGCTCAGCTTCTGGAAGCACCTTCTGCTCTCGGCAAATCTCGCGCACGGTTCGTCCAGTCCTTGCGCTTGCTTTGGCGATCTCAGCTGCTCGATCGTATCCGATAATCGGCGCAAGACTTGTGACCATGGCCATACTGTACTCGACGAGTTCGTTGCAACGTTCCCGATTCGCAGTAATGCCCGCGATGCACTTCTCTTGAAAGATATGAACCACATTGGTCAAGAGCCTGATGCTCTCGAGAAGATTGTGCGCCATCATTGGCATCATGACATTTAGTTCGAGGTTGCCATTGGCGCCTCCCCAGCAAATAGCCGTGTCATTGCCTAGAACCTGCGCACAAACCTGCACGACCGACTCGCATATTACTGGATTCACTTTTCCTGGCATAATTGAACTGCCAGGTTGAGTCGCTGGTAATTGGATCTCTCCGATGCCGCACCGCGGCCCGCTGCTTAGAAACCGAATATCGTTAGCAATCTTAAAAAGGCTGACCGCAATTGTCCGAATCTCAGCACTCGCTTCAACCAGACCATCTTTGGCTCCTTGCGCCTCGAAATGGTTTCGCGCTTCACGGAAAGCGATTCCGGTCCGGTTCCACAGATATCCCATTACGTGTCCAGCAAACTCGGGATGAGTGTTTAACCCGGTGCCAACTGCTGTGCCACCAAGTGCAAGCTCTTCGACAGCCGCAATCGCGTTCCCTGCGCGCAGCCGTCCATGCTCGACCTGTTTCGCGTAGCCACTAAATTCCTGACCCAAACGCACTGGAGTTGCATCCATCAGATGTGTTCGGCCGATTTTTATCACGTCCCAGAACTCTTGCGCTTTGGCCTCCAGCCCCTGCTGTAACCGATCGAGGGCAGGCATCAATTCGTTTCGGACCGATTCTGCGACAGCAATGTGAATCGCGGTAGGAATGACGTCATTACTGGATTGTCCCATGTTGACATGGTCATTGGGATGGATCGGATCCTTCGAACCAATCGGTTTACCCGCGATCTGGCTACAGCGATTCGCGATAACCTCGTTCGCGTTCATGTTCGAACTGGTGCCGGAACCAGTTTGAAAAATATCGATCGGGAAGTGTTGATCCCATTTGCCTTCGATGACCTCTTCAGCCGCCTGCACAATCAGATTTGCTTGCTGCTCGCGAAGCTTACCGAGATCGCGATTGGATTGGGCCGCCGCCCATTTCACCATCCCCAGAGCGCGAATCAATGGTCGGCTGAAGCGATACCCACTAACTGGAAAATTGAGGACGGCGCGTTGCGTGGTCGCACCATAAAGTGCGTCAGTGGGCACTTCCATGACGCCCATGGAATCTTTTTCAGTTCGAGTTTGCATCGGATATTGCAAGTAGTGAAGAATTACACAGCAGAGATCAAGTTCGCTTAGGAAAAAAAAATTACTTCTAAATATTCTTCAAAGATATCCGTAGTAATTGGGACAATTGCAATACCAGGTTGCTTAACGGGCCAGAGTAATTTCCATACACGTAAAACCAATATTTCCGACTAATCTGTGAGCGAGCCCCCAATCCACGACCTGCTGACCGTAAAGGAAACGGCAGCATATCTACGCATCCCATTGCCAACAGTTTATTACCTCGTGCAACGAGGGCAGATCCCTGCGATCCAGATTGGCGGCCGATGGAGAATCAAGAGAGCTTCTCTTGATAGAGATATTCTTCGAACAGACAAGCAGGGCCAGCCAAGTGTTTTGGTCGTAGACGATGATCCTGGGCTGCAGATGCTTTTCAAAAATTTTCTGAAGAAAATCGGTTTTAGTCGCGTTGTCGTTGGCACCGCCAAGGACGCGATTACCAGTCTGCGGAAACAGAAATTTGATTTGATGTTCCTCGACCTGCAATTGCCGGACGCGCCGGGTGACCAGGTCTATAAGGTCGCAAAGCAGATCGATCCGGATTTGAACGTGATCGTCATCACGGGATACCCGGACAGCGAGATGCTCGATCGGATTCTTCAAATCAGTCCCGTCACGGTTCTGAAAAAGCCGCTCAGGATCGAGCAATTAAATCAGACCGTCAAAATTCTCGGACACACCACTGCCAAGCTGGAGTCGCAGTAGGGTCCGTCGAATCCGGCTTACTTCTCCGGCCGGCCTGCAATCGCCTTATCGGATCCCTTTTTTCGTAAGGTCAACAACCTGTTTTGCAGTATCCGAAGTCACGAATAGCGGGCCGGTGAGCACGATATCACTCGCAGGCATCAGTCCGTACTTAGCGAAATTCGTGAGATAAACGACTGGCAAATAACCCTGCAAGTACTGCTGCTGATCGATAGCAAAATCTATCTGCTTCTCATCGATCGCTTGCAGAACCGCCAGCGACAGATCAAAAGTCGCGAACTTCACTTTCCCGAGCTTCCCTGTTTGTTCGAGAGCTTGCAGAACCGCCTCAACATCGGTCGGACCTAAAGTCAGTACAGCGTCAATATCAGGATTCTTTTGAAGAAAAGTGGAAACCGCCTCCCGCGCAGCCGTAAAATCCGTTGGTACGGCAAGGACCTGGCTGCCACTACCAACCGTGTCGATGAATCCTCTGGCGCGAAGGTCTAAGCCAGCATTGCCGACTTCCTGGTTAATGACGACTGCTTTATTGATACCCAACGCTTTCATCCGTTCGCCGCCCCGTTTGCCGGCGATGTATTCGTCTTGTCCCACGTGGAGAAGACACCCAAGTTTTTTGGATACGTCTGAACCGGAGTTTAACGAGATCACCGGAATCCCAGCTTTCACTGCCCGCTGAATCGCGCCACCCAAAGCATCCGCGTCTGGAATGGTAACGGCCAAGCCATCCGGCTTAGCAGCCACGGCAGCATCAATCAGTTGCGCAAGCGTCACCATATCAAATTTCTCGGATGCTCGGTATTCGACATCGGCCCCGCAATCCTTCGCGGCTTGATCCACGCCATTTTTGACAACGACCCAGAATGGATCTGACACTTGGCCGTGTGTGACGACAATAATGTACGGTCTCTTTTCGGCTAGGCCGGTGAGAGGAAAAGCAAAACTGGCGAGGCACGCCAGCAATACCGCAAGTCTTGTTCTGATAGCCGGTTTTGGAAGGTTAATGTTCGGCCGAGTGCCTTTGATTGCTTGGTGAGACAGATTCCGAACGATTCGGTTCGTTGTTCAATGCGGCATTAAGATCCACAATCTCGAATCCTACGCCGCGACGACCAAATTCTTGTTGGAACTCCAGAGGCATGCCCGGGTCCGTGAGCGTCAGATGAATTTCTGATAGCCTGGCAAAGCTCGCCAAACAGGCGTGACCAAACTTGGAGGCGTCAGTCAAAATATAGCTCTCGTCTGCTGATCTGATCATCGCCTGTTTAACCTCGGCATCCAAAGGATTGGGCGTGCTGTGCCCATGTGCGAGAGTGATTCCAGAGCTCCCAAGAAATGCGCGATCCGCGTGAAAGGCTTGTAGCGTCTTGACCGCCGTCGGCCCGATCAAGGCGAGACTATGATTTCGCACCTGACCGCCGACCAAAAGGATTTCGTGCCCTACTTGCGATAGCTCGAGCGCGACTGGCACTGAAATCGTGATCACGTATAACGAATGGAATTTCCCGACCAGCGCACGTGCCAGCGCAAGCGTGGTACTCCCTGCATCGATGATGACCGTGTCCCCTTCATGAATATGGTTCAGCGCCGCCGCCGCAATTGCTTCCTTCTGCTGCGCATGCAGTCGTAGTTTGCCGCGAAACGAAACATTGAACCGGCTCCGGTGAGAATAGACCGCGCCGCCATAGGTTCGTTGGAGGAGTCCCTGTTCCTCCAGCTCAGCTAAATCTTTACGCACAGTGACCTGGCTGACAGCGAAGCGCTCTGCCAGGTCTTCGACCTTGACGTTGCCCTCGTCTTCCAAGAACTCGATGATCTTGTTCCGGCGCGTTTCAGCGGTCATGCGTGAATCTCCGAGACTTTGACTGACCGCCCTTCTCGCCAGCTTTTTGCGGCCGCCAAAGCCAGGCGCAGCGTTTCTAAAGCGTCTTCCGGGCCGGGTGATGGCTGACGGCCGGTCTTTAAAGCATCGAAAAAAGCTTCAAGTTCCAGCCGATATCCTTGCTCGAACCGATCCGGGAAATTCTCGTAGTGATCGAACGTCGATTGAAAGTCTCTCGCGAAAAGTAACGGAGTCTTCTGCGGCGCTTCAACTATTACCTTTCCTAGGGAGCCCGCGACTTCTGTTCGAATATCGTAACCCCAGTTTGATCTTCGCGACGTCTCTATGACACCCAACACTCCATTGCGGAACCGCAGAAGCGTTACCGCAGTATCCACATCGTTCGCTTTTGAAAATCGTTCATCGATCAGAACGCCTCCCCACGCACAGACTTCATCTACTTCGCCAACCAGGAATCTAGCGAGATCAAGGTCGTGTACCGCCATGTCGACGAAAAGGCCGCCGCTTCCCAGCAAGAACTTCAGCTCGGGCGGATAGGTATCCCGACTTAATGCGCGGAAGGTTTCGAGCTTGCCGAGCTCTCCTCCCTCAATTCGTTGCTTAGCTTTTGCGTAACCCGGATCAAAGCGGCGCATGAATCCTAGCTGCATCGGTACGCCTCGCTCTTTCACAATGTCGACAACACGCCGGGTCTCTTCGAGTTCCAGAGCAATCGGCTTTTCGCTGAAAATGGCTTTTCCAGCCTTCGCCGCCAATTCGATTAATCGAGCATGCGTATTGGTTGGCGTGACAATGATAACAGCGTCGACCGCCGGGTGTTCGATCGCTTTTTCGACATCGGTAATCGCCAGCTCGGCTTGAGAAAGCTCCTTGCCACGTTCCGCTGCTTCCAGGTTTGGGTCAGCCACGATGACAACCTTAGCTCCTGCAATACTGCGCAAGTTTCGTAAATGCGTTTCTCCCATCCGCCCGACGCCAAGAAACGCTACCCCGATCGTTTTTCTCTCAATTGTCACCCAACCAACCTCCGAAATCTATTCTGCCGGCGCCAATCAGAGCGACTACTGTCTCCATCCTTTAGTTTTCAGTGTTTGAAGAATTCGTTCGCTGAGAGGTCCCGCCGAAAGCTTAAATTCATCGAGTAAGAAATCGTTTGGTGCCGATTCGCCCCAGCGGTCCTCGATTCCAAAACGGATCACACGCTTTGGAGAGTGTTCCGATAGTATCTCCGCCACCAGGCCGCCAAGGCCGCCGTAGGTTGTGTGTTCTTCCACCGTGAGGACGATCGGCGCTGACTCGCTCGCCAGTATGATCTCGTTCACATTTACCGGCTTGATACTGGGCACATGCAAGACTCCGGCGGAAACGCCTTGAGCTGCCAATTTGTCGGCTGCTTCGACACATCGAACGCTCTGAGGCCCTGTCGAAATCAGAAGAAGATCGATCTTTCCTGCTGCCTTCTCCTTTGGTCGCAACAGATGAGTCGCGCCGAGGACAAAACGATAGTCATTCCCGAAAACCGTAGGACTGGGATCTCTGGTCAGGCGCAGGTAGACAGGTCCAACATGTTCCGTCGCCCATTGGATCATCGCTTCACATTCCACTTCGTCTGCCGGCGCCAGAACAATCATTCCCGGCATCGCTCGCATGATTGCCAGATCTTCAACGTCCTGATGTGTTTTGCCGGTAAGTCCGGTTAATAATCCCGAATATGCAGCGCCGATCTTTACGTTCGCGTTGGTCTGCGCAACCAGCATTCGAATTGGATCGGCGGCTCGATGGGTAAAGAAGACGGTAAAAGAGGAAAGCCAGGGGATAAATCCCATTGCTGCCATGCCGACAGCCGTTCCAACTAGATTCTGTTCCGCGATTCCCATTTCAAGAAATCGATCGGGATGGGCTTTGGCGAACTTGTCAGCCTTGGTTGAATTGGCCAAGTCACCGTCAAGAACCACAATCTTCCGATTGGTTTGGGCCAACTCGACTAACGTATCTCCGAACACGTCCCGCAACGCTTTCATGCAGATACCTCCACAATGCCGAGTTCACGTTTGGCCTGGGCTAACTCTTGGGCATTGGCCACTTTCGAGTGCCATTCATACTTGCCCACCGTGAATGAGAGGCCTTTGCCCTTCGTTGTGTGAGCGAGAACCATCGTCGGCTGACGTGTTTGACTCCAGCGCTTACACTCCTCCAGCGCCGGAATGACTTGGCTGAAGTCGTTGCCGTCAACTTCAAGAATTCTCCAGCCGAGCGCTCCGATGGCCATGGCGAGGTTCACTCCAGCCCAAGGATCTCGCCGATCACCGTTGTGCTCGTCGCCCGGCGCCACTGGCCAGCCAAACTGCTGCAAGCCGTTCCAATCAACGATTGCGGTTAGGTTCCCAAGGTTGTATCTGGGCGCAATGTGCAAAGCTTCCCAGACCATTCCCTCCTGCAGTTCGCCGTCTCCAAGCATCACATAAGTGTGAAACTTCTGTCCGCTCAATCTGGCTCCCAGAGCGAAACCGATCCCGACCGACAGGCCTTGTCCCAGCGACCCAGTTGATGTTTCGAGTCCCGTTAGTTTGGTCACGTCTGGGTGCCCCTGGAGCCTCGAATGGCCTTTGTCGAAAGTCTGCAATTCTGCGACAGGAAAATAGCCGCGCAACGCCATCACCGTATACTGGCCAATCGCCGAATGACCTTTTGAAAGAATAAAACGATCTCGTCCCGGCCAATGCGGTTCCTCAGGTCGTATAGCCATCACGCGGAAATAGAGTGAAATCAGCAGCTCTGTCGCCGACATCGGCCCACCAACATGACCAGCACCGCTTTTCGCAACGGTGCTTAACACGAGCCACCGCGCGCGACGCGCCAGCTCTTCCAATTCCTTATAATCTGTTTCTGTGCTCATTCTTGTTTGTTGATAAGCAAACTCTCCAGTTGGACCCGTGGTCGATCGTCCGGAGCATCAGCGCTGTTCCAGTTACGGCGCTGTAGCGAGTTTCATCAGCGCCCTCTCTTTCGACCAATTTCCGAGCGAAAAACCGAACCAGAGCTTGTCCCGTTGCGAGACGAGATGTCCTATTCATAAGGAGGGAACGAGTTTCGAAAACCTTTCGACACGATAGGGGACTGAAAGTCGGGATGTCAATCGGTTTCGGCGCTGGTCTCGAATAAACTCGAGCACCAGCGACCACAGGAAAAATCGTTGTCGGGTCGCAATCGAGCAGCTCGGCACTTTCGAATCGAAAGGGAACCCTGGAATGGTTCTTCGACGTCCCAATTGCCCTAAGAATTATTGCTCGAATATTCGTTCGTTTCTCGATATCCCCTCTCATCCAACTCGATTCCTGATCTTTGGAGACTCCCCAATTACAGATACCGATGTCCCGCGCCCGCTTCTTTTGGGTGATTGGAGCCATTGCCCTGTTCACCGTCGCGTGCTTTCTTCCCGCTTTAAAGTTTCCCGGCGAAAATAACTTTTGGCCCGGAGGAGCCACGCTCTTCATGGGATTCTTAGGATTTCTCGTGGGCGAGTTCGGCTGGCTGGCAAATTTTGCTCTTGTGGCTTCCTGGATTTCTATGGCGATGGCCCACTACAAAACAGCACTTATCTTGAGCGGCATTGCTTTGATCCTCGCGCTTGATACGTTTGCCTTATTCGTGCTTTCAGTACCTGCCGACGAGTCTGGTACGAATCCTCCCGTCCACTTGCAGGCGCTAGGACCCGGATTTTGGCTCTGCTTTGTTTCGATTCTGGTGATCATCACTGGTGCCTGCTTAGGCCTTCGCGGCGCTGCGCAGCTGCGTACTACGCAATGAAATAGCTCAGGTTTTCCAGCTCGATGGCCAAATTGACGTTGTTAACAAAAACGTTCTCCGGAACCTGCAAAATCAGCGGAGAGAAATTCAGGATTGCCTGGATTCCTGCTTCTACGAGCTGGTTCGTGACTTCCTGAGCACTAACGCCCGGAACGGTTAGAATCGCCAGCTTCAGCCCATGCTGCGAAACAAATGAATGCAACCGCTCCATCGGGAAGACCGGAACCCGTAGACTCGAATGTCTGCTTCGCTCGGGCCGAGTATCGAATGCCGCCACGATTTCAAACCCCTCTTTCGCAAACCCATCATAGTGCAAGAGGGCGGCTCCCAGGTTCCCTACTCCAACCAGAATGACAGGTTGAAATCGTGCCGTTCGAAGAACACTGGCTAACTCGGTGAGAAGTGAGTTGACGTTGTAACCCAGGCCGCGAGTTCCGAACTGGCCGAAATAGGTCAAATCCTTCCGAAGCTGTGTAGGCTTAACTCCAGCAGCCTTGGCAAGCGCCGCCGAAGAAACGGTAACGATCCGATTCTGCTGAAGGCGCTCCAGGATCCGGAAGTATAGCGACAGCCGGTAGACCGTCTTACGCGGGATAACTACCTTCGGCACATGTGAAAATTATCGAAATCTTGCACGAGCGCAACGGGAGCGGGGTTCGGGTTTCGAGTTCCGGGTTCCGGGTTTCGGGTTCGAGACGATAGACCTTGCAGCGTCTACCAGGTCGCGATAAATCGCGACCCCGCCGACGATAGATCTGGCCACATAGTCGATAGGGCCGAGCTTTACCGCGCCCGCAAAGCTTCCGCCATTGGCGGATGCGGGCGGGGCTCGGCCTCGCGTGCAAACCACTCCGCTCGCTCGGAACTCGGAACTCGAAACCTGGAACCCGAAACCGCAACCCTAGTTCCCGTAAAGACACTTTGCCAGGTATCCGGCAATGGCAGTGTTCCGCTTCTCGTCGCGCAATGTCTTGATCACATCGCGATCAACCGTCCATGCCTTCTCCCATAGCCACACCAGGTTCTGGGTACTGACCGCAATTACATCCGCGATATCCTCCGGGTCATCTGTCCTCGGCGCCTTCACATCAAAGGCCATAATCCCTTCGTAACCGGCATCCTGAAGAACAGTTAAAAGGGCTAGATCCTTCAAGGGCTCGGTATATCCGAATGGCAGATCCTGGTCGTACCTTTGGCCATCCTGCGAATTCAAGTGGATATGAAAGAGCTTCTCGGCTTCGAGGCAAAGCTCAACGTCCCAAAGATAATCCAACCCGGCGATCCGGCTATGCGCCGTCTCGGGATTAACTCCGAAAAGATGCTGAACCGAGCTTTCGAGGCGGCTGATCAGATACAAAACCTCGCCGACCGTCGCCAGATACATATTGGCTCTGGGCTCGTTTGGTTTAGGTTCTACAGCGAGCCGCACCTTATCACCATATTTCTCTTTCGCGTAAAACGAGACTTCGTTGAAGCCATCGATCAGACGTCTGAACGATTCCTGACCATTCTTAGCCAGAACAAAATCGAATCCTTCTCGACCATTCCAGAACACGACAATCCTGGCTCCCAACTCTACGGCTGCGTCAATCGCACGTTTTCCATTGTCGATGGCGAGCCGTCGGACTGTCTTCTCTGAAGAAGTCATCGCCCCATCTTTGAAAATCGGATCGGCGAAATAGGAAGGCGTATACATCCCGCATTTCAGGCCGCATTGATCGGCTCGCTTTTTGGCCAGTTCAATCTGGTCGAACGGAATCTCGACGTCATGCGCTTCATAATAAGAAATGCCGGCTTCCGCAAGAATTGGCAGCCGATCCAAAATTTTTATCGGTTCCCGAGTCGGGCCGCCGAATGGGTCGGTGCCCGGCCCAAGGTTCCATACACCTGCACCTAAACCATCAAATCCCTTTTTATTTCGAAGAATATGTCTTTCGCTCATTGTTTATATTGCTTGGATCGATCCGTTGGATACGGCTGGTCCTTCCTCCTTCTTTCTGCAGATACCAATCATGCACGATTCGCCTGATCTGGCGCAACCCTTCCACCAGGGACGGGCCAGCCTGTAAGATGTCGTTCGAGTCGATAGCATAGACCTGCTGATCCTGGATTGCTCGGATCTGTAGCCATCCAGCCCGTGCTAGGATCGAGGAGAGATTTACAGTTTTTCCACACCAGCTGGCGAGAATAATTTCGGGATCCTTAAAAATTACCTCCGCGCTCGAAACAGTCCGCTCTTTCGCCCGATTTTTCTGGGCAGCCGGAAAGATGTTCTCGCCTCCGGCGATCTGTATAATTTCGTTGGTCCATTCGATCTCGGAAACCAGAGGATCATCCCATTCCTCAAAATAAACACGGGGCCGGACCGGAGGCTCGTAGCGCAACGCTTCCAGCTGGTCCAAGAAGGAGCGCGCGAGTTTTTCGCCTCGATCGGGTACTCCGGCTAGTCTGGCGATCATCTCGATCGAATCAGCAATTCCGCGGAGCGACCGGTGATTCAGCGCCAGAACCTGGCAGCCAGCACGGATCAGTTTTTCCGCAATCTCGGCTTGCACATCCGAAAACGTGATCACCAGGTCCGGAGATGCTTCAAGAATCTTTCGCAAGTTAGCCGTCGAAAAGCCCGACACGATCGGGCGCCGCGGAAAGGCTTTGGAACAGAAGACCGAAATCCCCACTACTTGGTCCCAGACAGCGAGCCGATAGCAAATGTCGGCTGCCTCGGCGCTGAGGCACACGATCCGCATGGTGAAAGCACGATACGCTTGGACGGAGGGTGCTTGCAACGCGCTTTCAGCGCGCCGGTTTTCGGTTTTCAGTTTTCAGTTGGATGGGCGCTTGTTCAACAATTTGATGTAGCTAGACACAGAACTGGTAGGGTTCGCGCTTCCGCGCGACCTGGATCCATGGCTACCGCTTCGATTTCTGGACTCTAATGTTCAAATCAGCGGTGATGGCGCGTCGTGGATCCAGGTCGCCCAGGAGCGCGAACCCTACCCGTCCCTATCCAACCGAAAACCGAAAAGCGGCAACCGGCGAGCCGAAGGCTCGCTATTTCCCAAAATGGGCCTTGAGGTTCTCCAATTCGATCGCGGCTCCCTCCGCAAAATTCTCCGGACCATGTTCGATCAAGACGACCCAACAAAAAGTCGCTACTACAAAAAGCAATAGCCAAAGAACCCAACGGACCAAGCGCACCAGCTGATGGTAACTCGATCGTGATTAAGATTCAAAATCTGCCAAGACCTAACCTTCTTATTCCTTTCCACATTCTTCCTTCCCGCTAGATTAGAGGGGTGAGTTATCAGGTTTTCGCACGCAAATATCGGCCCCAGGTCTTCGATGATATTCTCGGCCAGAATCATGTGGTTCAGACGCTCAAGAATGCGATTGAACAACAACGCCTCGCGCACGCTTACCTCTTCGTTGGGCCACGCGGAACTGGAAAAACATCAACGGCTCGGGTTTTAGCTAAGGCGCTGAATTGTGTGCACGGACCAACGGTGACCCCCTGTGGAGTATGCGACTCTTGCCGAGAAATCTCTCAGGGCATCAGTCTCGATGTTCTTGAGATCGACGGCGCCAGCAATAACAGTGTCGATCAGGTGCGCGAACTACGCGAAAATGTTCGGTTCGCGCCGGTACGCGGAAAGTTCAAGATCTATATCGTCGACGAAGTTCACATGCTGACGCCGCAGGCGTTTAACGCTCTGCTTAAGACGCTGGAAGAGCCGCCGTCCCATGTGAAATTCGTTTTCGCAACTACTGAGCCGCATAAAGTCTTGCCAACAATCTTGAGCAGGTGCCAGCGGTTTGACCTGCGGAGAATCCCTGCACAGATCATCGCCAAACACCTGACTTTTATAGCCGAAAAGGAAGGGATCCGCTTAGAACCCGATGCTGCAGCAGCAATCGCTGTCGCTGCTGAAGGCGGACTCCGCGATGCGGAATCGATGTTGGATCAGCTGGTAGCTTTTTGCGGAGACAAGATTAGCGAAAAAGAGGTGCTCGAAGTCTTTGGCCTGACCTCGGAGCATGTCGTTGTTGATTTGATTCGTGCTGTTCTGCATCAGAATGCGTCTCAGGCGCTTAGCGTCACACATCAGCAGGCGGAAGCGGGAAAAGATTTGTCAAAGCTGCTGGCCGACTTGCTCGGTTTTCTTCGGAACCTGCTTGTGTACCAGATCGATCCGCAGAGTTTGCGCGAAGAGATCAGCGACCATGCACGGCAAGCACTTGATGAATTCGCCCCACTGGTACCTCCTGAGAAATTGTTGCGATTGATCGAACAAATCTCAGAAATCGAAACGTCGATCCGCTGGGCATCAAACAAGAAGCTGCATCTAGAGATCGCACTGATCCGTGGAATCCAGACGCTCGGTGAGGTCAGTTTAGAATCGGTGATCGACGCTCTAGAAGACCTGCGTGGGCCCGGTTCTGGTTCGCCGACCTCTGGGGTATCGAACGAAAGAACTCCGCCGGCCCAAAAGTCGACGCGACTCGCAGCTGATTATGCACCCGGTGTGGAGACCCGGCGTCAGACCGCTGAACCAATAGATCCTGCGGACAAGGGCCCGGATCCGATGACGGCTGCGGCTCCAGAGAGCCTGACCATTTCTGCGCCTCCGGTCGCAAACACTCCTTCGGTACCAACGACAGAATTGGAGGAACAGTCCGAAGTCCCATCCCCTTCGTTGGATTCGTCTTGGCTACGGGTTCTGCAAGAGGTCAGCAGTAGCAGGCCGCTGGTCCTATCATGGATTGAGAACGCCATCCCGCTGAGATTTGAAAGCGGAACTCTGACACTTGGTTTTCCTAAGGATCGCGCTGTTGCGGTCGAATCGTTGTCCCGTGCGAACACAAGAGCATTTCTGGAAGAGATCTGTGGGGAGATTCTTGGCCAGGCTTGCAAACTTCAGTTCGAGCTCAAAGATGGGCTGACCCCTATCTCCAAACCGGCAGCGCCAAAACCAGTTGATCCAATGGAAGATTTTAAAAACGATCCTCTGATCCAAAAAGCCCTGGAATTATTTAAGGCAGAAATCCAGGCTGAAGCATAATCTCCAATTTCCAAGAAAGACGATGAACATCCAGAAGATGATGAAACAGGCCGCGAAAATGCAGGAGCAATTGACTGCAACACTCGCGCAGAAAACGGTCGATGTGAGTGTTGGCGGCGAAAAGGTCAAAGTTACTGCGAACGGTCTGGGCGAAATTCTGTCGATCAAGATCGCGAAAGAAGTCGTGGATCCCGAAGATGTCGAAATGCTCGAAGACTTGATCCTGAGCGGGGTCAAGCAAGCATCTGAAAAAGGAAAGAGCCTGGCACAGGGAGAGATGGGGAAACTTACGTCCGGGCTGGGATTGCCGCCTGGGACGCTGTAGCGCGCCTGCGGCGCGGTCGCCGGTTTTCCGACTTCGTCCGGCCAAGGCCGGACTACGTCAGACACGTCGGTTTTCAGTTTTCGGTTGGATAGGACGGCTATCGTGGGTAGGGTTCGCGCTCCTGCGCGAGCCGGATCCAGTGTCGCCCGGGCGTCAGAGCGGGTAGGCGAGGCTTGCTGAGCGGTACTGTGCGCGTTGAAAGCCCATCTTGTTAGCATGAAAGTCAGATCCCCCGAGCAATCCGACATCGGCGCTTTGACGCTCATTTGGTACGATGGTTGGCAGGACGCGCATGCGCATATCTTGCCCGCGGAACTCGCGCGCCTGCGTACGCGCGAAAACTTTAAAGAACGCTTGGAAGCTCGTCTCGCTGATGTCCGTGTTATGGGGCCAGTCGGCGCTCCGCTCGGGTTCTGTATGTTGAAGGGAGATGAGCTTTATCAGCTCTATGTCTCACCGGAGGCTCGCGGTACCGGTGTTGCCAAGGTCCTGGCGGCTGAGGCCGAGGATCGGCTATGTAAGAACGGCGTCAAGACAGCTTGGCTCGCCTGTGCAATCGGAAATGATAGAGCAGCTCGGTTCTACGAAAAATGCGGCTGGCGGCGCGCCGGCGCCGTTGTGATCGAAGTAGAGACCTCGGAAGGGCCGTTCCCATTAGAGGTCTGGCGCTATGAAAAACGTCTCGCGTCTCCGGATCGGTAGCGAAGGGTTGGCGGTTTTCCGACTTCGTCCGGCCTTGGCCGGACGAAGTCGGACAGGTCGATTTTCAGTTTTCAGTTTCGGTTCGCCAACGTGGGTAGGGTTCGCGCTCCTGCGCGACCTGGGTCCAGCGATCGCCAATGTTATGCAAGGGTAGGGCGAGGCTTTGCTGAGCCGTGCCGAGGGCGTTGAAAAGCCGTTCTTGGAAGGGAGCCTGGCTTTTTTTCGCTTGAATCGGTGATTCGACAGGCTAGCTTTTTCGCCCATCGATACTCCTGAGTAGCTCAGTGGTAGAGCGGTCGGCTGTTAACCGATTGGTCGTAGGTTCGAATCCTACCTCAGGAGCCATTCTTGCAGCTTTTCGCCAGCGTGGCGGCACGCTCATCAGGCTTCGCCCTACCATCGACTCATCCTGGCAGACCCTTGGGTCCAGGTCGCGCAGGAGCGCGAACCCTACCCACTTTGGCGAACCGAGTACCGAAAACTGAAAACCGGCAACCGTGCGCGTCAAAAGCGCGCTACTCCTTGTTCCCAAAAAAACGCGACAACAACTTATCCACCGAGATCCAACCTGGTCCTGCGAAAAACAGGATCAGAGCCGTGACGAAGAATGGGAACGGAGCAGCTTTCACAAATTGGTCAGGATCGCTGAAGATCTGCAGAACAGCGGCGCGATCTCCCGTCACATAGGCGACGGTCATCACGAATGCAACTACCAATGCAACCGGACGCGTGGCGAGTCCGAAGATCAAGAGAAGGCTTCCAAAAGTCTCAACGCCGCAGGCAATCCGAGCGTTGAGCGCAGGCAAAGGAATCCCAAGACTTCCAAAATACTCTGCGACCTTGGCAATGTTAGACATTTTCCCCAGACCGGTCTGAAAAAGCTGCCAGAAAAAGTACAATCTTATTACTAGAAGCACCGGCGAAAGAAGCAGGTCCGCTACAGAAATCAGTATTGCGTAAGCTCGCTGGCAAAGTTGCGTAATAGAATTCATGTTCGACGGCAAAACCAGCCGAGCGCTGCCCAAGTGTTAAACCATTCCTTAATCTCCGCTGCCCAATTGATCCCTTTACGCTCGCCACGCGCAATCGACTCTGCACACGCGGCCTCCACCGCCTCTCCCTGAGCAATCGCTGATAGAATCTGGAACGCCTCCGGCTCAAGACGCTTGTAATAGAGACTGTTATCGTGGCGGTGCACGGCCAGCCAGATTTTTTCCCGTTTCGGCATGCGAATCCGTTTCTGTTGTCTGGCGATTTTCGGTGCTGAATCCATCGCATTACTGGCTTCCGATCGCAACACATCGGAGTCACGTTTTGTCACTGCGACCAGGAAATCATCCACCGCGTAATCCAGATCGAGCAGCGATAAATAAGGTTGCAAAGCCAATCGCAACTTCGCCGGCGAAACCCCGAGAATATCGTCTGGTGTGATGGCAGGCTTTGCTGGTCCATCAAACGCTACCACCTGCGCCCACTCAAATCGCGCCATATTAATCGCTAGCTCCTGCCTCGGCGCACTCCACTCCGGTTCTTCACGAAGGAACTGCTCGAGACGGTAACCTAGATCCCGCAAGGTGTAAGAGTCTGACGGGTACTTGGCAAGATAGGCAGTCGCCAATTTGGTAAACTTGCGTTCGCCGACAATCGCTCTAACGCCGGGGTAATCGTCATGCAGGCAATCGAGGACTCGGAACCAGTATTGGCGGTTGTAAATCTCAAGCCGCTCAAAGGAAGTCAATCGGTCGTTCGGTTTGATGAATTCCGCCGCAACTTCTTGCATACGACGTCCGTCGGTCCAATGCCGTTGCATCCGCCACCGATCTGTCAGCGGCCGAAAAAGCGCCGAACTCATGGTTCGCTGCATCTCTCGCAGCGCTTTTTCCGAGTCGATTTTAGACGTCGGCTGCTGCGAGCTGTTGGTCGCGGAATTTGTTCGCCTTAAGCGCTTCATTGTGCACTTCGTCGAAAGAAGGAATACGATCATCCCATTCCAAAAGCGTCGCCGTGTTTCCGACTAGCTTGATGGCGTGGGCGTACATTTTCCAAACGGGGTCAAGGACTGGATGATCGTGCGTATCCAGGATGTATTTTTCGAACTTGGAATGACCGGCAATATGGATCTGGCCGACGCGATGATGAGGAATGTTGTTCAGATAATCGTACGGATTAAAACCGTGGTTCTGCGATGAGACGTAGATGTTATTGACATCGAGCAGAATCCCGCAATCCGCTAGTTCAGCCACTTCGCTCAGGAACTCCCATTCTTCCATCTCCGATGCGTGAAACTCTGCGTAGCTACTAACGTTTTCCACGCAGATGGGTACTTCAAGAAAATCGCGTGCAGCTCGAATCTTTTCGGCTGTGTGTCGAGCGACCGCAAATGAATAGGGCATCGGCAAAAGGTCGTGCGTGTATCGACCATCGACACTACCCCAACAGAGGTGATCTGAGAGCCAGGGCGTGTTTGTTCGCTTCACCAATCTCTTCAAACGTCGGAGGTGTTCGCGATTCAGTTTGTCGGCCGATCCGAAATAGATAGCAACACCATGTTGCACAACGCGGTACTGCTCCAAAATTGCGTCAAGCACTTCAAGGGGGCGACCGCCGTCCACCATGAAGTTTTCCGAAATAATTTCAAACCAGTCGACCACCGGTTTTTTTGCGAGGATATGCCGATAGTGAGGAACACGCAGTCCGATGCCGATGCCGTATTCCGTGAATCCATTAAAGGAATTTGCTGGCATGTGTTCTAACAGGTTGAAACAGATAAAACGATACGGGAGCGGACGATCCACTGCATGCCCCGGACTTAGGCCTTGCCGCATCGTCCGCTGAACCCGCTTAATCCGCTCGATTAATTACTGTTTGCTTCCGTCGGTTGCGCAACCGCCTTTGCCCTTGCAGGAATTTTTGCCCTTGCATCCGTTATCACCTGTTTTGCACCCCCCTTGTCCCTTACAGGAGTTCTGCCCTTTGCACCCATGCTTGCCTTTGTCGGCGTCTGCGAGAGTCTGGAGAGAGACTCCTGCTTTTCCCGTCGTACTCGCTGCATAGGCGCGAACCGCGAAGGAACCTGTCAGTAGTCCGGCAACCGCCGCACCAGCAATCACTGCTTTTGATGGTTTGATCATGTTATGGATTTGAGGTTTGGTCGCCTCCGCGACTGCACTGGTTACGTTTGGAGGGAGACGATGAAACAATCCTACCTCCAAACAATGCTCGCGTCAGCACTATTAGAGCTAAGATGCAAAAAGTGCGTATTTATTCCACAGAACCCGCTGAAGCAGCGCGTTCTCCTACCAAAACCGGCCAGATCTGACCAATCGCGCGCTGGTTGATTCTGCGGATCTGGTTTGCAGGCAGGTCTGCTTGAGGGGGATGATCGAAGCGCCCTGCCAGTTTCTGAAAACGAGAACCGTATTCTTGTGAAGAGAAGGCGCCGCAAAGGTCACCTCCAATCACGGCACAATTTTTTCGCAAACATTGAATAGCCCATAAGACATCCTCGATCGAAAACTGTCCGCTTTCCCAGTTTGTAACCGCGTCGCTCGATACCAGGCAGTCGAGATCGACGGTTATGTAGACCGGAAGCGAAATGCTTGCGGAAAACCGTTGGAAAGACTGCCGCCAATCGGTTGGCGAAATCGGCTGAAGCCAAGCGGGATATTTGGACTTCGGCTGCCGCCAAGGTCGTACGAGCAACCGACCTGATTTGCACGCCCACCGATTGCCCAGGAGCCTCCAGGGCGATTGGCACTCGAAACTCCCGCAACCCCAAACCGCAACTTGCCGCACCAGACCGTTTTCCAACGCTCGATTGACCCAGGCACCACAAGACCAATGCGGCGGACGAATATCCCAATCGGGGTGGTTATCAAAAGACACGACCACAAACGGTTCTTTGATTTGCCGCAAGAAAACCGCTGTTAAATGATGAAAATCGCCAGAACCTGAAAGCGTAAACGGGCGGAAATGTTCTCCGAATTCGGACTCGAATCGTTCAACAATTCGCCTGGTCGTAATAAACCGAAGCGACCTCCCAATCTGTCGCGCGTCAACTCGAATCAAAAGAATCGAAGCAATCGGTTCCGAGTTATCTAGAACAAACCAGACGGCACCCTTCTGGTTTTCAATCACCATAGCTCGTTTCGGTTTGCGAACTTTTGAATGGTTCGATCGTATCGAGTCGGCTCCAGGAGTGGAAGGACTAGTCTGAAGATTGGATTCAACCAGCCATGCGGAGAGCGCACATAGAGATCCAAGGGCTCGAGATCCATGCGGAAATGGTATTTAGGATCATAGTTCAATGGGGCGCTGTGGTAGATACGCACGCCATTTTTGAGCGCCCAAATCACAGTGTCGCGCCAGGTCACAAAATAGAGGTGATAATCTAGCGCGATCGAGTAATCGAGTCCGATATAGTTGTCCTTCAGCACCCCGTCATGGACAACGCAGGACGCGAATGCCACAGTCTTTCCACCCTTACGCCAAATCAGGAATCTCGCTCGATCGGGCAACCGCTTACCCAGTTCGCAAAGATACGACTTTGTAAGTTCCTCAAACTTAAATTCCGACCGGCTCAGCGTCTGACGGTAGAGAGGATAGAGGTCGTTGACATACTGAGAGATGTCAGTTTCAACACTCAATTCGATCGGGTCGCCACTTTCCGATTTTCGGAATTTCCTGCGGAGATTCTTGCGCATCGCGTGGCTCAATCGAGTTTTCAGATATTCTTCGAAATCGGAGAATGTTAGTTCAAGCCGGGTAGCCGGCATGCTCGGAATACGCGTGAAGCCAGCAGTCTTGAGATCGTCCAGGGACGCGCGATAAAAGCGCGGCATATCTTTGAAGACGATAAGCATCGTCTTCAGTTTCCCGGCGATGGGCGGCAACGCTTCTTTGAGGGCGCGAGCTACCCAGACGACGCTGCCGGTCGCTTGATCGAACGCGACGTCTCCTTCGCCAGCGGAACAGCCGACCATTAACATCTTCAGTTTGAGGAACGAGGGAAAGCGCCGCCGGATCTTTTTGACCAAGTTTCGCACGAATGCCGGTGTACCCGTAATCAGGTCTTGCTGGACAACCAGAAAAGGTTGAACCGCCCGAGCCGTTCCCTGTCCATCCCGCAAGATGAGGTAACGGTGCGCAAATTGGTCCCCCAATGTCTCGCGTACCAGATCATAATAGCGATGGTCTGCTGCGTAACGGTCAAAGGACGTCTTCCACGCAAGCTGATCGGCCTCGGGAACAGTCTCATGGACTGATGCCGAGCCAAACGAAGTGGCTTGCGTAAGAAGGGGCTGCTCAATCATAGGGAGCGATCCTCGTCGAAATCCAAGACAGCGCAAACTGAAGTTGCAACATTGGGGGAAAGCTGATTAATCCCCTACATCACATGGCCCGTGCTCGTTGGTATCCCATTGTCTTCGTTCTGCTAAGCGCACTCTCAGTAACAGCGGCAGAGGTTCTGTTAAAGATTGGAGCGACCGCAGCGCTAACCAGCCCTGAAGAATTCTTAGTGGCCCTTGTGAATCTCTGGGTGGCCTCGGGGATCATCGCGTATGTTGCAGGATTGGTCCTTTGGCTGATCGCGCTGCCGCATATGGATCTCCATCTGGCATACGGGCTGGGCGCGATCGTACACCTGTTTGTTCCGTTATCTTGCTGGCTCATCCTGCACGAGGCGATCCCCGTAGGAAGAATGGCCGGAATGGGCCTTATTCTAGTCGGTTCGATCATTCTCGGATTTTCACACGAATAGATAACCATCGTGAACCTTTCAGTCTTCCTCTTGATAGCGCTTTCGCAAATCGTCCTGGCGGCTGGACAAGTCTGTATGAAGAAAGGCTCGGGTTCGCCCTCACTGCCTAAAGCCCGAAAACGTTACCGATTCGGATGGTTCGTCACCGGCATCGCGGCCATGACGGGCTGGTTTCTTCTCTGGGTGTTCTTGATGACCAAGTTGCCACTCAATCGGCTATTCGCTTTCGAGGGTTTGAGTCCGATTCTGGTCACGGCTGCATCCGCCGTTTTCTTGAAGGAAGAGATCGCGACAAGGGCATGGATCGCGTCGGGCTTAATCGGTATCGGGATCGGATTAGTCGCGTCGTTCTAGCGAGAACGAACCGTTTTAGGACTATCGCGGCTGAGAATATGTCAACCCACGGTCAATCCGGAGGATTGGGAGCGAAGCTTCCAGCTTCACCGTGGGTTGAGACTTTCTAGCTCGACGTTATTGGGGCAGCTATGTCCACGAGGCTGAGCCCCGCCCCGCATCGCTACGCGAAGCGCGACCCTACCGATGATAGACCCAGCGACGCTTCCCGCTTACGACCGAATTTCAGCCTCCGTCTCCACCGGCCGGCTCTTCTCTGGAAGCGTTGGATCCAGGAATCCTAACGCATGCGGCGGCGTGATTACGCGGGTTCCCTGTTTCCGCTGTTCTTCCCGAATCTGTTCGTGCAGCGCATGCATCTTGGTCCAGTGGAGCTTGGGCCGGAAATGATGCTCGGCATGGTACCCATTATTGAACCAAGTGAGGTTGTACAGCTTGTGATAGGAGCTGACTCCCCAGGCTATCGGTTTGTCCGGGTTCCCTCCGTAGTGAAGAAAATATCCGTTCAGATAAGAAAGGCAGTGACCAAAGTAATAGAACGGCAGGAAGTATAGGATGAACTTCCAATTCAAGATCCCAAGAAGCGCAAAAAATGCCATGAAAGCGAATATTTCAAATACACCCCACTTCGCTTCCACGCCGTTCTTCCTTTTGATTTCCGCATAGATCGCTTTGGGATCTTCTCTGAAATAGCTCAGAAATACATAGCTCCAGGGATTCTCGGCTTCGCCATCATCTCCGTGCCGATAAATTGAGAGCCAATCGACGGTCGCGCCTTTCTCATCCGGCATATCGCTGTTCCCCATATGATGCCGGTGATGAACATATTTGTAGAAGGTTTGCGAAAAGCCTACGGTCAGCGATTCCAGAATGCTGAAGAGCCGATTTAACACCGGAGACTCAAAAAACGGATTATGCAAAAAATTGTGCGAGATCCCGTTGATATTCCAGGAAATGCTGATCGAATAGATCAGACCCATGCAAACCAGCAGCCACCAAGGCGCGATCGGGAAAACGGCAAAAAGGGTCAATACATAGGCGAAATGCAGGACACCACAGATAACGGGCACAGCGTCCCATTTTGAATATGCCAAGACCTTCATACGGACGGACTTTATAGCCCAGAATCCCCAATGTCGCTACCGGAAGTTTCTGCCGAAACTTCGGGCAGCGGTCGACGGACAACGGCGCGCTGGAGGCGCGGCTATCTCGGCGATTCGGTTGCCCGGATATCGCGGTCCTTGGTTTCGCGAATCAGGAATGTCCCGATAATGAAGGTCATAAGAGCCACGCAGATCGGGTACCACAAACCGGCATAAATATTTCCGGTGGCTGCTGTAATGGCACCGATGATCAATGGAAGGAAACCGCCGAACCATCCATTCCCGATATGATACGGGAACGACATGGAAGTATACCGGATTTGCGTCGGGAACAGCTCGACCAGAAACGCGGCAATCGGACCATAAACCATCGTCACGTAAATAACCATGATCACGAGTATCAAGATAACCCCCGCCGTGTTGACGCTCTCCGGCTTGGCCGCTTTCGGATAACCGGCATCGGTCACTGCAGCTTCGTAGGCCTTTTCGTCGAATCCCGAAATTGTTTTGTCACCAACAGCTAAAACCAACGGCCCATCTGGCTTCTCTTGCTGAACCTCGAACGGTACACCACGCTTTATCAGGTACTGGCGGGCTTTGTAACTCGGCAGCTTGTCAGCAGAGGGCTTATACAATGTAAACGCATCAGAGATAGTCGCTGCCATCTTCTCGCCGAATCCATGAAATTCGTTTGTGTAAAGAACAACTGGCGCCTTGTCTCTCGCTGCCTCCAACGCGGGGTTGGCAAAATGGGTCAACCCCCTGAATAGCGGCATGTAGGTCAGCGCAGCAAGAAGGCATCCACCCATGATGATCGGCTTGCGTCCGATCTTATCGGACAACCAGCCGAAGAATATGAAGAACGGCGTACCGATGAGCAGCGAAATACCGAT
>JBKPBY010000184.1:0-9435 GCA_046727075.1 bacterium | reverse complement strand
AAAGATCCTGCTGAACATTGGCAACCCTCTTGATTTTTCGAAAGGAAAACTGCCGCTGCTGACTGTCTGCAACACCGATTCATTGGGTGAGCAGGTCCAGCGAGAGTTTCCGGATACGCTAGTCGTGAAAGTGCTCAACACCGTGAACTGTGCGCTCATGGTAGATCCATCAATCGTGCCGGGTGATCACAACCTGTTCATCTGCGGCAACGACGAAGGCGCCAAGAGCAAGGTCACCGGTTGGCTCAGCGAATGGTTCGGCTGGAAAACCAGCAATATTATCGATCTCGGTGATATCGCCGGCTCGCGCGGCATGGAAATGTGGATGCCTCTATGGCTCCGCATGTTCGCAAAATTCGGCCACCCAAGGTTCAACCTGCACATCAAAGTCGCCGAGTGAGTTGGAAGCGGACAGGTTGGCGGTGATATCTCGTTCGTCATCGGTCCGGCATCCCCGCTGCTGACCCTTAATTTCAAACCCGGAAAATTTGTATCCGGTGACTCAGTTAGTTTCACGATCGACCAGGACAATGCGTTAACCGGAGTTTCTGGCGGGCAGTCGGACTATCTGGGGGCTGGAACGAAGTTCATTGCGAGCCTTGGTCCAACTAAAGATACAGTCACTGCAGCCTTCCAGAACACTATCGGTTCCGGCTTCAACCGAGCCGATGGCTTTGGTTTGATCGACGCTCAGGCAGCCGTGGATCTAATCCGCCCTGCCTCGAAACCGGCTCCATAAGCAATTGCGATAAGAACCCTTATCGAATTTCGACGGCTCCCCAAAGACCCAGCTTGCACCAGCAAGCTGGGTGCTGGCGCTGGATAATGAAGTGAGAGAAAGAGAAACGCCGGGAACGCCGAGATCCTCGTCCGCCAACGTGTCCTTCGTCCGGCCAAGGCCGGACTATGGTGGACAGGTTGGCGAAGGCGGAAGCCGCGGTTCAAAAATAGCCGCACCTCCATCCGTTGTCGGCGATGACGGTCCGGCCGCGGCCGGACCGGCGTTTTCTCCACTCACACTCTCTTCCCGACCGCCTTGAAGAAGGTATAACAAAACACACCGTCTATTTCCGTGGTTCGGTACAGGTCCCTGATGCCGCGGTCAAAGTCAGGTTCGCTGATCAGCCTGTTTTCAATGGCTGGTTTCCGGACTCCTTCGACCATTGCGGTAAATGTCTTCTTTGTGAACCCTTCAACCAGATCGGGTCTACTCGAGTCGACATAAACCATCCGTGGCGAGACTCGAACGTCATCAAAGCCAGTGTCGCGAAGCAGGGGATAAAGGGCTCGCCCAATCAACGCGTTGCCGCCTGCGCTTGCTTGCAGCTCGACTAAACATCGAATGGCGCGCTGGGCGTATTCGCTATCAGGATGGAAATAAGTGGAACCGTGATCACCTTCAATCACCGTGATACTCCCGCCACGCTTCAGTACACGTTTCAGGCTTTTCAACGCCTCAGCCGGGCGCACCAGATGCTCGAGTACGAAACAGAGAAAAACATGATCAAATGATTCGGGCTCAAACGGCAGATCAAAAATATCTGCCTGCTGCAGCGTCACATTTGTTAATCCGGCCGCTTGCACAGCTCGCCGAGCTTGGGCGAGCGACGTTTCAGAGACGTCGATTGACGTAATCAAAGCGCCCGGGCTATTCCGCGCCAACGTAACCGTCTGAGCCCCGACGCCGCAGCCGGCTTCAAGAACGGTCCGCCCGGCTGGATACGCAGTATCCGAATGCAAGAGCTGAACTAAAGTTGTCGCCTGATCCTGTAACCGGACCGCTTCCCTCGGGTTGTACCCATGGACGTAGTCGTTGTTCATTTACGAATCGAAAACAGAAAACCTAAACAGAAGGACGTAAACGACACAAACGTGAAACGCCGGGATCGAGCGGGATCGCCAGGAACGTCAGAAGCAGCGGCCTGTCCCCCTTCGCCAACCTGTCCACCATAGTCCGGCCTTGGCCGGACGAAGGAGGAGGCTATGGAGGACAGGTCGCTCAACGGTGGGCGGTCGACGGAAGACGGCTAACCGCGCTGCGCGCCCCTGTCGTGCAACAGCAATATTATGTCGGGAGACGTGTCTTGCGACAACTCACTGCGATTGCGATGATTCCATTGTGACCCAAATTGTCGAAACTATTCGCGATCTGCGACATGGGTTCCGGACTCTTCTCAAGCGGCCCGCTTTTTTCGCGGTCGCTCTGCTCACATTAACGTTAGGCATCGGCGCTAATACTGCAATGTTCAGCATCATCAATACGGTGTTGCTGAACGGCCTGCCTTATCCTGATTCCAACCGACTGGTTATCCTCGACGAAAACAGACTCAACAGCAGTCGCACCGTTTCCTGGATGGACTTTCTGGACTGGCGTAAACAGAACCGCGCGTTCGATGACATGGCGGCTTATCGGCTTTCTCATGTCAATCTTACCGGTGTTGGCGACCCCGCGCTTCTTCGTGTTGGAGAGGGTTCTTCGCCGTTTTTCAAGCTGCTCGGGGTACAACCGTTTAGTGGCCGTACATTTGACGAAAGAGAAGATTCCGCAGACGCGAACCCGGTCGTAGTGATCAGCTATCAATTATGGAAAACACGATTAGGCGCAGATCCGAACTTTGCCGGGAAGACACTTACTTTCGATGGCGTTTCTTATTCGATAATTGGAATCTTGCCGCCCGAGTTCAATTTCTTTGATAAACGGGTAGACGCCTGTCTGCCTGTTGGGTTGCACAGCACAGACGATCTCTGGACCCAGCGCGGTATCCATCCCGATCTTCTGGTATTGGCCCGGTTACGCGCAAGAACCTCTTTAACCTCTGCGCGCTCAGAAATGATGTTAGTCATGCGCCAGCTCGAACAGAGCTATCCATGGTCCAATAGCGGGCTGACCGCGACCGTTACCTCTCTTTATCAATACCGCTACGGAAGTACCCAGACCATTTTACTGGCACTATTTGGTGCAGTCGGTTGCGTCCTGCTCATCGGCTGCGTGAATGTTGCCAACCTGCTGCTGGCCCAGGGATCATCTCGAAAGAAAGAGCTCGCTGTTCGGGCCTCGCTCGGTGCAGATCGATGGCGGCTCATGCGTCAGTTGGTGACGGAAAGCGTAACGCTCTCACTGATGGGCGGCTGCCTCGGCATCCTTCTCGCCGTTGCGGGATTGCATATCATAGCCAGGGTCTTGCCCCACGATCTTCCGCAACTGACCGAGATCAAAATCGATTGGACTGCCCTGTTGTTTACTTTGGCGGTCTCGCTGATCACCGGCCTGTTGTTCGGCACAGCACCTGCCATGCACGCTGCATCAGGTAATCTTAACCCTGCGCTTACGGAAACCGGTCGCGGAAGTAGTACCAGTCGAACGGCTAAACGGCTTCGATCCATCTTGCTGATTGCCGAGATTGCAATTGCTCTAGTCCTGGTAACTACCTCGGGCCTGATGATTCGCAGCATGATGAAAGCTGTGAAAGTCGATCCCGGTTTTCAGGCCGACCATTTGCTGGCGTTGGACGTCGTCCTTTCGCCAACCAAATATGGCCGCGAAGAAGAGAAGTCCGTGTTCTTCACACAAGCCGTTCAACGTCTGCGCGCTCTCCCGGGGGGTCCATGCCGCGAGCGCCGCGATATTTCTGCCTCTGACAGGACACAACGACACTACGTTTATGCTGGCTGACCACGCAGTCGAATCAGTTGTCGATCTGGCAACCGCCGCTTCTAACGTGGTTGTTCCTGGCTATTTCGAGACGTTACGCGTTCCTTTGCTGCGAGGGAGATTCTTTTCCGATGCCGATACTCAGAATTCGCGTTTGGTCGCGATCGTGAATCAAAGTCTTGCCCGTCAACACTGGCCGGCCGAGAGCGCGATTGGCAAATTGCTACGAGAAGGCGGACCAAAAGGAAATCAACCGTATCGAGAAATTGTTGGTGTTGTCGCGGACATGAAGCAAAGCGGAATGGATGTACAGACGCGCCCCGAAGTCTTTTTACCGGTAACACAGTTCCCGTTTGCTCCATGGACGTCATTGCAAGCGATGACATTCGTTGCCAGAACGCAAGGCGATCCGCTCTCGATTTCTGAGAGTGCCAAGAAACAACTGCAGGCCGTAGACAAAGATCTTCCTGTAAGCGCCATCCGGCCCATGACCGAGTACATGTCGGAATCACTTGAGCGTCGCAAGTTCTGTACGCTTTTGTTTGGGACTTTCGCTGCGTTGGCTCTTTTACCGGCCACTGTCGGTACGTATGGCGTGATGGCTTATAACGTCAGCCAAAAGACTCAAGAGATCGGTATCCGAAAGGCATTCGGAGCGAGCGCCGGCCGGATCGGCAGGCTCGTGTTAGGGGAAGCATTATTGCTGGCTTCTGTTGGGATAGTCATCGGTTGGGCCGGAGCTCTAGCTTCAACCCGCTGGATCGCCAGCCTGTTATTCGGCACCCAAGCGACCGACCCGACCACCTTCGGCTCCGTCGCGGCCCTTCTTTTGATCGTCGCTCTCCTTGCAAGCTACATCCCGATGCGCCGAGCGCTGGCGGTTGATCCGGCTTCAGCACTTCGTGCTGAATAGGGCTAGGGAAAGAATACAGGAGACAGAATACGGGAGACGGGAGTTGGGGAACGGGGCGTTACTCTGAATCTAGAAGCTCGAATCTCGGAGCTCGAATGTGGGAGAGGGGACAAAAACATTCGAGAAGGTGTATCGAAGTTCGTTAGCGACACCCTTTCGCGACCTTCTGTTTAAAATCTTCTCGCGGAACGCCGAACGTCAAAAGCTTGCCAAACCGCTTTCCATCAATCTAAAAAAGAGCAGGAGCAATCCCCCATGGGCGCGGCCCTCGAAATTGTCCAGCAAGCCTATGCCGCTTTCGGGCGTCAGGATATTCCGGCGCTATTGGAACTGGTTGCGGATGAAGTCGATTGGGAATGCGTAGCTCCCTCCAGTCTGCCTTATGCTGGGAAACGAAAGACCCGAGCTGAGGTAGCAGATTTCTTTGCCGCGATACCTAAGGCTGACGCTATTGAAGTGTTCGAGCCGCGCGAATTCATCGAAGCCGGTGAACACGTCATCGTCCTTGGTTGGGAGAAGTCGACTGCCCTGGATACCAAAAAAGGTTTCGAAACGGACTGGGTCCACGTGTTCACCGTTAAGAACGACAAGGTCATTCGTTGGCGTGGTTTCTTCGATACAGCCGCAAGGTATATGTAAATGCCGGGAACTGAACGCTGACGCGCCGTCATCCTCCTTCGTCGACCCAGCGGCGGGACCAACACCGCCAAAAGGGGTAACGTTGTGAGCGCCATGAGTTTGATCAACAAAGCCTCTGCTTTGCGTCTTTGCGCCTTGGCGTGAGGTTCTTTTCCGTCTTTGAGTGCGATCCAATTAGCGCCTTGGCGTGTGCGAAAGCGCTTCCTTCCTCAGCGTAACTGTCTTAGAATAGAGTTTTAGAAAGCAACAACGCTGCGCTGGAGAACAGGACCGTCAATGTCGATTCGGGATGTTCGGACAGCCCGTTCGTAAGGCGGTCCGGCCCTCCAGCGTCAAAGCACCATGACAGGAACGGACACTTCTTCGTCTTCTGATCGGAAAGAGGAGTTCTTTGCTCGGGACATGTACATGATCCATGTCACAAACTTTCCGCACGAAACACTGGTGCTCCAGACGCCCGTGAAAGCGCCGGCAAATGCCCGGTTCGAGGTGTGGACCGCCGATCCGAAGGATAATCGGCACATCCCGCCGCCCAGCAACGAAGGTGTCCTCTTCGGTACGTTCACGTTTTCGGTAATGAATAGCGGAAACCGGACATTATATGCCCCGAAACCTTCCTGGAAATTCAACATCAAAACGCCCGATGACGACCATGGCCTGGTTGGTATGCGCCGGCTTAACCTCAAGGCGATGTACAACGATCCGTCTAACATGCGTGAAGCGCTGGCATGGCGCTTATTCAAGCGAATCGGTGTTCCGGCCGCTCGACTCACGTACACCAAGCTGGCCTTCGACGCCGTCTACCGAGGTCTCTTCTCTCTAATCGAAGAAGTCGACAAACGGTTTCTAAAGGATCATTTTGGCAAGAACCATCACGGTAATCTTTACAAGGCGTACTGCGGCGATAAAGGATGCGCGACACTCGAGCACATCAGTAAAGACGGCGACGACAGCGGCCGCCAATATTTCACCCCGGGGAAAAGCAATCTCACTTATCGCCTGAAGACCAATCAGGACGATTCCAAAACCAATACTTATGACGATCTCGCGGCTTTCATCCGCATAATCAACGGCGTTCAGCTGCCCGGCGGCGGCGAAAAGTTCGGCACAGACAGTTTCCGAGAATCGATCGACCGTATATTTAATGCCCGCGCCTTTCTCCGGTGGGCAGCCGCAAACGTGCTTCTCGGAAGCTGGGACAATTACTTTGCTACTCCCTCCAATTACTACCTTTACAATTCCGGGCTGAACGGAGCGGAAAATGATTTCATGACGTCCCCGTACTTTACCTTCATCCCTTGGGACTACGATAACTGTCTTGGGATCGACTACTTCGATACCCGGTGGCAAGATACGGACCTGCTCGATTGGCCGAGCAACACGTCGCGCTATTGGAACAATCGCGGGCGCACATCGATTCCGCTGATCCAGAACTTGTTCAGAAACCAAGTTTACCGCCAGTATTACTCGGATGCCGTCGAACACTTGCTCGATACCGAGTTTAACCCGGACGCAATCGCTGCGGTGATCTCGCCCGACTCCGATACCGGACTCTGGGCACGTGTACGCCAGGCAGCTTATCTCGAGTCGGATACACCGCATGGAGCGCCGTTCACTGGCCGCCAGTTCACCAACGACGAAGTTTATCGCGCCGCATGCAAACAGATGAAGATCCAGCACGACAAAGCCGGGATCGATGGGATTCTTAACTACGTCCGGATGCGCTACGATAGCGCCCGAGCGCAGCTGAAGGAGCTAAGAAAAACGATTCCACGCGGCACCGGCGCTGATCCGTTTCCTAGCACCATGGAACCGTTGCCGGGGAGGTCTGAGTGTGGGGGAGCTTCTTCTGCTCCAGGAAAAGAAAATCGCAGAAATACTGGGCGGACAGGTGGACTCCTGTCTTGAGGCCAGCGGAGTAGTTGCTAAAAACGGGTTTTTTTACGTGATTTTTGATAACCTGGCCGACATCGCATGCATTAACGATCAGCTAACACCGGACTCCAGCCAGAATCGGATGATTCGGCAGAAGCATGGCCACCAATGCGGCTTTGAGGACATTGCTTACGATCATTGGTCTAATCGATATTATGTATTGATCGAATCCCTGCGCCGTAGCGGTGGGATCTTCATGGCGAAGGTCCAGGAGTACGACGAAAATCTTCTTTACCAGTCAGAGGGCTGGCTGGATTTTCCGTTGCAGCGGCCGAACAAAGGGCTTGAGGGATTGACCTGTATCCACAGAAACGGGCAGACCCATTTGCTTGGGCTGTGCGAGGGAAACAAGTGCGAGGCAGGAGCAAAAGGTCGCAAACCGGGTGGGGGACGGATCCAGGTATTCTGTCGCGGACAAAGGCACTGGGACCGCGTGGGGAAAATTCGGTTACCGAAAAGGTTGCTCTTTGAGGATTACAGCAGTATCGCGGCGGATGGCGACCGCTTGGCGATCGTGTCCCAGGTTAATTCTGCGCTTTGGATAGGAACCCTGGCACCATCCAGCTGGGATATCGTCGACGATGGAATTACCTACGCCTTCCCCCATAACGCTGACGCTCAGATCATCTACTGCACAATCGAGGGTGTCTCCTGGATTACTCCAAATCGGATCGTAGTGGTTTCCGATAAGGCGAAATCAAAACAAGGCAAAAGGTGCAGAGATAAGGATCAGTCGATTCATATCTTTGAAATTCCAGCCTACTCATGACACCCAAGTGAGCTCTACCTCTGCCGTTCCCATCCGTGCGCTGTTCCAGCAACGAATCCCCGGTGATAAAGCACTTCTCCAGCTCGCCAGGTTGCGTTTTGCCCAGGCTGGTCTCGGGGTCGAAGTATATGCTGATTCACCTGACCAACTGGAACATCTCCTTGAATTGGCTCCGCCGAACGAGTTCCTGCCGATGGTTCATCTCAGCCGAGATATCAACCTGCTCAACGACAAGGACCGAGCCGTCGTCGAGGTGTTTGCCGCTCGCTTTGCCGGAAAGGTTACTGGCTTGGTCGTTCACGATAAAGCCGAGATGGAGCAACACCCGAATAGACTGGCAGAAGTTTTACACGATTTAGGCGCGCGCCTGGATCGGAAGAAGGATTCTCCATTTCTTTTCCTCGAGTATGCTGCCGGCCTTGAGCCCGAATGGTTCATCAATGTCGCGGAACGAATTCGAGACCTCGGACGGGTCAGCGTTTGCATCGATGTCGGCCATGTCGGAATCAAGCAGGCATGCGTAAGCTTCATTCGCCAGCATCCCGGGCTTGAGCTCACAAGTTTGAGCCTCGAGGACGATCGTTTACCGGCACTGGTGGCGGATGTACAGCGCGCTGTCGGGACAGCGGTTTCTACCGTGCTCGAGATGACACAATCGCTTGGAGCGCTCGGCAAACTCGTGCATTTCCACCTGCACGATGGGCACCCGCTCATCCGGGGTCTATCCGATCATTTCAGCTTTTTGATCCGGATCCCGATTCCTTTCAGTTACGAGGGTTGCCAATCATTGAGAACTCTGTACGGGCCATCAGGCCTGAAGAAGATCGTGTCGGGCGCGGTTACCGCTTGCCGCTCGGGAGGGGTATCGTTCACGGTCGAGATCCATCAGGCGACGGGACGTCTGCCTTTAGCCGATGCGGCCGGGCTTTTCCATCACTGGAAAAAGATCACCAACGCCGAACGCATGAACTACTGGCTTTCCGTATTGTCGGAAAACGCGCTGCTGGTGGACGAGTTTGCCCAAGGGGAAACGCCGTGATCGCTGGCAACCGGGGAAGCGGACGTGCCGGAGCGCAAAGAAGGATCTCACGCCAAGGCAAAGATGCAAAGGTTCTGGGAAGGGGAAGATGGGCATTTTATTTCTAGCACTGGCACCCAAGCTGGCGAGGAAGGGGACCGTGAACATGAATTCTGTACGCTGCGCGGAAGTCTGAATCTGACTCAGCCTTTCCTTTTGCGTCTTTGCTTCTTGGCGTGAGGTCCTTCTTTCTGTCTTTGCGCGTGCGAAGACGCAAGACGGAACACCGGCTTCCTTCGGAAGCGCCGTGCGTCGAGGCGGTCACACCCGCACTCGAACAGTGGACGGTTGACCGTAGACGGTCGACTGTTAACCGCTGCCGAAGGCAGCGATTATGAACCTCTATTTGGTTCAGCACGGAGAATCGAAATCGGAAGAAGAAGATCCAGAGCGCAGATTGACGGAGAAAGGAATTGCTGAGGTACAGAAGGTCGCCAAATTTTTGTCCG
>JBKPBY010000183.1:0-28075 GCA_046727075.1 bacterium | reverse complement strand
AGATCGACGGTTTCGCGTTTCCGCTCGACGTGAGCCGAACAGATCCATAAACCATTCCTACGCATGAGCAAAGTCGCGGGTATCATTCCAGCCCGTTGGGGATCAACTCGCTTCCCGGGTAAGGCCCTTCATCCGATCGCGGGCAAACCGCTCGTACAACATGTTTGGGAACGATGCAAAGAAGCAGGCTGCTTCGACCATGTGATTGTCGCTACGGACGACATGCGGATCGCGCAGGCTGCATTTGATTTCGGTGCGGAAGTCACGATCACCTCAGGCGATCACCCAAGCGGTACCGATCGGATAGCCGAGGTCGCACAAAAACTAAAGAAAACTGATTTCATCTTTAACATTCAAGGCGACGAACCGCTTATCGATCCGAAGCTGCTGCAGCTCCTGGCGCGCCGGCTGCAGCGGAGCTCGAAAATCGATATCATCACTGCAGCAATCCCGATACCGCTCGAGGAAGCCCGCAGCGAAAACCAAGTGAAAGTCGTACTCGATAGAAACGGGGACGCACTTTTCTTCTCGCGAAGTCTGATACCGTTCAGACGCGCCGAAACGCCTGTTCGCACATATAAACACCTCGGCATTTATGGTTATCAGCGAAAAGCACTCTTGAACTTCGTCAAGATGCCTCCAGGCCCTTTAGAAAAAACAGAACAATTGGAGCAGTTGCGCGCATTGGAAAATGGCATGAGAATTCGCGTCATTGTGTCGGAAACTGATTCAATCGGGGTAGATACTCCCGAGGAAGCGCGGCAAGTCGAACAGTTGATCCTGAACAAGACCGAATGAAATACATTTTTGTAACTGGCGGTGTGGTCAGTTCTTTGGGCAAGGGCATTGCCGCGGCAGCGCTCGGCACGTTGCTGGAACACCGGGGACTGCGAGTCATTATGCAGAAGTTCGACCCGTACCTGAATGTTGACCCCGGAACGATGAGCCCGTTTCAACACGGCGAAGTCTACGTTCTAAACGACGGCGCGGAAACCGACCTTGATCTGGGTCACTACGAGAGGTTCACCAACTGCGTGCTATCTCGAGCAAACAACGTTACGAGCGGACAAGTTTACGAGACAGTACTGGCAAAGGAACGACGCGGCGATTATCTCGGAAAAACCGTCCAGGTCATTCCTCATGTCACGGACGAAATAAAAAGCAGAATCCAGAGGCTGGCCAAAGAACAAACGGGCGACGTCGTCATCACCGAAATCGGTGGTACGACCGGAGACATCGAAGGATTACCCTTTCTAGAAGCTATTCGTCAGTTCCAGCTGGAAGTGGGTCCGGAAAATGTCGTGATTATGCACGTCACGCTGGTGCCGTATATTAAGGCAGCCGGCGAACTGAAAACCAAGCCGTCTCAGCAAAGTATAGCCAAGCTCCGTGAAATCGGTCTTCAGCCCCACGTGCTGTTGTGCCGGACGGAAAAACCGCTGGATCTCGAAGTTCGCCAGAAGCTTGCCATGTACTGTAACGTGCCGCTTCACGCGGTGGTAGAGGTAAGGGACGTCGACCACACGATCTACGAAGTCCCGCTGATGTTACAGAACGAAAAGCTCGATGAAACTATTTGCCAGCTCTTGAAGCTGGATACACCCCCGGCTGAGATGAGCGAATGGCAAAAGTTTGTTCAAAGAATCATCGCGCCTAAGAAACACATCAAAGTGGCGGTGGTCGGCAAATACATGGATTTACAAGATGCCTATAAGAGCATTTATGAGTCCTTGACCCATGCCGGCGCAGCCAACGATTGCGGGGTCGAGCTTGTACGCATCGATTCGGAGGAGCTAGATGAAAACAACGTGCAGGAAAAATTCCGTTCCGTCGCCGGGGTGCTTGTCCCAGGCGGGTTCGGCGAACGCGGAGTGGAAGGCAAGATTGTTGCTTGTCGCTATGCACGAGAACATCGCTTGCCTTACCTAGGACTCTGTTTGGGGATGCAAATCGCGACGATCGAATTCGCTCGCGACGTTTGCGGATTCAAAGGCGCAAATAGCACCGAGTTCGAAGATAATCCCCCTCACCCGGTTATTTGTCTTCTGGAAGAACAAAAGGAAGTCCGCAAGAAAGGTGCTACGATGCGCCTCGGCAGCTGGCCCGCAAAGTTCGTACCTGGAACACTCGCCGCCAGGATGTACGGAGCGGCTGAAGCCACCGAGCGGCATAGGCATCGGTACGAGTTCAATTTGAAATACAAAGAGGCGATGGAGGAGAAGGGATTTATCGTCTCCGGTACTTCTCCAGATGGCAAGCTGGTTGAAGTCATTGAGCTCCGCGACCACCCCTGGTTCATTGCTTGCCAGTATCACCCAGAATTCTTATCGAAACCAAATTCGCCGCATCCCCTGTTCCGCGGGTTCATCGCGGCGTGCCTGGCTTAGCGTTTGGCGTTTCGCGTTCTACCAGTCTAGTCGATCCTTCTGATCGTCGGCGTGCGGGTGCCGTGCCACTGGTATTCGAAATGGTGGCTTTGGCGAACATTGTTGATCAAGGGCGGCATGAAGCAGGCTATACATGTCGCTCCGGGTTTTCTGACGCTCGAGTAAACAATCCCATTGGACCCCTGAATCAGCAGCCGATTGGCTAATGCTTGGCTTTCAACATAGCTATTGGGGTCCAGATACGGTTTGTGGGCGGGCTCGGTAGCGGATAGCTCGTTAAATTCTGCGGCAAAATCCGCCAGATAAAGCCGGTATTGGGCCCGGCTGTCGAATACGCCAATCTCCTCAAACTCTTTGGTGCGATGATAAACGATTTCGGCATGAGCGCCTTCGACCGTATCGGCTGCGTACCAGGTACCTCTTCTTGAATCATTGAACCGGCCGCCATCGGGGCGCGGATGGCAAAACGCAGCCATGATCACGGTAGCACCAGGGCGGCCCGTGACCCATTGATCGGCCGGAATCCGGTTGAGGATACCAAGCTCAGCTGAGATTCGATCATTCGTCCAAGCTTCCAGCTCGAAGATCGCTTGCAGATCTTCCGGGCTAGCCACTCGATCAAGAATACCTACAGAAGGGTACCGGCTAGCGATGAGCCGGCAGCTGTCTGCAAAAGAGAAAAATCGAGTGGGGATTGCCATCCTGGCGTTAAAACGTGCTGAATCCTTTATCCGCGACGCCCATCCAGGAGTCGCCGAACCTGATAAAGATTATCAATCGAACCAGTCATGTATTGGATTGGGCGTTTTCCACCAAAGAGCGGGTTCCTGTTATGAATGTAAACCCACTGATTCGCGAGCGCTTCTTCCGGGAAAAGAATGTGCAGAGCCTTATAAATGCCGAGGACAAGTGAGATCCTTTCGAGCTGATCGACCGAGACCGCCGGGACCTCGCTCTTTTTCATTTTGAAGAATGTAGCTCGCGCCGGCCACCCCAACAGAGCCTGTTGCTCTTCGTTGTTGAGGTTCCATTCACGGGCGACATTAAAAAAGGCCCTTAACCCCGGGCCAGTAAGCCGCCGTCGCGTAGCCAGGTCATGCCTGTGCTCGGGAGCGGTAACCTCGAGCGGGCGCTCGTCGACATCAAAAGCGCGTTGGAGAACGGTGCTCATCTTGTAGTCTATTTTGGGATAAGATAGTCTATATCTGGACTATGTCAACTCGACCATCGCGCAGTTGGTGAACGCATTTGCGCTCGAAAGCCACGACCCGCCCGCATCCGCCAGCGGCGGAAGCGTTGTAGGCGCGGTAAATCATGGCCCTACCCATCATTGACCATCAAACGCGAACCTAAAACCGAAAACGCAAAATTGGCGACCGCCGCGCTGCAAGCGCGGCCATCAGTCCTCTATAAACTCCGGATGAAATACCTGCAGCGCTCGCGGGTTGGTTCCGGGACGAAAAACGTGAACCGCCCGGCAATATCCGGTCGACTCTGAATCCAATTCGGCTCCGATCTTGAACTCAAACGCTACTCCTTTGTTGCGGTCGACAAAAATCTCAAACGCTTTCTCATTTCGACCTGCGTTGAGCTGCTGGGTCAATTCTTCGTCTCGTCGAAGAGCTGGAAACGTGCTCTTGATTGCCGCAAAAGTGTTTCGGATTGAGATTCCGAACGCGGTGCGAAAATAGGATGAGGTCGAGCGAATCTGGCTCACCACCGGCGGACCTCCCGAAACCTCGCTACGAAAAAATATCTCGAGCTGTTCATCTCCGTTCTGATACCTCCCTCCAAAAGCCGGCCCGGATCGCCAGACTTGCCAGAGTTGACCGTCGGTACTGGCGTTCGCCAGCTTTGGTGCGCCTAAAATTCGATGAACGTCGTCCACGGTTTGACCAAGATGAACCAGGCCGATGCCATCGCCTGGACTGATGACTGAATTCGCGTCAATCCCTTGAGCGCGAGCAGGAACCGTCGCCCCGAGCAATGAGATACCTATTGCGGCAATCGCGAACCGGATATCGATGAACATGGTAGCCGTAATCCAGCGTGTTTTCCGTTCTATTCCAAGCACGAAAAGAAGTGTTAGTGCGAGTGCTGGTGCTAGTTTAAATGAAGCCAATATAATTAGCACTAGCACTAAACATTGACACTCCATGACTAGTTCCTCCCTTTTTCGCGAAGCAAAACGCCTGATTCCTGGCGGCGTCAATTCACCGGTCCGCGCTTTTCGAAATGTCGGAGGCGAACCGTTTTTTGTGCAGCGCGCCAAAGGATCGCACCTATGGGATGTAGATGGTCGGGAATACATCGATTACGTCGGCACATGGGGACCGGCAATTCTTGGTCACGCACCTGAAGTGGTCGTCGAAGCAGTCAAAGAAGCAGCAGGAGCCGGATTGAGCTTCGGCATTCCGAATCCGTTTGAAGTTGAGATCGCGCAGCTAATCTGCAGTTGGGTTCCTTCCGTGGAAAAGGTCCGCATGGTGAATAGCGGTACTGAAGCGACAATGTCATGTATCCGATTAGCGCGCGGATTTACCGGCCGAAAACTAATTATCAAATTCGATGGCTGTTACCATGGGCATGTCGATTCCTTGCTGGTCAAAGCCGGGAGCGGCGCCTTGACACATGGAAACCCGGATAGCGCGGGGGTTCCGCCGGAATTCGCAGAACTAACGATCGCGATCCCATACAATGATGCTGAAGAGCTTGACGCGGTTTTCAAAAAATGGGGCGATCAGATTGCCGGTGTGATCGTCGAGTCCATACCGGCGAACGCGGGATTGTATTTTCCAAAACCGGGATACTACGAAGCTCTGCGGCGGCTATGCGATCAATACGGTGCTTTGCTGATCTTTGACGAAGTAATGACCGGGTTTCGCGTTGCGAAAGGAGGATACCAGGCGCTTTGTGGGATCAAACCGGACCTCACCGCTATGGGGAAAGTTATCGGCGGCGGCCTACCGGTCGGAGCCTTTGGCGGCCGGAACGACATAATGCAGAAACTCTCTCCCGAAGGCCCTGTGTACCAGGCCGGCACGTTATCGGGTAACCCGGTGGCAATAGCGGCCGGGCTGGCTCAGCTTCGCGAACTGGAGAGAGCCGATGGTTGGTCGAAGCTAGAGAAAATAGGGAAACAGATGGAACTCGGTGTCCGCGATATTCTCGAGCGAACGGGAAAGAACTATCAATTCCACCGAATAGGCTCGATGTTCTGCCTCTTCTTTACAGAACAGTTGGTCTGGAATCTTGCGGACGCAATGAAAGCAGATCTGAAAGCGTTCGCGCGTTATTTTCATTTTTGCTTGGAGAGCGGGATCTATTTTGCGCCGTCACAGTTTGAGGCGGGGTTTCTCTGCACGGCGCACACGGACCAGGATTTGGAGAGGACGCTGGCAATCGTCGGACGATTCATGAAGGAAGCGTGACGGATAGGATCAATAGGACCTATGGGACCAATGAGCGCAGATAGTCGTACGAATAAATACCGGACGAATGGCCATCTTTCCATTCGGGCTGGATGGCGTAGCCACCGACTACGCGACAACTCTTGAGTTCGAAGCTGGCCGGGACATGGCGCGGGTTACCCCCATAAACGTTGCCGGTAAGATCTTTTTCACCTGAGCATTCGGCACAAGGGCAACGTTTTCGTAAAGTCTCTAGTTGAATATACGTCTCCGTGCCGTCACTCCAACGAAGTGCCAGTTCTTTCCCGATCGGGGTCATCTCTGCAAGCTGAAGGGGCATGAAGATAGAATACAGGAGACAGGAGACAGAATACAGGAGACAGAAGGTTACAGCGCAGGCCTCTCCTGTATTCTGTATTCCGTCTCCTGTATTCTCGCCCGATTGACTCCCTCTCCTATAAAGCTTAGAAAATGCAGATGCCCATCAGCTATTTCGCCGATTGCACGGCGCTGGTTACAGGTGCCTCGGCCGGAATCGGCCGCGAGTTCGCGCGGCAGCTCGCTCCCGTCGTTCACACATTAGTTCTCGTGGCGCGGCGCGATGATCGCCTCAAGGCACTTGAACTTGAATTGAAGATAATTAATCCAAAGCTCGAAGTGTTTTGTCGCCAGGTTGATCTCGGTAATCGTTCAGAGTTGGAAAGATTTTGCGGCTGGCTGGATGAAAGCGATCTGGCAATCGATCTGCTGATCAACAACGCCGGCCTGGGCGATTACGGTTTGTTTATCAACAGCGAATGGGACAGGATTCAGGCGATGCTGGACGTCAATATCACCGCACTCACTTATCTGACCTATCGAATTCTACCTAGGATGCGCCGGTCAGGTTGTGGAGCGATTCTGAATGTTAGTTCAGTAGCCGGCCTCTTCCCGGTTCCGCGAGTCGCAGTCTATGCGGCTACGAAAGCCTATGTTACCAGCTTGAGCGAAGCTTTGCGGGCTGAACTTCGAAACTCTAATATCTCGGTAACGACGCTGTGCCCGGGGCCAACTCCGACCGAATTCTCTGAAGTGGCGCGACGCACAACTGAGGAACCAACTGCCAGGGGACCAGACTTCTTAACAGTGCCGGTTCAAGAGGTAGTGCACCAGGGCCTAATGGCTGTCTCGCGCGATCGAGCAAGGGTTATCCCAGGGGTTGCTATTAACCTCATAATGACGGCGGTAGCGTTTCTACCAATGTTCGTATTGCGACTGCTGCTGAACGTTCGGGCCGGCCGTCCAACGCCAGTCGCGCAGGCAACTTCTTTTGACTACGAAACCTCGTCGACCGGACGCTGAGCCCAGATGGCGTTGATTAAGTTCTACTATTTCCTTTTCGGGCTGATTGCGATTGTCGGCGGAGCAATGGGTTACGCAAGGGCTCAGAGCAAAGCTTCCTTGATTGCCGGTGCAATCAGTGGCGCGCTCTTAATCCTGGCCGGGCTGCTGATGCCGAGCCTGGTCGGATCGATCCTGGCACTCGTAGTGTCGGTTCTGCTACTCGCGTACTTTGCTCGATCGTACGTCGCCAAGCGCAAGCCGATGCCCGCGATTCCAATGATTGCTTTCAGCGCCATCAGCCTTGTTTTGACCGTAATCGCCATCAGCATGTTACATGGCAGCTGAGCGCCCCCGCACAGAAGAAGAAGTGTTGGCGTGTCGGCGTATCGGCGTATCGAGGAGTGCAGCCGAGATCGTGCCGACCAAAATCGCCGTATCGCCGTTTCGCCGTCTCCGCCTTCGACCATCGGCTCGTAATCGCTTTAGCGCAGGAGAAAGCTGCGACGGACACGTCGCCGTCTCACTAGGACGTGCCCTAGTGGCCGGCGTCGCGGCGATGATACTGTGCGGTTGCCCGGTTTCTTTCAATCCAACGCCAACGCCAACGCCAACGCCGTTCCCCAGCCCGACGCTGACTCCAACGCCAACGCCGCTGCCGGAAACTTTCATTCCATCCACCAAAATGGAAACCGCAAAGCTCTTCAATGGTTTGGAAATTCATTCAAAAGTTTCTACCGTCGAGGGGCCTCTGGCGATCGTTGGCCGGAAAACCCCAGACGCCTATCTCTTGGATCTCGAGGTAAAGATCCAAGTCCCGAAACCAGCCGACACACTTGAAGAGCTACAAGCTGCTGATCCGAGTGTAGATGCAGCCTTACCCGGTTTGAAAGAACGATTGGCGACAGCAAAAGTCTCCAACTTTTATCACGCTCTTTATCAACTCAAAGTTGACGTTGTAAATCGGGAGCTGGTCCGGCTGGATCAGATCGTATCGCGTCACAACTTTTTCGATTGTAACACGGTCCTTGAGATCAAAGACCCGAAGACAAATCGAAAAGCGCTCTTGTTCCAGAGTGACATGGACGTCAATGCCGACGGTTCGGATTCCGATCGTTACCAGGAGGTCGACGGTTCCTATTTGAATTTTCAACCGTTCACCAGCTATCGATGGCCAAAGAAGACTGATAAACCAAGTCAGTTCCTGGCGACGCGAGAAGAGAAACTGAAACAGCTATCGACAGAATTTGGCGCAAAAACTACGACTCCAGAGCGAAAGAAAGTCCTGAAAGATCAGATCGACGAACTTCAACGAGGAATCGACGATTTGAAAAAATTCAGTTTCCTGGTGTCAAAACTCGACCCGTTTGTTGTGTTGCCGGGATTCATGTTGCGTCAAACGAATCACCCATACTCGCCCAAGCTTGGTGATTACGTTGTCGTTCTGTTCAAAGGGAAACTTTATCCCGCTCTGCTGGGCGATGTCGGACCGTCATACAAGATTGGAGAAGCGTCGATGCGGATCTGTTCGGAGCTCGATCCCCGCTCCAACGCCTATAATCGGCCGTCGAGTAATTTGGATATTACGTACATCGTTTTTCCAGGATCCGGGGAAGTGCCACCGGGGCCGCCTGATCTCAAGAAGCTGCACGACCGTTGCGCGACGCTTCTGAACGAGGTTGGCGGTTACACGGGTGACCTTTGGATGTGGGAAGATCTGTTAGCGAAACCTTCGCCGTCGCCGACGCCGGCGGTTGCAGCGTCGGTCGCCAGCAGTCCGAGTGCAACCGCAGTGGCTAGCCCAAGTCCATCCGCTTCGGTCACGGCAACGGCTTCGCCGAAACGATGACGACGTAATAGCTGCAACGCGCGGCAGCCACCCCACGGAACGCGCACAACCCTTGGCAATCGTAAATCGCCCGGTTACATTTAGCCGATGCAAAGTTGCCAGTTCACCTTTGCCGTTCACGTGATGGCTGTGCTTGCATTGACGAAAGGTCAATGCTGCTCTTCGACCAAACTTGCGATGACGGTCAACACGAACCCGGTGGTGATTCGGCGCCTCCTGATCGAGTTACAGGAAGCGAAATTGATCTCGACCGAACGCGGACCGGCCGGAGGCGCGTGTCTGGCCAAGAAACCGGAAAAGATAACGCTCCTGGAAATCTATCGAGCAGTAGATCCGGGTGATACGTTTGGAGGTCATCCGAATCAACCTTCTCAGCAGTGTCCGGTTGGGCGGGCGATCCCACGTGTGATGGACAATCTTCGGCAAAGGATAACCCAGGCAAAGGAACGAGAGCTGAAACGAATAACATTGGCAACGGTGTTGCGCGAGTTAGGCTGTCGGGCGGCAGGCTCTGCCGCCGAAACCCGAAGGTAATGAGGCGATTGAAGGCGGGGCTAAATATGTAATAGTTGTAGTTACATTATGCTTTCTGAATTTGATCCTGCGTGGTCCAAGACGCTGTTCACAGGCGATTCCGCTGATCCGATTCCGCCTGTCCAAGTCACGAGTGATGACGAGGCACTGGATGCCTATTCCAACACGGTCAGCCGGGCCGCAAGCCGAGTTTCGCCCGCCGTTGTCCATATACGGGTGAAGACTGGTCGCCGGCGCGGAGAAGGTGGTGGCAGCGGATTCGTGATCGCACCTGACGGTTTCATTCTCACGAACAGCCATGTAGTCTCCGAAGCTAAGGCGGTTGAGGTGACTTTGGCAGACGCTCGAACCTTCGACGCGGCGTTGGTCGGAGAAGACCCAGACACAGATCTAGCCGTTCTGCGAATTAACGTGGGACAACTACCTTTCCTACCGTTCGCCAACTCGAAAGCGCTGCGGATCGGTCAGATCGCGATTGCGATCGGTGGCCCTTACGGCTTTCAACAAACGGTCACCGCGGGAGTGGTAAGCGCGCTCGGTCGATCGATGCGCGCGGAGTCCGGCCGACTCATGGACGACATTATCCAAACAGACGCGGCTCTGAATCCCGGGAATTCGGGCGGCCCGTTGGTTAATTCTTCTGGGCAGGTCATCGGCGTCAACACGGCGATGATTCTTCCCGCTCAAGGGCTCTGCTTTGCGATCGCCTCCAATACTGCCCAGTTGGTAGCGGGTTGGTTGATTCGTGATGGCAAGATCCGGCGCAGCTACCTGGGTCTGGCAGGCCAAAATATAACGATTCATCCTCGATTGGTTCGGCATCATAAATTAACGCACAACCAGGGAATCCTGGTTGTCGGAGTTGAACCAAGCAGTCCAGCACAAAGAGCAGGACTCACTGAAGGAGACAACATCGTCGCCTTTAAAGGCGCTCCGATCTCTAGCATCGATGATTTGCACCGATTGCTTCTAGGCAACGAAATTGGCGTAGAGTCGATTTTAACTGTTCTGCGCGGTGTGGAAAGGATGGAGCTGCCGGTTACGCCTGGGGAACGGTGAGTTTTGCGGGTTGAGGCGGCGTGCTGGATCCAGGTCGCGCAGGAGCGCGAACCCTACCGACAGTCCTAAATAAGAATATGCGCGGCGTAAATCCATCACCGGTAGGGTTCGCGCTCCTGCGCGACCTGGACCCAGCGCCGACCTCTAACCGAAATGTTTGGCCCTCAAGGCCCTGGGTGCTTTAGTGCCCAATGGCCATCGATCTGGGTCATTTCATTGATCTCTTCTCCGAAAATTTCGAAAAATTCGGCGAACTTGGGGCTTCGATTTGTATCTGGCACAACGGAAACCAGGTCCTGAATCTTGCAGATGGTTTTTGGGACCGGGAGAAGACTGTTCCCTGGTCGGCGCAGACGCCGGTGTTGATCTGGTCGGCAACCAAAGGATTGGCTTCAGCCTGCCTGCTTCATGCTGTAAGCCGACAAAAGATTTCGTTGGAGCGGCGAGTAGTCGATTTCTGGCCAGAATACGATCGAAACGGAAAGGGCCAGACAACCCTGTTGCACGTCCTTTCCCATCAAGCGGGGCAACCAGCTCTTCGTGATGATTCGATCTCAGTGTTGGATCACCAGGCAGTTGCGGAGCAGCTCGCTGCGCAGGAGCCTTTTTGGGTTCCCGGAGAAGCGCATGGATATCATCCCCGAACCTATGGCTTTCTGGTGGACGAACTTTTGCGCCGAATCACGCAATGTACAGATATTGGCGCCTATTTTCGCGAGACTTTCGCCAATCCATTCAAGCTGGATCTCTGGATCGGCGCTCCTGAGTCTGTTCTTGAAGACATTGCGCCAATCTATGCTCCGCGAAGGGCCCGAACTCAAAGCAAGGAAGAGGACAGGTTTTACGAAACTCTGGCGTCGCCCGGATCGCTGGCCAGCGAATCGTTCTCTACGCCCGCTGGGTTTCGGGCTCCCTCCCTCATGAATGATCCAAAGATTAGAATGCATCCGATCCCCTCATTTGGTGGTATCGGGACCGCTGAATCGCTTGCTCAGTTCTACCATCTCTTCGGCTCCGGTGAACTAGTCGATACGAACACAATCGAGCAGGTCTCAAAATTACAGTGCTCAGGCGAAGATCGGGTGTTGCTGATACCGACTGCTTTTGGCGCTGGTTTCATGAAAGACCCACTCAAAAATCACAACAAGAGCCGCTCTCTTTTCGGACCGTCGTTAACTGCATTTGGTCAGCCCGGCGCGGGCGGCAGCCACGCGTTCTTTGACCCCGAGAATAAAGTGGCATTTGCCTACGTCATGAACCAGATGGAACCTGGGCTGTTTCCAAACCAGAAGTCGCTCCGGATCGTGAAAGAGTTCTATGATCGATGTCTATAATGAAGAATTCGTCGTCGAAACTGCGGGCAGAGGATTCTATGAAATTACCGATCGTATTTCTACCGCGGTTAACAAAAGTGGCGTTCGAAACGGGATCGCGACCATCTTTATTCAACATACCAGTGCCAGCCTGATCATTTTCGAGAACGCTGATCCGACAGCTCGCAGAGATTTAGAGCGCTTTTTCGCGCGCCTGGTCCCGGAAGGTATTGGCAACTACACACACAGCGCTGAGGGGTCCGACGATATGCCAAGCCACATTCGAATGGTTCTGACACGAACATCCGAGACCATTCCAATTGTTAAAGGATCTCTCCGACTTGGGACGTGGCAGGGCGTCTTCATTTACGAGCATCGACGGCGCTCGGAGCTACGGTCGATCGGGGTTAGTGTGATAGGGAGCGCGTCGTAAGATGACGGGTCCGCATTCGCAAAGCTTCGGCGCAACAGGTCCTTATTCGCAAAGTCTCAGCGCTACGCCGCCGGCTTCGCAGAGCTCGGGCGTGATAAAGGTCCCGGAAGAACCCACACTTATTCTGTCGGATCTCCACATGGGGCACCGCGCTTCCCGGATAAAGGATCCCGAACAACTGGCTCCATTGCTAAGCGGAATTCGTTCTGTCGTGTTTAATGGCGACAGTGCGGAGATGCGCCATGAAGAGGATCGGCCGATTGGACGCAAACTGGCGGCGGATCTGGCCAAGATGTGTCATCACCTGGGAACAAAACCATTCTTTATAAATGGAAATCATGATCCAACAATTTCGCATATAAACCATTTCGACCTGGCCTCTGACACCATACTGGTGACGCACGGCGATGTTCTCTTTTTCGGTGTGACGCCGTGGAGCCGAGACGCAGCGCACTATCGCAGGAAGCATCAAGAAATCTTGGATGGCCTCGGCCGGGAAAGCCTGTCGGATTTCGAAGAACGATTGCGGGCAACAAAACAGACTGCGCTTGAGCTGCAGATGGTCGAGCCGCCTTTGACCAAATCTCGAATACCGGGTCTGCGATTAGCTCTATGGCAGCTCTGGCCGCCTTTGCGTCCTTTCAAAATTTTGAAAGCGTGGCAAGAAACGCCGAAGCGGGCGATCGACCTGGCAAACATTTTTCGACCAAAAGCACGATTTGTTATCATTGGCCACACTCATTTCCCGGGCGCCTGGAAAAAGTCAGGACGGGTCGTGATCAATACCGGCAGCTTTATCCCGTACTTTCCGGCTCATGGCACGCTCATTGAGCGGGACCGTCTTGAAGTCCGGCAGATTGACCTTCGACAGGGGAAGTTCTGCTTTGGTAAAGAGATTGGAAGCTTTGCGCTGCGTTAGGAGTGAAGCGTTCGACTAGTGACGCCGAAGTCTTGCTGAGCCGTTGCGGATATGTTCTAAAAGATCACTCCGGTCCCTATGCAAAGCCCTTACGTTGCTCTTCTTCGAGGAATCAATCTCGCCTCAAGAAATAGGCTGCCGATGAAAACACTCGAAAAAATGTTCAGCGATGCTGGATGTGATGGGGTGCGCAGCTACATCCAGAGCGGAAACGTTTTTTTTCGCGCGAATAAGACTTTGGCAGGGAAATTATCAAACCACATCGCAGCGCAGATCCTGGAAAGCTTCGGGTTTCGAGTACCGGTCATTTTGCGGACAGCCGAACAAATAGCAGAAACGGTTAAAGGCAACCCGTTCGTTAATAACGAGGCGATGACCGATATGCTCCATGTAATTTTTCTTGCCAACCAACCTAGCCAAGAACGAATTGCTGCTCTCGACCATGACCGTTTCCTTCCGGACGAATTCGTTGTACGTGGAGCTGAGATCTATCTTCGTCTTCCAACCGGCGTTGCACGCTCGAAACTGACGAATGCCTATTTCGACTCGAAGCTGGCGACAGTTAGCACTAGCCGGAATTGGAGAACGGTAAATAAATTGTTGGAGATGATGCAGGAGTGAAATGCCGGCAGCGCCGACATCGGGCTTGTTCCTCGCGCGGCTCGCATCCTGACCTTGGAGATATACGCGCGGGTAGGATTCGCGCTCCGGCGCGACCTAGATCCAACGCGTGCCATCAAGAATGCTGAGCCAAGGCTACGGCGGGGACAGGCTCTGCCTTCCTACAGCCGCGCGCTATCGCGAATACAACTCGACGACGAGCTGTTCGTTTACGATCGGAGCAATTTCTTCACGGGATGGTATCCGCATCACTTTGCCCTGGAATTGGTCCTTATCGGCAACCAACCAGTCTGGAACCGGCTGAATCTGGGTAAGCTCCAGGTTACGAGTTACTAAACGCCGCGAACCCGGCTTATCCTTGATGGTCACCAGATCTCCGGCTTTCACGTTGTACGAGGCGACGTTCACCTTACGATTATTGACCGTGACATGTCCGTGCGAAACGAGCTGGCGTGCCGCGCCGCGGGAATTGGCGAATCCCATCCGATAAACAACATTGTCCAGTCGCGTCTCCAACATCTGCAACAAGGTTTCACCGGTGACACCGCGCTTCTTTAACGCTGTGTTGAAGTATCGACGGAACTGTCGCTCCATCAAACCGTACTGAAACCGGAGCTTTTGCTTTTCCGCCAACGCGTTCGCGTAATCGGATTGTTTCCGACGAGAACCTTTTGGACCGTGCATACCCGGCGGATAATTCTTCCGCTCAAGGGCCTTGCTCGGACCGAACAAAGCGACGCCGAACCGACGACTAATTTTCGATTTAGGACCAGTATAACGAGCCATGATGGTAGAATTCTTTCTGTTTGGTCAGACGCGCCGCTGCTTGGGAGGACGGCATCCGTTATGCGGGACTGGAGTGACATCACGAATCACGGAGATGTCGAGACCGATCGCTTGAATCGCGCGAACCGCAGATTCACGACCAGCACCCGGGCCTTTAACCAGGACTTCTACTTCTTTCAAGCCGTGCCCCATCGCCTGCCGGCAAGCATCCTGAGCGACAAGTTGTGCGGCATACGCAGTGCTCTTGCGTGAGCCTTTAAAGCCTACCTTACCGGCGCTAGACCATCCGATGATATTTCCGGAGAGGTCGGAGATCGAAACGATTGTATTGTTAAAAGTCGCGAGAATGTGCGCAACACCAGTAGAAACGTTCTTGCTCCCCTTCGCCTTAATGATTTTCGGTTTGTCCGCTTCGCCAGGCTCAAGGGAAAGAGCTGCTGCTGCGGTTGCCGGCTTCGCTTCAGTTTCCTTTTTCGCAGCTTTTGCCTTCGTACTCCTAGCGGGTTTCGCTTCAGGAGCAGCAGGCGCTTGTGCCTGCGCTATTGGAGCTGAAGCCGATTTAGCCTCTGCCGGTGCGGCCGGAGTTTCAGGCTCAGGCGTTGGGGTTGGGGTCGTATTTTCGTCAGCCATTCTCTTGTTCCGTTCGATTAGACTTTCCCGGCCTTCGCATCTTTGTTGCGCTGCACGCCGACGGTCTTACGTGGTCCCTTGCGAGTACGCGCATTGGTTGAAGTCCGTTGGCCGCGGACCGGTAGACCGCGGATATGCCGGAGCCCGCGGTAGCACTTAATTGCCTGCAAGCGCTTGAGATTCCCTTGAATCTCTCTTCGCAAGTCGCCTTCGATCAACAATCCGCTCGCGTTGATCGCGTGCACGATATCGCCCAGCTGTTCCGGTGTCAGATTTTTGGCTCGCAGGTTGGGGTCGATATTCGCCTGCTCGAGAATCTTTTTCGCTGTTCTGGGCCCCAGACCATAAATGTAGGGCAATGAAGCTTCAATTCGCTTCTCTCCAGGTATCTCCACTCCAAGTAATCGAGGCATATTAAATATATCCAGGCAGACAACTAGCCTTGTCGTTGTTTATGCCGCGGGTTCTTGCAAACCACGCGGACGACATTTTTCCGCTTCACTATTTTGCAGCTCTCACAGAGCCGCTTCACTGAAGGTCGTACTTTCATCTAAATTAATCTTTGGGTGTTGGCGGCAGCCTCGAAAGTTTTCCGGACTGCAGTCCAAAGCCATCTCGAGCGCTAAGGACAAAAAAACGCAACCCACGGAGCCCTGGCTCGCGCAGGAGCGTTTCAACACTATTTCACCTTACTTATGCCGGAAGGTAATTCGACCTTTCGTCAGGTCGTAAGGAGACATCTCTAGCATAACTTTGTCTCCTGGCAAGATCCGAATAAAATGCAATCGCATTTTTCCCGAGATATGCGCCAGGATACGATGCCCATTGGGTAATTCCACCCGGAACATCGTATTCGGAAGCAATTCTACGATTTTGCCTTCAACTTCGATGACGTCTTTTCGCGCCATGTCAAGATTTCTGGTTCACCTTTGGTTACGAGGACGGTGTGCTCAAAATGGGCAGAAGGTGAATGATCTGCCGTGACGACTGTCCAATCGTCGTCGAGCACCTTAACCGCCGCGCCACCCAAATTAACCATCGGCTCGATCGCAAGCGTCATCCCAGCTCTTAGCTTTGCCGTCGTTCCTGCTGTCCGGTAATTTGGAATTTGGGGCTCTTCATGGAGTCGTCTTCCAACCCCGTGACCTACAAACTCGCGCACAACACTGAAGCCGTTCAATTCGACCTCGTCCTGAATAGCCGCGCAGACGTCGCTTAATCGGCGCCCTTCCCGCACCTTTTCGATGCCCTTCTGAAGCGCATCTTCGGTCGCTGTCAAAAGCCGCTGGACGTCGTCACTGACTATCCCGACGGGCACAGTTGCGGCGGTGTCTCCAACGAAACCGTTCAGGATTACTCCGACGTCCAACTTTACAATATCGCCATACTGGATGCGTCTCGGTCCACCGATTCCGTGTACGACCTCCTCATTAACCGAAATACAAATTGTTCCGGGGAACTGTCGATAGCCGAGAAATGCGCTTTTACAGCCTGCATCCTCCATCAGTCGCGCTGCGGCTTCGTCCACGTCTTTGGTGGTGATTCCAGGACAGAGCATCGCGGAAAGATCCTGCAGAATGCTGCTCGCCAGCTTACAGGAGGCTCGCATCTTTTCGATTTCCGTTGTTGTCTTAATTGGAATCATCCCTCTATAAGTCGTTCTATATCACGGGAGACGGCTTCAATTTCGCGGTCTCCATTTACGCGGGCCAATATACCCGTTCTCTCGTAAAAGTCTGTTACCGGAAGCGTTTTATTCCGATATTCCTCCATGCGGCGCGCAAGCGCGGCCTGGTTGTCATCCGCCCGGATTTCCAGCCGGCCGCCGCAATTCGGGCACGGTTCACTTGAGTCCTTAACGTGTCTGCCGAGACTCACCGCTTTACCGCATCGCGTGCAGGTCAAGCGAAGTGCCATCCTGCTGTAGATCGTTTGTTCGGGCAACTCGAGAAAGATTGCCAAGTCAAGCAGCTGTCCCCGCGCCTTCAGCAACTGATCGAAGCGCTCAGCTTGCGCAACCGTCCGGGGAAAGCCATCGAGGAGAAACGATCCATCGATTCTGGTTAGCCAGGCTTGAACCACTTCCATGATCACGTCATCTGGCGCCAATCCCCCCGCCCGGATGATCTCCTGTGCCTTGAGCCCGAGCGGCCTGCCGCTCTTGGCTTCCGCCCGCAAAATTGCGCCGGTAGACGTAGTAGGAATACCAAACCGTCTGTGTATAAAATCCGCCTGGCTTCCTTTTCCGGAAGCAGGCGGACCTAGAAGCAGGAGTCGGTCTTTCACTCCTACCCGTGATTAAAGAAGACCCAAACGGTGACACCGGCAATTGCTACAATCGCGAGCGAGATCCACATCCACAAAAGAACGGCCTCGTTAACGAATTTACCGGTACTGCCAACCGTCCGTTCGAATCGCCCACGGATCCTTCCTTTGCGCAAGAAACCATCGTAGTGGCGTTGAATCAGATGGGTTTCTACTTGGCGCATGGTGTCCAGCAAAACGCCGACAATGATCAGAATACTAGTTCCGCCAAAGAACCGGGCGGTCGCCCGCGGCACACCAAGCAGGATGATCATCGTTTCAGGAATCACTGCGATGATTGTCAAGAAAAGCGCACCAGCAAAGGTGAGCCGAGTCAGGGTAAACTCGAGAAAATCGGCGGTGGGCTTGCCTGGACGATAACCTGGAATGTAACCATTGTACTTCTTCAGGTCATCCGCGATCTGGGTTGGCTGGAACTGAATTGCCACCCAGAAATAGCTGAAGAAAAAGATCAACACGGCGGTCATTGCGTAGTACAGCCAGCCGCCGGATAGCGCGTTTGCCAGGTTAGCGGCCCACTCTCTATGTCCGGGCACCATGCTTAGAATGGTGGACGGGAACATCAGGATCGCCTGGGCAAAAATGATCGGCATGACCCCAACACCATTAACCTTCAGCGGAAGAAACTGTGTTTGTCCGCCATAGACTTTGCGGCCAACGACGCGTTTTGCGTATTGGATACTAATCTTACGTTGACCTTGGGTCAGAGCGATCACCGCACCGATGACGATCACTAAAAACGCAATCATCACAACCAGCACCATTGGACTAACTCTGGCCGGACCGCCGCTGGTTGGAACAAACGTATTCCACACCTGAACCAGAGCCCCAGGCAGAGTCGCTACGATACCAACAGTAATGACCATAGAGATACCGTTGCCGACACCGCGCTCGGTGATCTGGTCTCCCAGCCACATCAGAAACATTGTTCCAGCCGACAAACAAACGACCGAAACAAACAGGAAGCCCATTCCGGGATTGGGAACAAGGGGCCCCAGCCGTGCCGTGATACTACCGATTCCCTGCAGAAACGGATTGGACTCAGGATTTTCCAAAGAAAGCGACAGCAGCCAACCCTGGAAAATGCAGAGGCCCAGTGTGACGTAGCGAGTGTATTGGTTGATCTTTTGGCGGCCACCGTCTTCGCGAGCCAGCTTGTTCAGACGAGGAACAACCGCCGTCAGCAGCTGCATCATGATCGATGCGCTGATGTAGGGCATGATACCAAGCGAAAAGATCGCGCAATGACTCAGTGCGCCTCCCGCAAAAACATTAAGCAACCCTGCAACCCCACCTCCGGTGGCGCTTGACGTCGCTTGGCGGAACCACTCATTCAACACATACGCGTTGACCCCAGGAATGGTAATCGCTGCACCAGCCCGGACAACAACCAGAACGGCAATGGTAAAAAGAATCCTGGAGCGCAACTCCGGGATCTTGAAGATATTCGTGAAAGCGGAAATCATGAACGGAGACTTTTGCTATTCCTGGCGACTAACCACGAATAACCACTGATCCTCCAGCTCGCTCGATTTGCGCTCGCGCTGCTCCGCTGATTTTATCGGCTTCGACCGTCAGCTTTTTGCTCAATTCACCACGCGCAAGAATCTTCACACCATCAAACTTCCCGCTGACAAATCCTTTGTCGCGCAGAAGCTGCTCGTTGACGTGAGCTTCCGCGTCGAGTTCGTTCAGGTCACCGACATTGACGATCGCGTAGACCGTTTTGAATTCGGCGTTGTTGAATCCCCGCTTCGGCAGCCGGCGAATCAACGGCATCTGTCCGCCCTCGAACCCGAGGCGAAGACTTCCACCGGAACGCGCTTTTTGTCCCTTGTGTCCCTTTCCGCTCGTTTTGCCATGACCAGAACTCTCGCCGCAGCCGAGCCTTTTCGTGCGATGCTTCGCACCTGGACGAGGTTTTAGTTCGTGTAACCGCATAACAATAATAAAATTCGACGGGCGACCCAAGGTCGTCCTGATTATTCCTTACCGCGCAACTTTAGGATATCCTGTCTCTGCCGCAGGCCGCGCAAAGCTTCAATTGTCGCTTTCACCACATTCGCGTGATTGCTCGAGCCGAGCGACTTGGCGAGAACATCCTTAATTCCGGCAGCTTCTACAACCGCGCGGACACCTCCGCCGGCTATGACTCCGGTACCTGGTGATGCGGGGCGCAATAGTACTCTGCCACCGCCAAATTCTCCGATCACTTCATGAGGGATGGTGTTTTCGTGCACAGCAACCGACACCATCGACTTACGGGCAGATTCAGATGCCTTTCGAATCGCTTCCGCCACTTCGTTAGCTTTACCAAATCCGTACCCTACGCGTCCCTTGTGATCTCCCGTGACGATTAACGCGCTGAAACTGAACCGGCGTCCGCCCTTTACCACTTTGGCGCATCTGTTAATAAACACCACCTTTTCGGTCGTATCAGAGGTAGGAGCGGTGCGCTCGCTCGATCTATCGTTGCGCCGATGTCTATATTCAGTTGCCATATTTTGTTTCCATCACAAGAGCCAACATTTTGCCGGCTCTCTCCAACATCAAAACTCCAATCCAGCAGCACGGGCTGCTTCCGCCAGCGCCTTCACTTTACCGTGATAGGTAAATCCTCCTCGATCAAACACCACAGCTTTCACGTTTTTCTGCAAAGTCCGTTCCGCTACCAGCGATCCAACTTTCCCGGCCATTGCCACGTTTGCGTTGCTGCGACCTTTCCCACGCACACCCGCCTCAACGGTTGATGCGTAGGCAACTGTTTTGCCTGCCTGATCGTCGATCACTTGCGCGTAAATGTGCTGACCCGAAAAATGAACAGCCAGACGGGGACGGTCCGCCACGCCATGTACGCGCTCGCGAATCCGTTTATGTCTAAGTCGAACCCGATTAATCGTTGCCATCTTCTGTTTGCCCCTCTATTGGACCGTCTTACCTACCTTCCGGAGAATCTGTTCGCCAGTGTACCGAATTCCTTTGCCCTTGTACGGCTCGGGTGGGTAGTAGGACCGAATATCGGCAGCTACTTGGCCTACGACTTGTTTGTCGATCCCCTCAATTAAAATCTTGGTGCTTTCCTGTACCGTAATCTTGATCCCATCCGGAATCGGGAAAACGATCGGGTGCGAATAACCGAGGCTCAAATTCAGCTTCTTGCCTTGAACCTGGGCGCGGAATCCGACCCCTTGAATTTCAAGAGATTTTTCGAATCCCTTGCTTACACCAATCACCATGTTGTTAATGAGACTGCGCGAAAGCCCATGAAGCGCCCGGACATTGCGGGCCTCGGTTGATCGATCCAGAACGGCTTCATTCCCTTCCACCCGCAACTTGATCTGCCGCGGTAACACCCATTCCAGTTTTCCCTTAGGCCCTTCGACCTTCACTGATCCGCCGTCGGTAACAGCGAGCTTCACTTTGTCTGGAATTGCGATGCTTTTTTTACCGATACGAGACATTCCCAAATCCTCCTTACCAAACAACGGCAACAAGCTCTCCGCCCACCTTTTCTTTGCGTGCCTGACGGCCGGTAATAACGCCGCGCGACGTCGAAAGGATTGCCACACCCATTCCTCCCAACACACGCGGTATATCTGCGGACCCCACGTACTTGCGAAGACCCGGCCGGCTCACCCGTCTCAATCCGCTAAGCGCGGGAACCCGGTTGACGAACTTCATCGTCACTTTGATCTGTGCAGGCTTAGCCTGTGGATCAATTTCAAACCCGGCTATGTAACCCTCTTGTTTAAGGATCTTGGCGATCTCTTCTTTCATTCGAGAATACGGTACCGCCACGTCGTTCCGGTTAGATCGGGCCGCGTTACGAAGCCTGGTCAAAAAATCTGCAATCGGATCTGAAAGAGTACTCATCAAACGTTCTCCTGCGCTTGCGTCGCCACCTTCCGGTCGCTGAATGGCACGCCCAATTCCGTCAGAAGCGCCTTCGCTTCTTCATTGGTTTTCGCTGTAGTAACAATGGTGATATCGAAGCCGACGTTGCGCTTGATCTTGTCGAGCTCCACTTCCGGAAATATAGACTGGTCCTGCACACCTAGTGTGTAGTTGCCACGCCCATCAAACGCTTTGGCCGAGACACCGCGAAAATCTCGAATTCGCGGCAACGCCATTTTGATCAGACGCTCCAGGAATTCATACATGCGACCACCCCGCAAAGTCACTTTCGCTCCAATCGCTTGTCCCTTGCGGAGCTTGAAATTGGAGATGCTCTTCTTTGATTTGGTTTCCGCGGGCTTCTGGCCGGTGACCAAAGAAAGCTCTCTCATCGCTTCCTCAAGAGCCTGTTTGGCATCGCTTGCTTGGGCCGAAATACAGGTATTAACGACCACCTTGTCGACCTTCGGAACTTGCAAGGTATTTTTGTACCCGAGCTTTTGTTGAAGCGCCGGTACGACTCTTTCCTTGTATTCCTTATATAGCTCAGCTTGCATTTCTTACTCCTTCGGTCCCTTCTTAGCAGGCTGGGTCGCGTGCGCCTGAACCAACTCGACATTCGAGATATGAATCGGCCCTTCGCGCGTAATGATCGCGCCATTCGGATGATCCTGCGACTTGCGTTGCGTCTTCTTAATCATGCGAATTCCCTCGATCAGCACCTGCTGTTTCTTGGCCAGGACCTGCAAAATCTTACCGGTCGCTCCCCGGTGGTTTCCGGAGATCACGCGAACCTCGTCGCCTTTCTTTACATGGAATCTCAATCTGCTCATAGGACCTCCGGGGCGAGCGAAATAATCTTCATGAAATTCTTCTCGCGCAATTCGCGAGCAACCGGGCCAAAGATACGGGTACCGCGCGGATTCGAATCCTTGTCGATAATGACAATCGCATTGTTATCAAATCGCAGATAGGACCCGTCCTTGCGCTTCACTGGTTGGCGTGTGCGAACTACCACCGCACGAACAACTTCCCCTTTCTTGACGGTACCGCTGGTTGATGCTTCGCGAACGTGCGCACTAATCACATCGCCGACCGAAGCGTACAACGTGGCTTTACCGATGACGCCAATCATCTTCGCCATTCTCGCGCCGGTGTTATCGGCGACATTTAACCTGGAACGAAGCTGAATCATTTTCTCGGCCTCCCTTTAGTGTTTCAGGACCTCGACCAGGCGCCAGCGTTTCAGCCGGCTCAGAGGACGGGTTTCTTCGATTCGAACCAGATCGCCGATAGTGCACTGCTTCTGTTCATCGTGTGCGTACAGTTTTTTTGTACGTTTTACGATCTTGCCAAATTTCGGATGCGGCACACGACGAACTACGGCGACAACAATCGTCTTTTCCATCTTGTTGGAAACGACCTCACCAACTCGCGTTTTCCGAAGATGCCGCTTCGGAAGGACAGACTGCTGCGCTTCCGGCGCAGTCTGCTTTTCAGCTTCTGTTGCCGGAACCGCCGTGGCAGTACCTTCAGCATTTACAGTCTCTTCACTCATAAATTTGTCTTGGATTCAGGTCGGGCCGGAGCGCGCCCCCTACCATTATCAGGCGTCCGCCTTTCGCGTACGCTCGGTTAAAACAGTCTCAATTCGGGCAACTTCGCGACGATTAATTCTAATAACGCTCGGTCTTTCCAGCGATCCGGTCTGTTGTTGGAGCCGAAAGTTAAAGATCTCTTTGCGCAGGTCGCGCCGTCGAGTGATCAACTCTTCCGTACTCAGTTCCCGTAATTCTTTGATCTTCATTAAACTATCCTCAATGCCCTCAAGCAGCAGCATGTTGCCGGCTCACAAATCGCGTACGCACTGGCAGCTTGGTCGCGGCCAACCGTAACGACTCGCGCGCGAGCGATTCTGGCACGCCATCAAGCTCAAAAATGATGTTGCCGGGTCTCACCGTAGCAACCCAGTATTCGGGATTCCCTTTGCCTTTTCCCATTCGGGTCTCTGGTGGACGCTGTGTAACCGATTTATCCGGGAAAATCTTGATCCAGAGCTTCCCTTTTCGTTTCATGTTGCGGGTTAACGCAACACGCGCTGCTTCGATCTGCGTGTTAGTGATCCATGCACGATCGAGCGTCTGCAAAGCGTACTCACCAAAGGCGATCGTGATGTTCCGGCTCGCACTACCCGCGCGACTGCCGCGCTGCGACTTCCGGTACTTCACTCTTTTCGGCATTAACGGCATAAAAGTTCTCCTTCGTTATCGGTGTCTTATCCCCGAAATAGCACGGCTTTCGCCGCCGCCAGTTGGTTGTTTTTCAAGGCGCGAGCGACGAGCATAGGTAGGTTCATACGTGAGGAGCGAGCAACGCGGAAAAACAACCAACCGGCTGCGGCCCTCCGGGTTGCGATGAAAATGTGCCGGCGGCCACGTTGCTCGTCGGTCGCGTATCTCTTCTGATACGCTCCACTCCTCGCGCCTTGCCGACGGCTCATTTCGATCGCAACGAAAGTCATGTTATTTCGGGGATAGGACACTAACGAGCAGGCGCGGCAGCTTCTCCCTCTTTCTTTTGGGCTGGCTCAGCCGTATCCAGCTTACAAATCCAGCATTTGACTCCAATCTTCCCGTAAACTGTATCGGCCTCGGCGAACCCGTAATCGATCGGTGTGCGTAGGGTATGCAGCGGGATTTTGCCTTCGCGATACCATTCGGCGCGTGAAATATCGGCTCCGCCCAATCGACCGGAACAGCGGATCTTGATGCCGAGCGCACCGAAATCCATCGTCGTCTGAACTGCTTTCTTCATCGCGCGACGGAACGAGATTCGGCGCTCGATCTGGAGTGCGACATTTTCAGCAACCAGCTGCGCGTCGAGCTCAGGAGTTTTGATCTCCTGGATATCGATTTTGACCTGCTTACCGCCAGACATGCGGGAAATCTCCTCGGTCATACGCTCGATTTCCGCCCCTTTTCGGCCAATCACGATGCCCGGGCGCGCAGTATAAATCGTAACGCGAATGCTATTCCATGCGCGCTCAATCACAACCTTCGAGACTGCAGCCATCGTCAGCTTTTCTTTCACGAAGCGGCGAATCCGCAGATCGGTATGAAGAAATTCCGGGAATTCTTTCGAGGAGGCGTACCAACGTGATCGCCACTCTTTGTTGAGCGCGAGCCGGAAGCCGATTGGATTAACTTTTTGTCCCATACTTTATTCTTTCTCTTCCGGAGTGCGCTGGGTCTCGGCGGCAGAGACCTGCCGCCCTACAACCGGCGCTTTCGGTTCCGCCTCGGCGGGGCGTTTGGCGCTTGGCGTTCGGCGTTTCCGTGTCGTTTCGCGTTTCGCCTTCGATTTTTCTTCGCTTCCGGACGCTTTCTTCGAGCGTTTGGTCTCTGTCTTAGGTTGGAAATCGTCGCTTAGAATAATGCGAATATGGCTGGTTCGTTTCCGGATCGGGCTGGCGCCGCCTCGCGCGCGAGCGCGGAACCGTTTGAGGGTCGGGCCTTCGCCGACGACAGCTTCGCGGACCAGCAAGGTATCGACCTTGAGATTCGCGTTGTTTTCCGCGTTAGCGATTGCGCTTTTCAAGGTCTTCTTAACCAGGACGGCGGCCTTTTTCGGGTTGAACGTCAGCAGATCCAACGCGTCCGAAGCGGAATGACCCTGGATTTCCCGGGTAACTTCTCGCGCTTTGAACGGTGAGATTCGCGCGAATCGATGAATTGCTTTTACTTGCATCGCTATGTCTCTTGACGCGCTTACTTCGTTACCTTGGCTGTGTGAGCGCCGTGCTTCTTAAACACACGGGTCGGCGAAAATTCGCCGAGCTTATGCCCGACCATGTTCTCGGTCACAAACACCGAATTAAAAACCTTGCCGTTATGCACCAGGAAAGTGTGACCGACAAAATCAGGGGTGATCATTGATCGGCGCGACCAAGTCTTGATCGGTCTCTTGGCGCCGCCACCACCCATCTTCTCAATTTTTTCAAGAAGCTTGAAATCCACGAACGGACCTTTTTTCAGTGATCTACCCATACGTTACTTCATTTTCTTTTTGCTTTTACGGCGTTCTACGATGAACGCATCGCTCGGCTTGTGTTTGCGCCGGGTCTTGAATCCCTTAGCGAGTTGACCCCAAGGGCTGACCGGATGATGCCGGCCGCCGCCTCCCTTACTCTTACCTTGACCACCACCCATCGGGTGATCGATCGGGTTCATCGACATACCGCGAACGTGCGGTCGCTTACCCAGCCAGCGAGTACGTCCCGCTTTGCCGCTGGAAACGTTCATGTGCTCGACATTGCCGACCTGCCCAATCGTCGCATAAGCATTTTCGTTGATCCGCCGCGTCTCGCCCGAAGGCATGCGCACCAGGGCGTAACCGCCTTCGCGGTTGCTCAAAATCGCTTGTTGTCCTGCGCTACGGGCAATCTGCCCGCCTCGGCCCGGCACAATCTCTACATTATGAATGATCGTCCCGAGAGGGATGCCTTTCAGCGGCAACGCATTCCCGAGATCAGGTGGAGCATTTTCTCCGGCCTCCACCTTCGCACCGACTTGCAGGCCGTTCGGAGCCAAAATGTAGGCTTTCTCGCCAGTCGAATATTTCAACAGAGCGATCCGAGCTGAACGATTGGGATCGTACTCAATTGCTTCAACGGAAGCCGCCACATCGCGAAGCTGACGTTTAAAGTCGACAATCCGGTACTTGCGCTTGTGGCCACCTCCAATGTGACGCGACGTGAGCCGGCCATTATTGTTGCGCCCACCAGTCCGCTTCAGCGGCTCGACCAGGTTTTTCTCTGGCCTATCCTTCGTGATCTCTTCGAACGAAGGCGTTTGCTTGAAACGCTGTGTTGGAGTGAGCGGTCTGAAATTCTTAAGTGCCATCGTTCCGTATTCTGTTTATGCCAGATCGATCTTTTCGCCCTCAGCCAATGTCACGATCGCCTTTTTCCAATGCGCACGCCGTCCGAAATCGGTCCGTCGCTCTCGTTTCTTCTTGCCGGCGTACTGGCTGGTGTTTACCCGGACGACTTTCTTTCCGAAGAGTTCCTCGATCGCTTTTTTGATCTGGAGCTTGTTTGCCCGCGGATCGACCCGAAACACATATTGGTTATGCTTTTCGCCAAGGAGGCTCGCTTTCTCCGTCAGGCGGATGTTCTGAATTAAGGAAGTTGAATCACTCATGCCAGTCTCTCCGCCAATGCAGCCAACGCGTCGTTGGTCACGATAATCTTCTGAAACGCCAGGAGTTGTTCTGTGTTCACCTCCGAGGCTGTATTCAACACCACCGGCCGAATGTTCCGCGCGGCTTTGTAGGTGTTGTCGTCAAACTGAGTTGAGATCACCAGGACCTTGTTTGCATCCGTTTGTGCCTTAAGGAACGACACAAATTCTTTCGTTTTCGGTTTATCGACCTTGATCGCCTCAGTCACCAAAACGTCTCCCGCTAGGATGCGTGAGCTGAGCGCCTTGAGGAAAGCGAGCCTCTTTACTCCTTTTGGCGTTGTTTTCGAATAGTCGCGGGGCTTGGGACCAAACACCACGCCGCCATGCGTCCATATCGGCGAAGATTTGTATCCGGCTCGTGCTCGTCCGGTACCCTTCTGTCGCCACGGCTTTTTGCCAGAGAACGCGACATCAGCCTTCGTCTTTGTATTGGCAGAGCCGCTTCGCCGGTTAGCGCGTAGCGCTACGACCGCGTCGTGGACCGCTTGCGATCCGCGACCGTTCTCGATTACGTCTATCTTGGCCTTTTTAGCCGCCTGAACTGTCAGAACTGTCGCGCTCATTCAGCTTTCCCTCCGTCGGCTTGCTTTTTCTTGGCAGGCCGCACCACCACGTAACTCCCGTTTGCGCCAGGGACGGCACCGCAGATCAATATGAGATTCTCGTCCGGGCGAACCTGAACAATGCGAAGATTCTGCACGGTCACCTGTTCATCGCCGAGATGACCTGGCATGCCCATATTCTTCCACACGCGTCCCGGAGTCGATCGGTTACCGATCGCGCCGTTACGGCGATGCATTTTCGATCCGTGCGCCGCGGGTTGTCCGGCGAAGTTGTGCTTCTTTACAACCCCCTGGAACCCTTTCCCTTTCGAGCGCCCGATGACATCAACGAACTGGCCCACCTCAAACTGCGAAACTCCCAGATTCAATTCGCCTTCTACTGGGGAAGACAAACGAAACTCCCGAACAAACTTCTTGGGTTCTGCATTCGCTTTCTTGAAATGCCCAAGCAGCGGTTTTGAGACACGCGATTCTTTTTGCGAATCAAAGCCTACCTGGATCGAGTCATAGCGATTCTTTTCCTGACTCTTGACCTGGAGGACCGTGTTGCCTCCGGCTTCAATCACGGTCACAGGCGTAGCTTTACCGTTTGCGTCGTAGACGCGCGTCATCCCGATCTTTTTTCCTAGTAATCCGATCTTCATTCTCTTGCGGGATAACAACTAGATCTTGATGGTGATATCGACTCCAGCAGGCAGATTGAGCTTGCGCAGCTCGTCGACTGTCTTTGCAGTCGGCTCGATGATGTCGAGCAATCGCTTGTGGGTTCGCATTTCAAATTGGTCCATC